>CAMNAP010000052.1 GCA_946531445.1 uncultured Clostridia bacterium
CTACGCTTGAGTATGTCTCTGTTGTAGCAACAAGCTTGCCGTTGATTTCCCAACCGATGAAGGTTACGCCGTCGGGAATTACAGCCTTAAGCTCATACGCTGCGCCGAAGCTGAATTCCTTTGTAGCCTCAGCACCGTTAGTCTCAATATCTCCCTCAATCCAGCCAAGGTCGGTTGACTTAACGGTAATTTTAACGTTTGATGCCTCAATACTTTCTGTCTTTGTGTCGTAAACCTCGCCGTCAATTACAGCCTCCCACTTATCAAATCCGCTCTCTCTCGGAGTAGCGTTTTTGTGGGTATAATTAACTGTTACGTCAACGTCCTTTGTATGCGAGCTGTCTCTCGTACAGTGAAGCACAGCCGAAGCCGTCCACTTACCCTCGCCTTGAGCGGCGTTTTCAATCCAGCTAAAGTCAATCTCAGAGCCAAAGTCGTGACCCTTTGCTTTTTCGGTTTCGGTTTTTTCATATTCACAGCCTGAGCACGAATAAACCTTTTCGCCGTCCTCGGTGCAGGTTGCCTGCGTCTCGGATTTAAGAGAAAGGCTGTGAGGCGTGCTCTGTGCAATCTCAGTGTATGTAACGTCAGCCGTAACATCGCCTACTGTTCCCCAGCTGTAAACTGTATGAGCGTTTTCATCATACGTCTTGGCGGTGTTAGCGGGAACAGCGATTCCCTCAGCGCCCGTTCCCTCAGCGTATTCAGCCTCTGAAACAGTGTTGCCTGCCGCGTTTACAAACTTAACCGTATACTTCTGAATATCTTGCTGATTTCCTATGATAACAACGTTGTTAATTGCGGCGTTACCCGAAACCTGACCGACTATTGTATTTGTTCCGTTAATTGCAATATCGTTTGCAACAGCGATTCTTACAACAACGCTCTTTTTGTTGTTGCACTCATCAGGAAGCTGAACTCTGTAAAACGCCTGCTCCATAGCTTTATTTACGGTAATTGAGTATGTTGCGTTTTCTACGTCGGTAAAGCTTACTCCGTCAAATGAATACTGAAGCTTGTAATCTCTCGGTCCCTTTTTTGAACCGCCGAGCTTAGCCGAAACTCTTACGTCCGTATAACCGAGCGTTGAGAGCTCAGTTTCAAAATACGGATACTCGCCCCATGCAATTACCGCATTTTTGTCAGCTTCAATTACAGGTGACTGGTCGGGTGAAACAGTAAGCGAATCGTTGGCGAATAAATCTGAACCCGACCATACAAGCTCCGACGTGCTCTGCGCAGTTACAGAGCCTCTTAGCTTTGCTATTCCGCTTTGTGTGCCGCCGTTTGCCGTATAGTAATATCCGTCACCCGAAGCGTCAGCGTTTGCAAGCGCCGAGCTGTCCTTTGTGTAGTCGTAATCCCAGGAAGCGATAACCTCGTTTTTAATGAGGTGCGAAACCTCGCACGCGTTAGACGTTACAGACGAAGAGGCTTCGTAATTCACTCCGTCGCCCGAAACCTTAACGGTGAGGTTTTTATGAACATCGTCGGCGGTTACCTCGTGTTCTTTTCCCGTGGCTCCCTCAATCGCAACGCCGTCAGCATACCACTGATATGTAATATTATCGTTAATTTCGCTCTTGTCAGCTGCCGTAACAGAAGCACTTAGCACATCTCCCTGACACGCTGTTTCGTCAATTACAGCCTTTGCGCCGTCAAGCGTTCCCTTATTGATTACAAAGTTTATGCTTCTTGTATTCTGGAATGCGCCGATACCGGTTATTGTAGCGCTTGCAGTATATGTAGGATTAACGTTGTTGCTGTACTCAACAGTATAGTCAACGCCCTCCTCAAGCTCAACTATGTCATAGTTTATGCTGAGCTTCGGTGTAATCGCCCTGCCGTTGAAATACTGCGCCTCAATCGGCTCAACGTTTACCTGATAATCGTTAATGTCAACCTTGCCGAACTGTGAGTCAATCCACGTTGCGCGGTTTGCAAGCCAGCTTGTCATAGCTGTTGCAATTGAGCTTGCGTTGTAATCACCGTCGTTGTTAAGGTTGTGTCTGAGGTTGTTCATTGTGCCGGACTTTGCAACGGTGTTTGCATAGTATGCAACGTCGTGAAGCGTTCCCGTTTCGTCAACTTTCTGACCTGTAAGAACTTCAGTTGCAGGCTTAACTCTTGACTGCCAGTAAATCTCTGCTCTCTTCCAGAAGTCAGAGCAGTTTGTAGCAAGCGCGCCGTAGAAGGTACGCGGCGAATGCTTGTCGGTTGAATATGTCATTGTTGAGTCGTTTGAGCGCCAGCGGTAAATTCTCGTGTTTTTCGTATACCAGCCGTCGCTTGTTGTGTAGCTGTAGCCCCAGCGTGAGCCGTTCTTGTTATAACCGAGCGCCTCGTCCATATCCCATACCGGGCCTGCGTAAAGCTTTGAGTCAATTGAGTCTGAATCCTTAAAGAAATATGTAGACGAGGTTGACGAGTCCATATTCTTGAAGTATTCCTGAGTCCAGTAATATCTCACTGCGCTGTCAGCGTCAAGAAGCTCATCCCATTTTTTGCCCTGATACTTAGCCTTCGGCGCAGGGTTTGTAACAGACCTTGAGCCGTTATTAAGCTCGCTAATTAAGCTTAAGCTGCTGCAGTTTGTTGTAACTGACGTACTCGGTACAACACCGTTGTTGTAGACTGAGCCGCCGAGTGCATAGAACAAGTCGTACGAGTAGTTTACCATATCCTTTGACGCATAGTCACAGCTCTTCATTACCCAGCCCTGTCTGTTGTAGCCGCAGAAGCCTGCACCCTCATCCTGCCATCGGTTAGATATTTCCAGCTCGTAAAGATAACCACCCGTTACGTCCTCGGGGCTTGTAAGCGATGAGGAATACTTTCTTGTGCCTATCTCCTGCTCCGAGCGCGTTCTCGCCGCTGAACCGCCGTTTTCATCGCCGTAAACAGCAGTTGCCGTTCCCTCAAGGTCAGTAATCACCTCGCCCGTTGCAGGGTCTGTTCTTGCGTTAGCTTCTTCAAGGTTTTCATAGGCGTCGCTCACTTCAATTCTTCCCGAGCCAAGCTCAACCTTTTCAGTAAGAAGATATGCGCCGAGATACTGCTGATTAACGTATAAATCAACAGGCTTTCCGATAACCTGATATTTCAGTCCGAGATACTCGGAAAAGTCGTATGTAAGCTGATTTTTAATAAGCGTGTCGTCGCCCGCGTTTGCAAGAAGGCACCATTTTTTAGACTTGCCCATTCCGAGTAGCGACGTCTTTTTATCTATCTTGATGTTGTAGGGGTTCTTTGTTCCTTTAGCGCTCCATGTTGCGTTTCCGCGTCCCTTCATTTTTGAAAGAATACCGTCATAGTCAACCGTTCCGTCAGGACGGGTTACCATAATTGTTCCGTCCTCGTAAGCAGACTTGTCTGACGAGTTGTTTATTGTGGCAATTGAGCCGCTTGTTGTGTCAATATATACAGCACCTACGTCGCCCGACTTGAGTGCAGTAACGTTATAGTTAGTGCCGCCGAGATTAAGCGTGTAGGTCTTTTTAATACCGCCCGCGTTAATTTCGCTGAAAACGTCCGTCGGCTGTCCGCTTACAACAGTAGTTCCGTTAACGGTTGCGCTTGAAGCCGTAAACCATACCTTAAGGTTTGTACAGTCGGCTGTAGACGGCAGGAAAAGATAATAGCTGCTTGACGAGCCTGAGCGCTTATGTACCGCAACTGCGCCTACCATCGTCGTCTTGTTTCCGCCTGTATAAGCGTCAATATCCTCCTGAGTCAGCGTGTTTTCGGGGTCAGCCCAGAAGCTGATTTTACTTGAATCAAGCGTACCCGGGTCGTCAACTGCAAGCGCCGTTATAGGCGCGGCAATCAAAACCGACAATACCATTGTCAGTGCTAAAAAGATACTTAGAAGCTTTTTCATAAAAAATCCCCCTTAACACATAAAAGTGTCTATTATATTTTAACAAAATAATATCTTTGTAAAGTAATAATAACACCGCCGTTTTTCAATATCAATACACTAAATTTTTTTCGTCAGAAGTTACAAAATGTCTATTATTTTTTTGTGCAGATTTACCCACCTGTTTGACATTGTATTGCTTCAATGCTACAATAAAAAAACAGGTATATTGTTTTAGGAAAAAGCTAAAACATATAAAAAACAGCGAAGAAAAACAAACCTATAAATTAAAACGTACCGTTCTCTTTGATTCGGTAATCGTTAGGAGGCCGCTATGAATAAGGCAGGACGCTTGGTACTGTTTTCGGTTATTGCAGGAGCGCTGATTGTTGTTCTCGCTCTGAGCTTTACCCGACAGACAGAGAATAATTACGGAGGTAACAAAATGACAGTAGGAAAGAATATTTCAGTAAGCGATATATATGACTTTTACTATACTTACTCCACGTCTACCAATCCGCCCGAATATCTGAGATATCGGTTTTACAGTGAAAACGGCGAATACAAATTCTATTTTGAAAAAAGAGAGGGAAACCGTTTCCCCCTTACCGAAAGCGACATAACCGCCTCTGATACAAAGCTCCTTACAAAAGAGGAATGGGCACGCTTCACCTCGCTTATTGAGGGCGGCAAGGTAACTAAAAGAACAGAGCATACAGAATCGGGCTCGTCAGGTCCCTGGCTCTATCTCTACTGGAAGGGCGACAAAGGAAAATATCAGGAGTTTGCCTTTAAATCCTATGAACAGCAAGCCGAATTTGAAAGCCTCTGTCAATCACTCTCACAATAAAAAACATAGCGGCTGAGCTTAAAGCTCAGCCGCCTTTTTTATGTCATTCGCCACGTTTTATTTAAGATATTCGCTTATATCCTCGTCGTTAAGCGTTTTGATATTGTTCTTTGCGAGGATTTCCTCTGCCTGATTTTCATCGTCAACTCTCATTACAACGTAAGCGTTTCCCGCAACAGCGCCCGTAAAAGCGTATACGTATTCAACGTTTATGTCTGCTGACTGAAGAATGCTGAGAATATTGCTCAGCGCTCCTGCCTTGTCGTCCATTTTAACGGCAATAACAGGTGTTTCGCGAACGATTGTCATTTCGCCGAGAGCCGCCTTTGTTTTCTCGGTATCTGAAACGATAACGCGCAGAATTCCGAAATCCTTTGTATCCGCAACACTGAGGGCACGGATATTTACACCTGCGTCAGTAAGCTTTGAAAGCGCCTTACACAGTGTTCCGGGAACGTTTTCCAAAAAAGCAGATAATTGTGTAATTGCCATAGTAACCCCTCCTTAGTGAAGCTTTCTCTTATCAATAACACGAACAGCCTTGCCCTCTGAGCGCTCAATCGTCTTAGGCGCAACAAGGTGAATTTTAGGATTGATTCCAAGCATTGCTCTCATAGCAAGCGCAAGACTTCTTTCACTTGACTGCATTTCCGAAACCTTGTCTGAAAAACGCTCGGGTGAGCATTCAACATAAATGTCAAAGGTGTCGGTGTTGTTTACGCGGTCAACAACAATCTGATAGTTGGGCGTATAGCCTTCCTTGAGAAGCACGGTTTCAATCTGGCTCGGGAATACGTTTACGCCGCGGATAATCATCATATCGTCGCTTCTGCCGAGCGGCTTAGTCATTCTGATATGAGTTCTTCCGCAAGAGCACTTCTCACGAGTCAAAATACATATGTCCTTAGTTCTGTAACGAAGAAGCGGGAAGCCCTCTTTATCAAGCGAGGTGAAAACAAGCTCGCCCTTTGAGCCCTCGGGAAGCACCTCTCCCGTATCGGGGTCGATGATTTCAGCATAAAAATGGTCCTCATTAATATGCATACCGTTTTGCTCTTCACATTCAAAAGCAACGCCGGGGCCCGAGGTTTCGGTAAGTCCGTAAATATCGTAAGCCTTAATTCCGAGGCTCTTCTGAATTTCCCGGCGCATTTCCTCTGTCCAGGGCTCAGCGCCGAAAATACCTGCCTTGAGCTTGTTATCCTCAGGCTTGTAGCCCTGCTCTGCAAGTGATTCGCCGATATAAGCAGCATACGACGGGGTACAGCAAAGAATAGTTGAGCCTAAATCCATCATAAACTGAATCTGTCTGTTGGTGTTACCTGACGACATCGGAAGAGTCATACATCCAACCTTGTGAGAACCGCCGTTTAAGCCTGCGCCGCCTGTAAACAAACCGTAGCCGTAACAAACCTGGCAGACGTCGTCCTTTGTGCCGCCTGCAGCAACGATTGCTCTTGCGCAGCACTCTTCCCATAAATCAATATCCTTCTGTGTGTAAAACGCAACAACGCGCTTTCCCGTTGTTCCGGACGTAGACTGAATACGAACAATGTTCTTTAAGTCAGTACCGAGAAGTCCGTAGGGATACGCTTCCCTTAAATCATCTTTTGAAAGGAAAGGCAGCTTGCTTATGTCGTCAAGCGTTTTAATGTCCTCAGGCTTTACACCCTTCTTGTCCATCAGGTCGCGGTAATACTTAACGTTTTCGTAAACATACTTAACCTGTTTAACAAGCTTTTCAGCCTGAAGCGCTTTGATTTGGTCAACCGGCATAGTTTCAATTTCCGGCTGATAATACCTCTTGTCCATTGGGTTTTCCTCCTTAGTAATATTTGTTATAGACTTAAGATTCTCTGGCGAGCTTAAAGGCTTTTTTGTTAAGCTCAATAAAACGCTCGGGTACGCACTTTTCAAGTGCTTCAAGCCACTGCTCCTCGGTAAAGTCAAATCTCTTTGAAAGCTTACCCATAAGCGCAATATTTACAGCCTTTGATGAGCCTGCCTCGTTTGCGATTGCAAGCGCGTCAAACGCGTCTACCTGAGCGCCCGAATTCTGCATTTTTTCAAGCAGGTTTTCGGGATACTGAGCCATACCCGTAATAACGGGCATCGGGTCAATCTGCTGAGTATTAACTACAATGTGTCCCTCGGGCTTAAGATATTCAACATATCTTGCCGCTTCAAGTAGCTCAAAGGAAACGATGTAGTCTGCCTCGCCTTTATCTATTACAGGCGAATAAACCTTTTCGCCGAATCTTACGTATGTAACAACCGAGCCGCCTCTCTGGCTCATTCCGTGCACCTCGGACACCTTAACGTCGTATCCTGCGGTAAGAAGCATCTGACCGAGCAGCTTGCTCGCAAGAAGAGAGCCCTGACCGCCTACGCCGACTATCATAATATTTTTAGTCACAGTAACTCCCCCTCTCTTATTCAAACGCGTCAAATGCGCAAAGCTGCTGACATACTCCGCAGCCTGTGCAAAGCGTATTATCTACATGCGCCTTACCGTCTCTGAAGCTGATTGACGGACAGCCGAGTCTCATACAGCTTTTACAGCCGCGGCACTTGTCCTCATTAACCTTTAAAGGCGCATTTGTTTTAACGTATTTAAGAAGAACGCAGGGACGGCGTGAAATAATAACGGAAGGCTCGTCTGCGGCAAGCTCCTCTTTAACAGCCTTATCCATTGCCTTAAGGTCGTACGGGTCCTCAACTCTAACTCTGTTAAAGCCCATAGCTCTGCAAAGCGCCTCAAGGTCAATCTTTCCTGCGGGGTCGCCCTTTATGTTATAGCCTGTAGTCGGGTTTTGCTGATGGCCTGTCATACCCGTAATTGAGTTATCAAGAATGATAACGGTTGAATTGCTCTGATTGTAAGCGATGTTTGCAAGCCCCGTCATACCCGAATGCATAAATGTTGAATCGCCGATAACTGCAACAGAATTCTTTTCGCCCTCTTCACCGAGCGCCTTGTTAAGACCGTGAAGACCTGAAACAGACGCGCCCATACAAAGCGTCATATGCATTGCCGAAAGCGGTGCAACGGCGCCGAGCGTGTAACAGCCGATATCGCCGATAACGTTACACTTGTTTTTGTTGAGAGTATAGAAAACGCCTCTGTGCGGACAGCCCGAACACATTGCAGGCGGCCTCATAGGAAGCTGCTCGTTGAGATGACAGCTTTCCTTCTTTGGAAGTCCGAGCTTTTCGGCGATTAAGTTCTGTGAAAACTCGCCGCAAATCGGAAGAACATCCTTGCCAGTTACCTCAAGGCCGAGAGCCTTACAGTGATTTTCAATTATCGGGTCAAGCTCTTCAATAACGTAGAGCTTCTTAACCTTTGAAGCAAAGTCCTTAATAAGCTTAACGGGAAGCGGATTTACCATACCGAGCTTAAGCACGCTTGCCTTTTCTCCGAACACCTCTTTGGCGTAAAGATAGCTTGTGCTTGAGGTGATAATACCGATTTCGTCAGAGCCCTCTTCAACTCTGTTGATTCCGCTTGTTTCAGCATATTCAATAAGCTTTCTTGTTCTCTCTTCAACAACGGGATGGCGCTTAATTGCGTTACCCGGCATCATAACGTATTTTGCAATATCTCTCTCGTAAGGCTTTGAAAACTCTTTTCTTTCGCTCTTTTCAACAAGACTCTGACAGTGTGAAACACGGGTGCACATCTTAACGATAACGGGTGTGTCAAACTGCTCTGAAAGCTCAAACGCAAGCTTTGTAAACTCAAGCGCCTCGGCTGAATCGGAGGGCTCAAGCATAGGCACCTTTGAGGCGATTGCGTGGTGGCGCGAATCCTGTTCATTCTGTGATGAATGCATTCCCGCGTCATCGGCAACGCCGATTACCATACCTGCGTTAACGCCGGTATAAGAAGCGGTGTAAAGCGGGTCAGCGGCTACGTTTAAGCCAACGTGCTTCATACCGCAGAAGCTTCTTTTTCCTGCCATTGCGGCACCGAATGCAACCTCCATTGCAACCTTTTCATTTGGCGCCCACTCGCAGTAAATTTCGTCATATTTTGCAGCCTCCTCAGTAATTTCCGTTGACGGAGTACCGGGATAGCTTGATGCAACAGAGCAACCCGCTTCATAAAGTCCGCGGGCAAAAGCTTTATTGCCTAACATTAATTCCTTCATAAAAATACCCTTTTTCCCTTAAAGATTTAAATCATAATAATCTATCTTTAAAATATTATATTATTTATAATAGCGCTCGGCTGACTAAAAGTCAACACGCATTTACGATTCGTTTTCCTTTGCAACAAGATTATCCACGCAGTAGATTTTTCTTAAAACAGGCTTTTCAATTTTTCCTGTTGGGTTTCTCGGTATATCTGCAAAGATGATTTTTCTCGGCCTTTTGTATCTTGCTATCTTGTAGCAGAATTCGTTAACCTCTTCTTCGGTAAGAGTGTAGCCCTCTTTTACCTCAATAATTGCGGCGGAAATTTCGCCGAGTCTGTGGTCGGGCATACCGATTACGGCAACGTCCTTTATCTGCTCCATCTGGCGCAGGAAATCCTCAATCTGTACGGGATAGATATTTTCGCCGCCGCTGATGATTACGTCCTTCTTTCTGTCTACAAGGAAGATAAAGCCGTCCTCGTCCTCTTTTGCCATATCGCCCGTGAAGAGCCAGCCGTCCTTAAGACACTCTGCGGTTGCCTCTTCATTTCTGTAATAACAAGTCATAACGCCGGGACCTTTAACGCAAAGCTCGCCGATTTCGCCGCGCTTTACCTCATTGCCGTCGGGGTCTACAATCTTTGTCTGCCAGCCGTAGCCCGCAATTCCTATTGCGCCGACCTTGTTGATATTTTCAACGCCGAGGTGAACGCAGCCGGGTCCGATTGATTCGGAAAGACCGTAGTTAGTGTCATATTCGTGGTTTGGAAATACCTTTTTCCAGCGCTTTATAAGGCTTGGCGGTACGGGCTGAGCGCCGATATGCATAAGACGCCAGCAGGATAAATCGTACTTTTTAAGGTCAATTTTTCCGCTGTCTATATCGTCAAGAATATCCTGAGCCCAGGGAACGAGAAGCCATACTATTGTACAGCGTTCATTGTGGACAGCCTGGATAACGTATTCGGGCTTTGTGCCCTTGAGAAGTACAGCCTTGCCGCCCGAGATAAGCGAGCCGAACCAGTGCATTTTTGCGCCCGTATGATAAAGGGGCGGGATGCAGAGAAATACGTCGCTGTGAGTCTGACCGTGGTGCGCCTGCTCTACCTTTGCGGAATGCATAAGGCTTTCGTGGTTATGTAAAATAGCCTTTGGGAAGCCCGTTGTTCCCGATGAAAAATAGATTGCGGCATTGTCGCTGTCTTTAATTTCAACATTGGGATTCTGGCTTGATTCGTTAGCGGTAAGCTCGTTATAGCTTTCTGCAAACGACGGACAGTAGCCGCCGCCGCAATAGATAAGCTTACATTTTTTTGAAAGCTTGTCGGCGATAGGCTCAAGACGGCCGATAAAAGCGGAGCCGAACACCATAATATCAACCTCGGCAAGCTCGGCGCAATATTCAATTTCGTCGGTATCGTAGCGGAAATTGAACGGCACCGCAATAGCGCCCGCCTTAAGAACGCCGAAGTATACGGGAAGCCACTCAAGGCAGTTCATCATAAGGATAGCCACCTTGTCGTCCTTTCCGATACCGCGCGAGATAAGAAGGTTTGCAAAGCGGTTAGCCTTTTCGTTAAAGATTGACCAGGTAATCTCTCTTCTGTAAGGGGCTGAGCCTTTGGGCTCGGTTAAGGAATACTCCTTCCATGTTACAAGCCTTTTTTCCTGTATTTCGGGATTGAGCTCAACAAGGCAGACCTCGTCGCCGTAAAGCTCGCTGTTTCTCTCTAAAAATTCTGTAATAGGCATAATTAACATCTCCTGTTGTTACTACAGCGATTTAAACCTTTCAATCGCTAAAGTGTAATTGTAACAATCATACCACATTATAATAAAATAGTCAATATTTAAGTTAACAATCAAAACTTTGCTTTTTTT
>CAMNAP010000053.1 GCA_946531445.1 uncultured Clostridia bacterium
TTTTATTTCTTCGGGAAAATCTGGAAAAGTCTTGAGCCGCAGTAAATTACTATTGCCGAGAGGACTGAATACAAAATTGCGCAGGCGATTACAACAATCTTTTCGCGCGCTGTTTCGCCCGTAAAGGCGTAGTAAATACTGATTCCGCTTATTACAATCGGAACTATCTCATAAAAGACGGGGAACTCAATTACCGCGTCCTTTTTCTTCTGGTCGGAGGTCATCATAACAATGACAATTCCAAGCAGAACAAGACCTATCTGGAACATTATCATATTGAAAAACAGGCTCTCGTTAGACGTCATTCCCATAATGTAGAACACTGAAACAAAGTCCTTTTTAAAAAGAAGAATTATTGCTACGGCAAGCCCTACGCCGTAGTTTGCGGCGTTAATCACAACGCCGAGTATTTTTGAAATCTCTTTCATTTTTTCTTCTCCTTTAAATAGTTTTTAAGCTCGGTGAGAAAGCGGTCCATTTCGCCGTCTGTACCGATTGAAATTCTGAGGTAGTTATCAATTCTCGGGAGGTTGAAATAGCGGATAAATACCTTTTTCGTCTTAAGGTATTCAAAAATTTCCTTAGCCGATACGCTTTCGTGAGTTGCAAAAATGAAATTCGCGCTTGAATCAAGAACGGTAAAGCCGAGCGCTCTCATCTCGTTTGTAACTCTCTCTCTCGTGTTTATTACCTTATTTATTGTTTCTCTGAAATATTCGTCATCCTTAACCGAGGCAATGCCCATAGCTATTGAAAGGGAATCAACGGTGTAGGAATTGTACGAATTTTTAACCGCCTCAAGTACTGAAATCAGCGTCCTGCTTCCTATTGCAAAGCCTATTCTCATTCCCGCAAGCGAGCGCGATTTTGAAAACGTTCCCGTAACAAGCAGGTTTTCGTATTCCTTTGTAAGCTTAACAGAGCTGTAGCCGCCGAAATCAACGTAAGCCTCGTCAATTATAACAACGCTGTCAGTGTTGTAATCCATAAGCCTTCTTACGAATTCCTCGCCCTCACAAATTGAGGTCGGCGCGTTGGGGTTGGGGATAATTACGCCGCCGTTTTCCTCCTTGTAATCCTCTACGTTAATTCTGAAGCTGTCCGTAAGGGGATACGTTTTATAAGGAATTTTCAGCAGGCGGCACCATACGGGGTAAAAGCTGTAAGTAATGTCCGGGTAGGCAATCGGCTTTTCGCTGTTGAAAAACGCCTGAAACGACAGGGCGATAACGTCGTCAGAGCCGTTGCCGAGAAACACGTTTTCAACGCCCACGCCGTAATGCTCTGCAAGCGCCTCTTTTAGCGGCGTTGCGTCGGCGCTCGGATAAAAGCGCAGCGACTCGGCGCCAAATTCCCTCAGCGCTTTAACTGCCATAGGCGACGGCGGATAAGGGTTTTCGTTAGCGTTTATTTTTACAATATCGCTTTCCTTACTCTGCTCGCCGGGTACGTACGGCTCAATATCTCTCAGATTGTTTTTCCAAGTGTTCATATTCTGTCCTTATATCTTTCTGCGGTAATAATACCGTCCTTGACGTTCAGCTTACAGATTCTTGCGTTTCTTGCGTCAAACGCGTCTGCGCCGAGTCCGTCGTCATAATCACGCGCGTGGTAAATTGCGTACCACTGCCCGTTTTCCTTTATCATTGAATGGTGTCCCGTACCCTCTTCAAACTCATTTGCGCTGAGTACGGGGCAGTATGTATTATCGTCGGGGTACTTTTCAAACTTGATTTTAGTGAGGTCGGTTTCGTCTGTTTTCGCCCTTGCGTAGCCTATGTAATAAGTCGGCTGCTCAAAGCAGTTGCCCGAGTACATAACGTACTGCCACTCGCCCTCGCGAAAATAAAACGCGCCCTCAATAGTGTGCCAGTGCTGTCCCTTTTTGTATCTGTCCTTACGGTATATATCCTCATCAAGAGTTGGAACAACAACTGTCTGCGGCTTTCCCTCGGGAGTGAACGGGTCAAGCATTCTGTCAACAACAATGTACGTTCCTATTCTCTCGCCCTCAAAGCGGTTTGTTGAATAAAATAGAAACAGCCCGCTTTCGTTTTTTACAATATGTGAGTCAATTGAAAACGGGTGTAATATCTGCTTTGCGTTTTCAAACGGACCGAGCGGATTGTCGGCTGTTGCAACGTGCATAGTCTGTCGGTGACCGCCCCTGTCGGGCGTGTCGCCGTAAAACTCAAACGACGTGTACATATAATATGTTCCGTCAATTTCAATTACGCTCGGCGCCCAGAAGCCCTCGTGCCCCTCAACCGTCATAACGCGTCCTTCAAATTTCCAACCGTCAAAAAGGCTGTCTGACGAGTAAGCGTAAATGCCGTCGTGTCCCGTTGTGTAAATATAATATCTGCCCTCAGCTTTAAGGATATACGGGTCCGCCTGGCCGATATAGTTTTCTCTGTCAATTTTAAGTAAATGCATATTATCCCTTGTTTGCCTTTTCAGCCTTTTCTCTTGCGAGCTCTTCTTTTTCCTTGTAGAACATATTGGCTTTAACGTAAACCTCAATAAAGCCTCTTATAACCTCGGCAAGCTCGCCCTCGCCGTAGTTGAGCGGTAAAATATGCTCGTCGTCATCAATTGCAAGCGGGCCCTTTTCGTAATCGTTAAAGGTTGGCATAAGCGAATAGCCCGACTGCATTTTTACAATTGAAATAAGAGTGTAATCGGCTGTTGCGTTAACAAAGCCCGTCTTTTTTGTGTAGCGCTCAATTGTTGAGGTTTCCACTTTGTCGTTGTGCTTTTTTGTATAGCAGGCGTTTATCACCTTTTCAATATAGCTCTCAAGCGATTTGTCAGTGTACGGCGCTTTTAAAAGCATAACCGTATCAATATCGGCAATTCCGTATTTTTCGCTTTCGCCGCAGGGAATACCGATTAAGTTTTCACTTTCGTCAACGTATACCGAAATGGTATAAAATTCTTTTTCCATAGCTTTCACCCGAATATTATTAATATTTATAAAATTATATACTACTTTGTTGAAAATTTCAATAATTAATGGTAATATTGTACTTGGTGATAGTATGAAAAAGGTTTTAATTACGGGCGGAGCCACGGGAATAGGTAAAGCCTGCGCGCTTTTGTTTAAAGAAAAAGGGTACGAGGTTTTGATTACCTATAATAAAACCGAGCCCGATTTTGACGGCGTTAAGGCGTATAAATGCAACCTTGAAAGCGTTGATGAAATTGAAAAGCTTTTTTGTGAAATCAAAGATGTAGACGTGCTTGTAAATAACGCGGGCGTTTCGCTTATTAAAATGATAAACGACGTGAGCTTGGACGACTATGAAAAAGTTACTTCCGTCAACGAACGGGCAGTTTATTTCTGTTCAAAATTTGCCGCCCTTTCAATGCTTAAAAACCACAGCGGCGCAATAATTAATATCTCGTCAATATGGGGACAGTGCGGCGCCTCGTGTGAAACGCTTTATTCAATGACTAAGGCGGGCGTAATCGGGCTTACGAGGGCGCTTGCGCAGGAGCTTGCGCCGTCGGGCATAACGGTTAACTGCGTAGCACCCGGAATTATTGACACAAGAATGAACGCTGTTTTCTCAAAGGAGGAGCTTGAAAACGAGGTTCCCCTCGGCAGACTCGGAACGCCCGAAGAAATCGCCTCAGCCGTTCTCTTCTTCGCCGAAAACAGTTATGTTACGGGGCAGGTCCTCGGCGTAAACGGCGGGATAGTTTAACAGTGCACAGTTAAAAACAGGAAAAACTATGAATTACACTTTTGAAAGACTTTCAGACGATATAAAAATTGCGGTTTCGCCCGAGCATACATTCGGTACAGACGCCGTTCTTCTCGCCTCATTTGCAAATATAAAGCGAAAGGACAGAGCGCTTGATATGGGCACGGGCTGCGGCATTATTCCGTTTTTGTGGCTGAGAGATAAGGAGCAGGGAGCAGTTCACTGCCTTGACATTCAGCAAAACGCAATTGAGCAGGTCAAAACGTCAATAGAATATAACTCGCTTGGTGAAAGGCTCGTTCCACACCTTTGCGATTTAAGAGAGATTGAAAAGGAATTCAAGGCGGAAAGCTTTACTCTTGTAACAATGAATCCGCCGTATAAGCCGGTGAATACAGGCTTTGAGTCGCTCGGCGAAAGCGCAAGAATAGCAAGGCACGAGGTGTGCTGTAACATTGAGGACGCTGTTAAGGCGGCGGCGTATCTTCTCACCTTCGGCGGACGTTTTTCAATGTGTCACCGCCCCGAAAGACTTGTTGACGTGCTTACAGCTCTGCGCGCCTTTAACCTTGAGCCAAAGCGCCTCAGATTTGTCATAGACAAAGAAGGCGAAGAGCCGTTTTTATTTCTAGTTGAAGGAAAAAAGGGAGCGAAGCCGTTTTTAAGAGTCGCGCCCGACCTCGTGCTTAAAAACAGCGAAAGCAAGTTTTCAAAGGAAATGCTTGAAATCTACGGCTCCTACGCCGACGGCTATGAGGATAAAGTAAGATAACAATTTACAGTACGGAGAGAGAATATGGCAAACACCTTTAAGATGCCCCTATGGGGACCTTATTCAAAAAAGTATATGGGAATTTCGCGGATAGCGGACAGTCTGTCGGATTTGGGCGCGAGGTTTGACTTTGTCGCTCACCCTACGCTCTGGAACAGCGCAACGCCCGTTCCTAACGTAACCGTTCCGTCGGCTTATCACCTTTGGGAGTGCGCCGGCGATTACAGCTATTATTCCTACCGTTATGAGCTGATGTGGAAGGATATGGTTTACGCCGATGTTTCGTTTTCCGAAATAGACAGCGAGGCATACCTTTTAAGGTGTAAATTTTACAATAATACCGAGCTTTCCCAAAACTGTATTCTCAATCTTTTCTCCTCTCTTGAATTCCCTTTTTATGAAAGAATTGAGATTAATTCGCCGGAGAAAAGCATAATTATTAATGCAAACGATTACGAGCGCTATGAGTACGCTGTACCGCGCCCGTGGGACGGCGAAAACCCCGACGGTATGTTTAAGGGTATGTTCAGGGACGAGAGCTTTTACCGTGGTTGCGGACTCGGTGACAGAGTTGATAACCGCCACGTTCATTACTACGGCTTTAAGCCCTTCGGCTGTGAAAAGGGCGACACGGTTTCGTATAAGCTCAAGGCGGACGGCTTTAAAAAGCCTGTTCTTGCCGTAAGATACAAAAGCGTAACCGACAGCGCGGCGGAGTTTACCTTAAACGGAAAAACGGTTGAATTTCCATATTCCGATAAGCTTGATATAATCTGTTTTGACTTTGCCGAAAATCCTGAATTCGTAAGCCTCGGCAAGGGTGGAATTGAGCTTGATTTTCTTGCGGTAATTGAAGAGGGCGAGAGCGTTTCAACAAGGGCGTACACACTTGAATACGAGCCTGAAATCAATAACGAAAAGGTAGACGGCGGCTACAGGTCAACGCTTGATTACGGCCACAGCGACTGTAAGTTCTACGTTTTAACCCACAGCGAAAATACACGCTTCAGAACGCTTGAATCCGGCTCGCTTGAGGACGCGCTTATAAACCGTCTTTCAAACGGCGACTTTACATATGATGATTTGTGCGAGACGTTTTCAAATTCGTTCAGCCGTAAAAAGAGTGATACGGGCTTTTTCCACAACGCGCTTATTAAGTCAATCTTCATTGAGCCAAACAGCACTCACACCGAGTATGCCGTTGTTTCAAAGCGAAGATTCAAGGCGCTGACTCCTGAAAAATACGAAAAGATTTACAACGAAAGAAGAGCTGCGGCAGGCGGCGTAAAATATAACGGCGAGGGTGCGCGCTACACACTTTCAACCTCAATTCTCAGGGCTTCGCTTCTTACAAACGCTGTTTATCCCGTTTATAAGCGCGGTGAAAACGTTGTCCACTTTACACCCGGTAAGCGCTGGGATTCATTCTACACCTGGGACAGCGGCTTTATCGGAATGGGGCTTCTTGAGTTTTCAGACAAGCTCTGCCGCTACTCGCTTGAGCAGTACACAAGCGACAGCGAAAATAAGGATTTCGCCTTTCTGCTTCACGGCTCGCTTGTGCCTACCCAGTTTGTGCAGTTCTTTGAGCTTCTCAAAAGAAGCGAAAATAAGGAGGAGCTGAGATATCTCTATCCCCGTATGAAGAGATATTACGAATTCCTGCGAGGACGCGAAAGCTCTTCAAGCTTTAATAAGTTTAATAACGGACTTCTCACCGCTTACGATTACTGGTACTCCTGCTCGGGTATGGACGATTATCCCGCACAGAGTAAAATGATACTCGACAGAGCGGAGGAGTATTCCTGTCCCTGCCTTACAACCGCACAGGTTATCAGAGCGGGAAAGATTATGAAAATGGCGGCGGCGTATTTCGGCGAAATTGCCGACATTGCCGTTTACGATAAAGACATTGCCGAAAGCGAAAGGGCGCTCAACACACTCGCGTGGGACGAGGAGAGCGGCTACTTCGGCTACACGCTTTACAACAAGAGCAAAACAAAGCCCGAAATTATGAAAACCGAAAACGGCGAAAACTGGAACAAGGGCTTTGACGGCGTTTATCCGCTCTTTGCGGGCGCGGTGGACGGAGAGAGAAAAAAGCGCCTTGTTGAGCATATTAAAAACCCGAGGGAGATGTGGTCGGCGGCAGGTATCAGCGCCGTTGATATGTCCGCCTCCTACTATTTTGACGACGGCTACTGGAACGGCAACGTCTGGATGAGCCACCAGTGGTTTGCGTGGAAAACAATGCTTGACCTGGGAGACACTGATTTTGCCTTTGAAATTGCCGACAGAGCGCTCGAAATGTGGCGCGAGGAAACAGACTTTTCCTATTTCACCTATGAATGCTTCGGTATTAAGACAAGGCGCGGCGGCTGGTTTCACAATTTCGGCGGGCTTTCCGCTCCGATTTGTATCTGGGCAAACGCCTACTACAGGCCGAAAACCGTTACAACGGGCTTTGATGTCTGGACCGATTACCAAAGGGTAGACGAAAACAGCGCCGAAATAAAATTCACCTACTTCGGAAACAGTGAAAGCTACTCAATGCTTGTTACTCTCAGCGACGAAAACGAATACCGCGTTTTACTTGACGGGGTTGAAATACCGTATTACGAGCGTAAAAAGGGCTGCCTTGAAATTACGCTTGACGGCAGTATAAAAGGAGGAGTAATTTTATGTCAGATAAAATCATAGGAGCTAATAATGAGCCTCTCAAAATACAGTTTATTACAGACGTTCACTATTACTCAAGAAAAAACGGAACCGAGGGCGCCGCTTACGAAAAGGAAGAGGCAAAGAGCCAGCAGGTAATCAAGGACAGCGACCTTGTTATCAAAAAGGGCTTTGATATGCTTTGCGAGGATACGTCAACCGATATTGTGGTGCTTGCGGGCGATACAACACGAAACGGCGAATACACCTCTCACGAGGGTATAATTGAGCTTCTTCACGACCTGCAAAGGCGCGGCAAGAGAGTTTACGTTATAACTGCAACTCACGACTACAGAGGCAACGGCTTCGGACGCGGCTTTGAGGGCGACAAGGTGCTTGATGTTCCCGCTGTTAAGGACAGAGCCGACCTCTGGGATATGTACTACGATTTCGGACCGAAAGAGGCTATCTCTTACCACAGAGACTCAATGTCTTATGTTGTTCAGCTTGCCGACGGCTACAGACTCTTTGCCCTTAACGACGACTATAACTGCAAGCCCGAGGGAGAGGGCGGCTCAGGCTTTTCAGACGACTGTATGAAGTGGATTATGGAGCAGCTTGAGGACGCAAGACAGAACGACCAGTTTGTAATTGCAATGACTCATCACCCGATGATTTCCCCCTCGCCGTTTTACTCCATTATAGGCAGCGGCGATATGCAGAAAAATCACGAAAAAACGCGTGAAATATTCGCTGACGCAGGGCTTAACTGTATGCTTACGGGCCACACCCACGTTCACGACATAGGCTATATAACAACACCAAAGGGCAACCGCTTTTACGACATTGCCTGCTCGGCGCTTATCGGCTGCCCGCCGAATTACAGAAACATTACCTTTGACCCGAAAAACGCTAAAATTGACGTTGAAACCGTAACAATCACGGATGTTCCCGGCGTTGACACAAACGGCGAGCCGTTTGATAAATATATGGAGGGCTTCTTCTTCGGTATGATAAGAAGAGTTGTCTGGGCAATGGGTTATGATATCGACACCCTTGCGCAGATGTCTCCCGCTTTTTCTATCCCGAGCGAAAAGGTGTATAAGATGAAGGCGGTAATCAAGCCGCTCGGAAAATTCCTCAACAAGCTCACCTTCAAAAAAATCTGGAAGCTCTGCAAAAAAGAGAGCGGGCTTAAAAAAGCCGACATTGAGGACATCAAGGACAATAAGGTTGTTGACTTTATCGTTGAGCTTGTTAAAAATCTCTACTGCGGCGATTCACCGTATACTCCCGACACAAGGGAATATAAGCTCACCTGCGGTTTTCTTAACGTAATTGACAGCTTCCTCAATACAATTCATCTTTCTATAGGAAAATTTCTCAAGGGTGCGAAAAGTGTGCGCTCACTCGTTGAGCCGCTTTTGTGGAACGACGGCTATTGCGACGCAGAGGCAACCCTTCCGCTCTATCCGCTTTATACGGACGATAACCCCGCGCCGCCTGATATGTTTGAAAAGAAGGAGTTTAAGGATACGGTTAAACCGAGCAAGAAGGGTCCGCTCATTCTCTGCTGCCTGATTCTTGCAGTTCTTGTGCTTCTCGGAATTATAGCAGGCATTATTGCCCTAATAGTAATGGGTATTATCGCATTAGTGCATTAAAATAAAATTGTTGTTGCATTGAAGCGTATTTCTTGATATAATAAATTTGTTAATTATATTTTTATTAATTTTTAAGGAGTAAAATTATGGCAGATGAAAAGAAAAAAATCTCTCTCGGCGGAATAGACAGCGCCGCAGAAGAGAAGGGCTCGGGAATCAAGGCTTTATGGCAGTTCATTAAGTTCCTTGTAGTTTCAGGCCTTGTTACAATCATTCAGCTTGTTCTTGCAAACGTTCTTCCGTTTGTATTTGACAAGGTAACAACACCGCTTCCGTCATTCCTTCAGGGAATCTTTGACCCCAACGTTGTATTTGACCCGTCAACGGCAGAGGGCGCAAAGCAGGTTAGCAAGTACGTAATTGACTCCGCAAGCGGAAATCTCGGCGGCGTAATTGAAAACGGTCTTGTAGTAGGCGGTATCGTAACATGGGGCTTCCTTCTCCCGTTCTTCCTTTCAAATCTTATTGCTAACATTTACGGCTTCTATCAGAATAAAAAGACAACCTTTAAGTCTGACGCACCGTGGTACAACTTCGCAATCTATATCGTAATTATGATTGCGCTTATCCTGTTCTCAACATGGTTCCAGGGCTGGCTCGTTGGTCTTATTGCAAAGGCTCCGTGGGAGTGGCTCAACGGTCTTGCAAGAACTATAGCAGGTCTTGCCGCAGGCTTCGTTCAGATGGTATTCCTCTTCCCGATGGAGAAGTTCGTACTTCTTAAGGAAAAGAAGACTGACGAAGAAGCAGCAGCTGAGGAAGTTGCAGAAGCAGAATAATCTAACTGTAAATTAAGCGGTACTCAACCGTACCGCTTTAATTTTTACTCGTGATGAAGGGACTAAGCAATATGAAATCGTTTTTTGACAGATTATTACACAGTGAAAACAGCCCCAAAAAGTGGGAGCTTGTAATCTGGTGGGCGGCAAGAGCAGTTTTAATCGTAACGCTTTTCCACGCGATTTTTGTAAGAAAGGATACAAAAATGGCGCTCCAGGTTGCGGGAAATATGATTGGGCAGTATGTCTGGGAAATCTTTATGCTCTTCCCGAAAAAGAGCTTTTTAAGGCATATTCCCGCTTATATTCAGGACATCAGCGCACCCGCGCTCATCGGCGGAAGCCTTTTCGGCGCGTATCTCAATTTCTACTACAGCGCTCCGGTGCTTGATATTGTTATGCACGCAGTCGGCGGCGTTGCCTGTACTTTTATCGGCTACGAAATCATTACCGCAATGGAAAAGCGCGACGTCTTAAGGGGCGACACAAAATCAAGCATTGCAATTATTGTTTTCGGCGCTTTCTGTTTCTCTTTTGTAGCGGGCAACGTATGGGAGCTGTTTGAATTTACAGCCGACCAGCTCAATCCGGGACAGCCCGGCGACGCTCAGCACTGGTCGTGGCAGCTTGCGTATGAGGCAATTCAGCAGTCGGGCGGAAAAATCGGTATGCCGAATTTCATTGACCCGCGCGATGTATCGCAGCTTCTTGACCCCAACGGTATTCACGTAAGATATGGCGTAATTGATACAATGGAGGATATGATTTGCAACACAGTCGGCGGCTTTATCGGCTGGGTAATCCTCAAATTTATCCCTTATCACCACAGAGAAGAAAACAAAAAGGTTAAGGAACTTATTAAGGCTTCAAAATAATAGTTTAACCCGACAGAAAATGTCGGGTTTCTTTTTTATTGCAATTTATAAATGTTAGTTGTATAATTAAGATTAAGGAGTGAT
>CAMNAP010000054.1 GCA_946531445.1 uncultured Clostridia bacterium
TCTGTATGTATCCTCGCACTCAACAAGGTTTGAAGCGATGTCAACAAACCCGAAATTATCGTCAAGGTCGTTTTCCCTTATGCTTCGCGGTTTAATTGCCGTAATCGGAAGAAATGTCGCTCTGCCCTGCTTGTTGTTTTTGAGGAAGTTCATAGCGCGCTTACCGTCGCTCTCAGAGCCAACAACAATGTTCTGCATTGCCGCTCCGAGCGCAACCTCAACGGCTGTTGAATACTCGTTATCAACGCTTATAAGCTTTGACAGTGTTCCGTGAATTCCCGAAAGCGCTTTCGCCTCGCTCTGTTTCATAACAGCCTTTACGGCGCCCGAGAAGCCCTCCATATTCTTTTCAAGCTCGCTGAGCATAGCCGCTCTTGAACGCTTTTCATCAAGGCTTCTTGAAAGCTTGTCAGCCTCGTCCCTGAGCTTCTCTGCTCTCTCGGTCTTGTTTTTAAGTTTTAAGCGGTAACCCTCCATTGAATTATTGTATTCGTCAATTCTGTCCTGAAGGAATTTAATATTTTCGTCGCTCTCGTTTTTCTGCGCATTAAACGCTTCAATCTCTTTGTCGCTGTTTTCAATCAGCGCGTCAACAGATTCCTGACGTGAAAGGATTTCCTCAATTGATGAAGTCGCCTGAGACGCCTTAATCTTACAGTCTGACAGCTTCATTGTAAGCTCTGAAAGCTTCCTTGTAAGCTCAAGGTTTTTCTTTGTGTTCTCCTCGTCGTCAGCGCGAACGCTGTCAAGCTCACCGAGAACGCCTTGAAGCTCATTTTTCTTATTTTCAAGTCTTGCTTTATTCTCCTGAATGAAAGTCTTTCTCTCTTCAATCTGAGAGTCAATGTCAGCGCCCGTTGTGTCGGACTCTTCAATAGCTCCCTTAAGTCTTTCAACGGTTTCACTCTGATGAGCAATCTGCGCTTCAAGCACATTGATTTCGCTCTGCTTGTGAAGCGCGCTTTCGTCATAGCCGACCATAACCTGTCTGAGCTCTTCAAGCTTTACATTAGCCTCGGCAATACTCTGATTAACCTCTTCAATTTCACTTTCAAGCTGCTCAATCTCTTTTTCGCACTGCTCGTAAGAAGCGTCAGCGGCGTCAAGCTTGTGCTCCTGCTCTCTTAAATCAGATGTAAAACGGTTAATTTTCTGTAGCCATACGCCTATTTCAAGAGTTTTCTTCTCATCGGCAAGTTCAAGGAATTTCTGTGCCTTTTCGCTCTGATTCTTAAGCGGACCGACTCTGTTTTCAAGCTCGCCGAGAATGTCAAGAAGTCTTACAAGGTTTTCCTGCGCCTGCTCAAGACGTCTTTCGGCGTCTCTCCTCTTATGGCGGAAACGGGAAATACCAGCCGCCTCTTCAAACAGCTCGCGCCTGTCCTCATTCTTAGCTGAAATAATGGAGTCAATCTTGCCCTGACCGACCATTGAATAACCGTCAGCGCCGAGTCCTGTGTCCATAAACAGCTCGTGTATATCCTTCCTGCGGACCTGCTCGCCGTCAATTTTATATTCGCTTTCGCCTGAGCGGTAGTAACGACGCGAAACAGTTACAATTTCGCCCTTGTCCTTAAGCGTATTGTCTGAATTGTCAAGGGTAAGAACAACCTGCGCAAAGCCGAGAGGTCTTCTCGCAGAAGTACCGCCGAATATAACGTCCTCGGTTTTTGAGCCTCTGAGCGACTTCATACTTGTTTCACCAAGCACCCAGCGCACAGCGTCGGAAATATTACTCTTTCCCGAGCCGTTAGGTCCTACAACCGCGGTAATACCCTTTCCGAAATTAAGTTCAGTTTTGTCAGGGAAGGATTTAAATCCCTGCATTTCAAGTGTTCTAAGCAGCATAATTATCTTCTCACAATTTTCAAATCGTCCACTGCAACCTTATCGCTTACAGTGAATTTTATGTTATAACCTTCCTCCATAAGGAAGTATACATTTCTTTTTTGGTTACCCTTAAGCTTTGATACGCTTTTGGGATTTACAAATATTTCATAGCTTGCAGGCGGATGTTCAAGCACTCTGTTCAGCATAAACCGAGACTGAACTATTTCGCCGAAAGCGGGATGAAAGGCACCCGCAACCATATTTTTCTTAATATCCTCGCTTGAGTGAAGCCCAAGCCTGATTATTCTAATTCCCGCATTATCAAACATAGGAATGAGTTTTGTACAAAGCGCCGCCGCGTCGTCTACATTCTGCGGCTTGTATAACTCTTTTTCGTAAAGCTCTGCAAGATAGGTACCCTTTAATACAACAGTCGGGTAAATTCTTACCGTATCAGGCTTAAGTGCAATCAGCTTTTTAGCTGTTTCAATCGCCTTTTCGTCTGTGTCAAGGTAAAGCCCCGTCATCATCTGAAGCCCGAGCTCAAAGCCGTATTCTTTAATAAGCTCTGACGCTTTTACAACATCGTTTGACGTATGCCCTCTCATATTGGCTGTAAGCACCTCGTCGTCCATACTCTGAGCGCCAAGCTCAATTGAGGTCACACCGCGGCTTTTCAGAATGTCAAGAATTTCCCTGTCAATACAGTCGGGACGGGTTGAAATTCTAATTCCGTTTACAGCTCCGCTTTTAACGAATTCATACGCCGTATCAAGAAGCGAGAGCATATATTCTCTTTCAATAGCAGTAAACGAGCCGCCGAAAAAGGCGATTTCGTATTCATAGCCCTTACGCCTAAGCGCAGTTTCCACAGCCTGCTTTACGTCGTTTGGAGTCGGCTGAGTCTGTTTTCCGGTAATCGTTTTCTGATTACAAAACGAGCATTGCTGAGGGCAACCGTTAAACGGTACAAATATACTTATATTTCCTTTTTTCATAGCTCAATACCCATAAGCTCAAGCGCCTCTCTTGCCGCCTCCTGCTCAGCGCCTTTCTTGCTTGAAGCAACGCCGTGGCCAACAAGATTTGAGTTAACGTAAAGGTTAACAACATAGTGCTTATCGTGGTCGGGGCCGTATTCGTCAACGAGTCTGTACTGAAATACCTCGTCCGGATTTTGCTGAATAACAATTTGAAAACGAGACTTGTAATCCTTAAAGCTCGCCTGCTTTTTTTTGATATCAAGCGCAAGAAACGGTAAAACAAAGCTTTTCGCACTTTCAATTCCGCCGTCAAGATAAATTGCGGCGATAAGCGCCTCAAACGCGTCCTCAAGAACAGTTGCGTTGTTTTCAATTCCCGTAAGCGCCGCGCCTTTGCCGACAATAAGATAATCGGCAAGGTCAATCATTTTTGCAAATTCCGAGAGCGATTCAGTACAGACAAGCGATGAACGCTTCTTTGTAAGCTCTCCCTCCTGCCAGTCCGGGTGAGCGTTATAAAGGTACTCCGCTGAAATAAACGACAGCACCGCGTCACCGAGAAATTCCATACGCTCATTATACTTGCGCTTTTTGTTTGCGCTTTCGTGAGCGTAGCTTGAATGAGTCAGTGCCTCGGTAAGTAACGCTTTGTCAGTAAAGGTATATTTAATTTTCTCCTCAAATTCGTTTAATGCTGCCATTGTCTATTCCCTGGTAAGACTGTCAAGCGCTCTTTTTGAAAGCGCCGCGTATCTTTCTTTTTTATCTCTTATTTTTGGCTCAATCGGAGGAAGAACACCGAAATTAGCGCCCATAGGCTGAAAGTTTTCAACTGTTGAATCACTGATATATCTGCTGAGTGCTCCGCACATTGTATACTCTGAAAGAATAAGCGGTTCTTTTTTCTGCGCTCTTCTTACAGCGTTAATACCTGCAAGTATTCCTGATGAGGCGGATTCCATATATCCCTCTACGCCGGTTATCTGCCCTGCAAAGAAAATATTGGGCTTATCTTTAAGGCTGTAATCGGCGCTGAGAAGCTTCGGCGAATTGATAAACGAGTTTCTGTGCATAACACCGTAGCGCACAAACTCGGCGTTTTCAAGTCCTTTAATCATTGAAAATACTCTTTTTTGTTCGCCGAATTTAAGATTTGTCTGAAAGCCGACAAGGTTAAACATTGTACCCGCGGAGTTTTCACGTCTTAGCTGAACGCACGCCCACGGTCTGTGTCCCGTTGCGGGGTCAACAAGTCCTACAGGCTTCATCGGGCCGAATCGGGGAGCGTCAAGTCCTCTCTTTGCGAGCTTTTCAATCGGCATACAGCCCTCGTAAACGTCAAAGTCGTGAATAACTGCGCTCTCGGCATTTACAAGCTCGTTAATAAAGCTTTCGTATTCAGCCTTATTGAACGGGCAGTTAATGTAATCGTCCTCGCCGCCGCGTCCGTATCTTGAAGCGCTGAAAACCTTATCAAAGTCAATGCTGTCGGCAGTGACTATCGGTGCCGCCGCGTCATAAAACGAAAGATAGTTTCCGCAAATACGCTTAATCTCTTCGCTTAGTATTCCGTCAGTAAGCGGACCCGTTGCGATAATGAGATATTCGTCCCCGTCAATTTCTATTTTTCCGTATTCCCTGTATTCAAGAGTTATATTCGGATGAGCTTTAATCTTTTCGGTTACGGTTTTTGAGAAAATGTCTCTGTCAACCGCAAGTGCACCGCCGGCGGGCACAGCGCATTCTCTCGCAACGGGAACGGTGAGCGAGCCGAGTCGCGCCATCTCTTCCTTTAAAAGTCCCGCCGCACTCTCAAGCCTTGAGGCCTTGAGCGAGTTTGAGCATACAAGCTCAGCAAAATATTCGCTTTTGTGAGCGGGCGACATTTTATGCGGCTTCATTTCAACAAGCGTTACCTTGTTGCCGCTTTCGGCTATCTGCCAAGCCGCCTCAACTCCTGCGAGCCCTGCGCCGACAACTGTAAATTTGCTCATTACTTTTTCCTCGGTGCGGGCTTTGTAAAGCCGCAGCCCTCTGTGTCGGGGCAGTAGAGCACGTTGCCCTTTCTCTTAAAGAGCGATTTTCCGCACTTCGGGCAGACGTCGTCACTCGGTGCGTCCCAGGTCATAAAGTTACAGTCGGGATAATTTGAGCAGCCAAAGAAGGAGCTTCCCCTCTTTGTCTTTTTCTCAACAATATCGCCGCCGCACTCAGGACATTTTGCCTTTGTCTTATGAACAAGCGGCTTTGTATTTTTACATTCGGGATAGCCCGGGCAAGCGAGGAACTTGCCGAAGCGTCCGACTTTAACAACCATATTTCTTCCGCACTTTTCACATTTGATGTCGGTTTCCTCTTCGCTGAGCTTAATTTTAACGCCCTGCATTTCCTTCTTTGCCTTTTCAAGCGGAGTCTCAAAATCATCGTAGTAAAGGCGAATCATATCAATATAATCCTTTTCGCCTGAATCAATCTTGTCAAGGTCATCTTCCATTTTTGAGGTGTACTTAACGTTAACAATGTTCGGGAGCTTATCCTTGAGAAGCTTTGTTACAGCCTCGCCAAGCTCTGTCGGAACAAACTGTTTGCCCTCGCGCACAACATATTCCTTTGAAAGAATTGTTGAGGTAATCGTAACGTATGTTGACGGACGGCCTACGCCGTTTTCCTCAAGCGCCTTTGTAAGAGAAGCCTCTGTGTAGCGAGCGGGCGGCTGTGTAAAGTGCTGATTTCCGTCAAGCGATTTAAGATGAAGCACGTCTCCCGCTTTCATAGGCGGAAGCGGTGATTCAGAGGGGCTCTTTGCCGCGTCATCGGTTTTCTCTTCGTAAAGAGCAGTAAAGCCGTCAAATTTTACGGTGTATCCCGTTGCATTGAATATATATCCGTTTGCGTCAATTTCAACCTTTAAGGTTTCCTGATGACAAGCCTCCATAAGCGAAGCGATAAAGCGCTCCCATACAAGCTTATAAATTTTGTACTGGTCTGAGGTGAGCGACGATTTTACCATTTCGGGAGTAACGTCGGGCATTGAAGGTCTTATTGCCTCGTGTCCGTCCTGAGCGCCGTTCTTTGTTTTAAAGTATCTCGGCTTTGCGGGGAGATACTTTTCGCCGTATGCCTTTAAGATATAAGCATTACCTGCCGCGCGAGCCTCTTCCGATATTCTCAGCGAGTCTGTTCTCATATACGTGATAAGACCGACTGTACCCATACCCTGAACGTCTACGCCCTCGTAGAGCTCCTGAGCAGCCTTCATAGTTCTTCTCGCCTGGAAGGAAAGACGGCGCGAAGCCTCCTGCTGAAGAGTTGAGGTGATAAACGGCGGCGTGGGATTTTTCTTTCTCGTTCCCTTTTTAACCGACTTTACAACGTACTCTGCGTTTTCAAGCTTTGAAAGAACATAGTCGCTGTCCTCTTTTGTAACAAGCGCCTTCTTTTCGGGTTTGAGGTTATTGCCATCGGGGTCTGCTACAAGAACTGCGCTGAAGCTCTTTTTGTCGGGCGGGTTGTTGAGCTTTGCGTCAATTGACCAGTATTCCTCAGGCTTGAAAGCTCTGATTTCATTTTCGCGGTCAACAACAAGCCTGAGCGCTACCGACTGAACGCGTCCTGCCGAAAGACCTCTTCTGATTTTCTGAGACACAAACGGAGAGAGCTTATAGCCGATAAGTCTGTCAAGAATTCTTCTCGCCTGCTGTGCGTTAACAAGGTCAATATCAATTTCTCTCGGGTCCGCCATACCTCGGTTTACGCCAGTCTTTGTAATCTCGTTAAAGGTGACTCTGTTCTTCTCGCTCATATCAAGACCGAGAATGTTTGCAAGGTGCCACGAAATAGCCTCTCCCTCTCTATCAGGGTCAGTTGCGAGATAAACGTAATCAGCCTTTGCCGCTTTCTTCTTAAGGTCGTTTACAAAATTCTCTTTTCCCTTAATGATTGCATACTTCGGCTCAAAATTGTTTTCAACGTCAACGGAAAGTCTTGCCGCAGGTAAATCGCGAACGTGACCCATAGACGCAATAACGTCGTATCCTCTGCCGAGATATCCTTTAATGTTCTTTGCCTTTGCAGGCGACTCAACAATTACTAATTTTGACATGCTTTTTATTCTTATCCTTTCGGTTATTTCTTATTTAAGTCTGTAACGCTTGCCTGAAGCGCTTTCAATAAGCCCCTTCATTTCAAGCATAGTGAGGGAAACAAGCACCCTCTGAGCAGGTATGTTACTGCTTTTTATTATATCCTCAATCCCGAGATAATCCTCCCCGAGAATTTCAAATATCTCTCTTTCCTCACCGTCGAGCTTCAGCGCCTCGCTCTGCAGCTTAACACGCTCGGCTCTGTCTTTCATAATGCCGTCAAAGCTGACCTGCTTTTTCTCTTCGGCGTTAGCGTTACTTTTCGGTGTTGTTGCAAGCTCGTACGGCGTTTTGACTTTTGATAAATCAAGAGAGGAATACTTCTCCGAGTAAAACGATAAAACCGTCTGCGGCGAGGTTGCAACAACTGCGCCGTCGTCAATCAGCTTGTTTGTGCCCTGAAAATTCTTATCAAAAATTGAGGCGGGGATTGCGAAAATATCTCTTCCCTGCTCTGCCGCGTGGCCTGCAGTTATAAGCGAGCCGCTTTTGACTCCCGCTTCAACAACAAGTATTCCGTCTGAAAGAGCGCTGATAAGTCGGTTTCTCATAGGGAAATTAAACTTGCTTGCTTTTGTATACGGCGGGTATTCGCTAATAAGCGCGCCGCCCGAGGCTTTGATTTCATTTCTCAGCTTTTCGTTAGCCTTAAGATAATCTGCACCGAAGCCGTTACCGAGCACGGCGTACGTTTTACCGCCGGCTTCAATAGCGCCCTTATGTGACGCCGAGTCAACTCCAAGCGCGCCGCCGCTTATTATTACAGCACCGCACTGCGCCATACCCTTTGCCATAATTTCAGCCGCCTTTAGCGAATAGCTTGAAGCCTTTCGGGTTCCGACTATTCCGATTACGGCATTTCTGTCAAAATCGCCAAATTCGCCGTCAACGTAAAGCACCGCAGGCGGATTTGAAATACTCCTGAGACAATCGGGATACTTTTCGCTTTCAAAGGTTATAATTTCACAGCCGAGCTTTTCGCAGTCGCTTATAATCTTTTCAGCGTCGTCAAGCTTAAACCTTATAAGCGCTTCAATCTGTTTTACAGTTAGCGCAGGGCTCATACGCCAGTCAATAATATTTGAATTATAAAGCTTTTCAACCGAGCCGAACTCGTCAAGAATATTTGTGAAAAACGCGCCCTGACCGAGACAGAGCTGAAGCCATATCCAATACTTAGCAGAAGTCATTATCTCAACATCTCCCACATAGTTATTGCCGCGGCAACTCCCGCGTTAAGGCTTTCGGCGTTCCCCTTCATCGGGATTGTTATGAGTGCGTCGGAAATATCTTTTATCTGAGCCTCAACACCGTTTGCCTCATTGCCTATAACACAAACCGTCTTGCCTGAAAAATCAGCCTCTGTAATTCCAATTGCACAGGGCTCTGCAACGGTTGAATATATTTTATACTCGCCCTTTAGTTCAGACAAAAGCGCCTTCAGATTATCCGTACCGTAAGCTGCAAGACGAAGCACGCCGCCCATTGAAGCGCGAAGCGCCTTAGGGTTGTACAAATCACAGCAGGAGTAGGTTATAACCGTATCAATCCCGAGCGCTTCGGCAGTTCTGAATACTGCGCCGATATTAGCAGGGTCCTGAACGCAGTCAAGCGCAATTACCTTTTCGCCAATTACTTCAGGCGAAGGCTGCATTTTGCAAACTGCAAACACGCCCTGCGAATTCTGTGTATCGCCGAGCTTCTCGGCAACCTCTTCGCTTATAAAATACGAGGCCTCCGATTCTTTAATGAGAGCGTCTGCGCTGTCTTTATATTTCTCATACGCCTTGTCCGTAATAAGAACGCATTTCACTTTATAAACAGAATTAAGGACATCAAAGCAAAGCCTTGCTCCCTCAAGCACGAAAAGAGAGCGTTCCCTTCTCTCCCTTGAAGATGTCATCAGCTTTTTTGTGTCCTTAACAATTTTGTTTGTTTTGCTTGTGATTCTTTCCATACACATCTCCGTAGTGCTCTGTATTTCAGCCAAGTTCGGCAGGTTTCGTTTAAAACAAATCACATATAATATATTTATTATTTTATAATATACATTATGAAAACAAAAATTTCAATACCAAATTTCAAAAAATCAATAAAAAAAGCTGTCCCGTACCGAAAACAGGACAGCTATTTGCATATTTTATACTATACAGCCTTTTTAGGCTTTACCATAGTAATACAAATCACAAGCGCCGCGACATAAAAGGCAAGCGTTGCGAAGAGGATATAATCATACCTCTCACCCGTATGCTTTAAGATTATCGCGCTCATATTGTTACCTGTAAGACCTGCAACCGCCCAGGCGGAAAGCGAAAGACCGTGAATTTTGCTTATTTTATCCATACCGAAGCGCGAGGATAAAAGCGCGGGAAGTGTTGAAAATCCGCCGCCGTAGCCGAGATTCACAATTACTAAAAGAAGAATAACAATTGCGCCGTAAATTACGCTCTTCTGTCCGTTTGAAATTGCAAACGGTATGAGCGCCGCAAGCGTAATAATAATTGAGCTTGTAAAGATGATTTTGTATACGGTGTTTCTGTCTTTCATCTTATCGGATATTGTTGAATAACCGATTCTTCCGAGTGCGTTAAACGCCGCAGTTACGGAGGGAATAATGCTTGTCATAGCGGCAGCCGCAAAAGCGACCTTAACAATTTGCTTTTCATAAGTAATAAGCGCAAGACCGCAGTGAATGTTAATGAAGAACATAAGCCAAATTCCTAGGAATACTCTGTTTTTAAACATATCGGTAAAGCGGAATTTTTCTCCCTTGTCATCGGGCTCAACCCAGCCGTCGGGCTTTTTGATAAGGAAGTGGCCGAGCATCATCATAACAAAGTAAACAGCGCCGAGAATGTAGAACATCTGAGAAATGCCGAGCGTTCTCTGAATAGCTTCCATTACGGGCGTTGCAATTGCCTTAGCAAGACCGAAGCCCATAATTGAAATACCCGTTGCAAGGCCCTTTTGCTCTGAAAACCAGAGCATAAGCGTTTTTACGGGAGTGAGGTAGCCTACGCCGAGACCGATTCCCATTATACAGCCGTAGCAGATAAAAATGCCGATTAAAGCAACAATGCCCGTTGTGAACTGAATAAACAGTCCCGTTCCAATCATACCCGTTGTGAAGCAGATGCACGATAAAAGTGACGATTTTTTAATATCCTTCTCAACCATTTTGCCCGCAAACGCGGCGGACATACCGAGAAAGAAAATTGCAAGCGAAAAAGCCCAGCCAACTGCAAAAGCGGACATACCGATTTTTTCGGCTATAGCTTCTTTAAACGTTGACCAACAGTAAACGGTACCTATTGAGCAGTGAATCAGAAGCGCAGGAACAGCCGCCCTCATCCATTTGTTGTTAATTGCGCCCATATCAATTCTCCCCTAACACTTACAGCTATTTGTAAATACAGCATTTAGTATATATCAAATCCACTTTTAATGTCAATACACAATATATATTATTGTAACATTTCACAAAAAAGCGCAAAAAAAGCCCGCCTCATTTTACAGTGAAGCGGGTTTATCCTATTACATATTTTTATTACGACTTTCACCACAATGTAGGG
>CAMNAP010000055.1 GCA_946531445.1 uncultured Clostridia bacterium
GAGCGCATCCTTGGTAAGGATGAGGTCGGCGGTTCAAGTCCGCCTATCAGCTCCAGAATACTCTTACAGCAACCGCTGTAAGAGTATTTTTATTTAAAATGTGCAGCGGCGCAGAAGCGCCGCCTTTTTTTACGGTTTTATGAGCTTACCGCTTTTGAGAAGCTTAAGCATTTTTGTATTCTGCTCGGGAGTTCCCTCATAGTTTTTTATTCCGTTTGCCTTTGCGATTTTTTCTCTGTAAGCAAACGAGAATTCAGCGCCTACTGAGTCAAGCGCGTCAACTATTGAAACAGAATTTCCCGTATATTTTTTAAAATATTTCTTTTTTTCATTATTAACTTTTTCCTTTTCGGCACTGCTGTAGGTCAGCCACGGGCAGTAGCCCCAGTGGGTAAAGCCTCTGTCTTTAAGTCTTGATTCAACAACTCCCCACTTGTGCCCCTTAGCTTCAATTACCTTTCCGTTTCCTATATAAACAGCAACGTGGCCCGTTCTGAAAACAAGCACGCCGGGAACCTCTGGAAGAGTTGAAATTTTACCCTTCTTCTTACAAACAGAAAGCATTCCGTTTGCGCTGACATCCTGAGAGGCGTTATATTTTGGATTTGAGTTTACAGAAGCTGACCAGAGATAGCCCTTAATAAGACCTACGCAGTCAAATACTCTTGTTCCAAGCTGTGAAGAAGGACAGCTCCATTCATACTGAACGGGGTACTGCTTTTTCTTTGATTTGTACAGCGCCTTAGTCGAAATCTGACCGTAACAACCGTACCAGTAAGGATGACCGAGCATTGCCTTAGCATATTTTACAAGACCTGTATTAGTCTTTTTCATACGCTCTTATCCCCTTTTATCTGTAAATTCATAGCCGCCGAAAGCCCTGCCGCAACAGCTGAAACCGCAAGACCGATTAACGCGCTTTTAATTGCGTCACCGTCCTCGCTGAAATCTACTACTGCAAGGTTAACGGCTATGTACGCAAGAGCCGCCTGAATAAAAGTTCTGAGCGCTCTCTCAACGCCGTCTTTTGTTAAATACATTTAAAATTCCCCTTTTTCAATGTCCTCAACTCTGTGGTTAAGGACTTTAAGCTTCTCCTCTATTATAGGTATTCTCAATGCGAAGTTATTGTGCGTGTCCACCTTGTTTTCAAGCTGCTGAATTCTGTATGCAGTAAGCTTTGACGAGGTGAGAATTCCGCCGAAAGTACCTGAAAGAGTACCCACAAGTGCAAGAAGAGCTATCATTATTTCATTGTTCAAAAAATCACCTTATTAACTTTTTTCTGAGACAGCTATATTATAGAACATTTGTTTTCGTGTTTCAAGACAAAGTGATTCGCAGTACATTTTTATACTCTTTTATGATAGTCTATATGCACTTTTCAAGGCATAATACTTTACAAAAATATTGCATATCTATTCATTTCTTTGTATAATTATAACAATTTTCAACAGTTCTATTGACATTGAAAATCAAGATAGTATAATAATATAAAAGTTAAATCGGAGAAATGTATATTTATGACAAAAGTGTTTATAGACGGCTCCCAGGGTACAACGGGACTCAGAATATTTGAGAGATTTGAAAACAGAAGTGATATAACCCTTCTGAAAATAGACGACGATAAGCGAAAGGACAAGAGCGAAAGAGCAAGACTTATTAATGAATCTGACGTTACATTCCTCTGTCTGCCCGACGCGGCAAGCAGAGAGGCTGTTGAGCTTGCAGGTAACAGCGACACCGTAATTATTGACACCTCAACTGCTCACCGAACAGACAGCCGTTTTGCTTACGGCTTTCCCGAGCTTGATAAGAGCTTCAGAGAAAAGCTCATTTCTTCAAAGCGAATAGCAGTCCCCGGCTGTTATGCAAGCGGTTTCAACTCGCTTGTTTATCCGCTTATTAAAAACGGTGTAATTGACGTCGACTATCCCCTTACCTGCTACGCTATGAGCGGTTACACGGGAGCAGGCAAAAAAGGGATTGCGCAGTATGAGGATGAAAACAGAAACTCTGAGCTTGACTCACCGAGACAGTACGCGCTGTCTCAGCAGCACAAGCACCTTAGGGAAATGAAAGCTATTTGCTCACTTGAGAGAACTCCGTTTTTTGCACCGCATATCTGCGATTACCCCTGCGGTATGGTTGTTTCAATTCCGCTGTTTAGCGATTTGCTCAGTAAAAAAATGACTCCCTCTGATTTACAAGAAATGTTTTCAGAGCATTACGGCGGCGAGGAATTCATAAAAGTCAGAGAGCTCGGCTACAGCGAAAATATGATAGGCTCAAACAATTTTGCAGGGCGCGACGATATGGAAATTGAAGTTAACGGAAACGATGAGAGAATACTCATAACCTCGCGTTTTGACAATCTCGGAAAAGGTGCAAGCGGAGCGGCAATACAGTGCCTCAACCTTGTGCTCGGTATTGACGAAAAAACAGGACTTAACTTAGGAGACTAACTTATGAGAAAATATATTGAGGGCGGAATTTGTGCCGCTCAGGGTTTTAAAGCGAGCGGGCTTTACTGCGGTATAAAAAAGCCCATTAACGATACACCTGAAACAAAGCATAAAAACGATATATGCCTTTTTGCTTCAGACATAGAGTGTAATACGGCGGCTGTTTATACACAAAATAAAGTTAAAGGCGCGCCGCTTGTTGTTACTAAGGCTAACCTTGAAAAGAGCGGCAACAAGGCTATTGCAGTTATCGCAAACTCGAAAAACGCAAACACCTGCAACGCTGACGGTATTGAAAAGGCAGACAGAATGTGCGAGCTTGTCGCAAACGAAATGAATATACCCAAAGAAAAGGTACTTGTTGCGTCTACGGGCGTTATCGGTCAGGTGCTTCCCATTGAGCCGATTGAAAAGGCTGTTCCCTCTCTTGTTAAAGGGCTTTGTTACAACAAGCATCTTGATGCCGCAACAGCCATTATGACAACTGACACCGTAAAAAAAGAATATGCGGTTGAATTTGATATTGACGGGGTTATATGTAAGCTCGGCGGTATGGCTAAAGGCTCGGGAATGATTCATCCCAATATGGCAACTACCCTGAATTTTATAACTACCGACTGCGCTATAAGCTCAGAGCTTCTTCAGAAAGCACTGAGCGAAATCGTTGATATTACATATAACTGTCTTTCAATTGACGGAGACACTTCAACAAACGATATGGTGCTTCTTATGGCGAACGGTCTTGCTTTCAATGATAAAATAACAAGCGAAGGAAAGGCTTTTGAAGAATTTAAGAAAGCGCTGTGTGAGGTTATGGCAGAGCTTACCAAAATGCTTGCCAAGGACGGCGAAGGAGCTACGAAACTAGTTGTTTGCTCCTGCCAAACAGCACACGACGTTGAAACAGCAAGAACTGTAGCTAAAAGCGTTGTTTGTTCAAATCTGCTTAAATGCGCTATGTTTGGCGAGGACGCTAACTGGGGACGCGTGCTTTGCGCAATCGGCTACGCTGACGCGGAGTTTGATATCAACAGGGTTGACGTTGAGCTGATGAGTGAATTCGGTGTAATCAAGGTTTGCGAAAACGGTGCAGGCGTTGAGTTTTCCGAGGAAAAAGCGGCAGAAATTCTTAAAAGCGATGAAGTAACTATAAACGTAAACCTTAACGAAGGAATAAACTGTGCAACCGCATGGGGCTGCGATTTAACATACGACTATGTAAAAATCAACGGCGACTACCGTACATAAAGTAAAAGTGAGGATACCGAAATGAACATAGACAATCAGCAAAAGGCGCACATTCTTGCAGAAGCGCTTCCTAATATTCAGATGTACCGCAAAAAGATAATTGTTGTTAAGTACGGCGGTAACGCAATGGTCAATGAGGAGCTGAAAGCGGCTGTAATGAGAGACCTTGTTCTTCTTTCAACAATAGGAATCAAGGTTGTTCTTGTACACGGCGGCGGCCCCGAAATAAACAAAACGCTTGACAAAATGAATATTGAAAGCAGGTTTGTTGACGGGCTCAGAGTTACAGACGGTGAAACTGTTGACGTTGTTCAGATGGTGCTTGCAGGTAAGGTTAACAAGGACCTTGTCTGTCAGATAGGCAACCTCGGCGGTCACGCGCTCGGGCTTTCCGGAATGGACGGAAATATGCTGAGATGCGAGCCGATTGATTCAACCCACGGCTATGTAGGTGAAATCAAAGAGATTAATATGGACGCCGTAAACGAAATACTTGAAAACGGCTGGATTCCCGTTATTTCAACAATCGGCTACGACGAAAGCGGAAACTGCTACAATATAAATGCAGACACTGCGGCTGCGGCTATTGCAGGAGCTCTTAAAGCCGAGGCTCTCATCTCAATGACAGACATTGTAGGTCTTTGCAGAGATAAGGACGACCCGTCAACGCTTATTCACAAAGTATATATTTCAGACACACCCGCGCTTATCGCCGAGGGCATAATCAGCGGAGGAATGATTCCCAAGATTGACTCTATGACTCAGGCGCTGAGACAGGGATGTAAAAAAGCGTTTATTATTGACGGACGTGTTCCCCACTCAATACTTATGGAAATGCTTACCGACGAAGGTATGGGAACAATGTTCAGGATTACAAAATAAATTTTCGGGAGAACAGGATGAACACAAAACAACTTGACAATGAATATGTTGCGCACGCCTACGGACGTTTTGACGTTGCACTGAATAAAGGCAAGGGCTCAACGCTTTACGACGAGGACGGAAAGAAATATATTGATTTCGGCTCGGGTATAGGCGTTACGGCATTCGGAATTGCGGACGAGGAATGGAAAAACGCCGTTAAGGCGCAGCTTGATTTACTACAGCACACAAGCAATCTCTACTACACATATCCCTGCGCCGAGCTTGCAAGGCTGCTGTGTGAAAAAACAGGAATGAAAAAGGTCTTTTTTGCAAACAGCGGCGCGGAGGCAAACGAAGGCGCGATTAAATTTGCAAGAAAATATTCATACGATAAATACGGCGAGGGACGTTCAACTATTATAACGCTGTGTGATTCCTTCCACGGCAGAACTATTACAACGCTTGCGGCGACAGGTCAAAAGGAATTCCACACAACGTTTATGCCGTTTACCGAGGGCTTTAAATACTGCCCTGCAAACGATATTGAGGCGCTCAGAAAGCTTATTACAAAAGACGTCTGCGCGATTATGTTTGAATGTATTCAGGGTGAGGGCGGCGTTAACAATCTCACATCAGAATTTACAGACGGTATTAAGAAAATTGCAAAGGATAACGATATTCTCATAGTTATTGACGAGGTGCAGACGGGAAACGGCAGAACGGGAAAATACTTTTCATATGAGCATTTCGGCTTATCGCCCGATATTGTAACTACCGCAAAGGGACTCGGCGGAGGACTTCCTATAGGCGCTGTACTTTTCGGAAAAAAAACAGCAGATTGCGTTACTCCTTCAAGCCACGGCTCAACCTTTGGCGGAAACCCGATTGCCGCTGCAGGAGCTATAAGTATTGTAAAAAGAATTGACGGTGCATTATTAACTGAAGTCAGTAAAAAAGCCGATTACATAAGAGAAAAGCTATTGTCCTTCAAAGGCGTTAAGGGGCTCAGCGGTATCGGTCTTATGATAGGAATTGACACTGATAAAAGCGCCTCAGACGTTGCAAAAGAGTGTCTTGAAAAAGGACTTCTTGTTCTTACGGCGCACAAAAACAGAGTAAGACTTCTTCCCGCGCTTAACATAAGCTACCGCGAAATTGACAGGGGTCTTTCCATACTTAAGGAGGTAATTGAAAAATGAAGCATTTACTGAAATTACAGGATTTATCAAAAAACGAAATACTTGATATACTCAACCTTGCCGACCAGCTCAAATACGAACAGCACAACGGCATTAAGCATCACCACCTTGAGGGAAAAACTCTCGGTATGATTTTCCAGAAAAGCTCAACAAGAACAAGGGTAAGCTTTGAAACGGGAATGTATCAGCTCGGCGGTCAGGCGCTGTTTCTTTCATCACGCGATTTACAGATTGGAAGAGGCGAGCCCGTTGAGGACACAGCGCGCGTGCTTTCGCGTTATCTTGACGGAATTATGATTCGTACCTTTGAGCAAAAAGAGGTTGAGGACCTTGCAAAGTACGGCTCAATTCCGATTATCAACGGACTTACCGACTACTGTCACCCCTGCCAGGTGCTCGCCGACCTTATGACAATAAGGGAATTCAAAAAAAGCTTTGACGGCTTAAAGCTCACCTTTGTAGGCGACGGAAATAATATGGCAAATTCGCTTATTGCAGGCGCTATTACAATGGGTATGGAATGCGCCGTTGCCTGTCCGAAAGGCTATGAACCCGACGCAGAGCTTATGAAATGGGCAGACGAAAACGGTACCTTCACCTGCTCGGACAATATTGAAGAATGTGTTAAGGGCGCAGACGTGCTTTATACAGACGTTTGGGCTTCGATGGGTCAGGAGGACGAAAAGGCAGAAAGAGAAAAAATCTTTAAGGACTTTCAGATTAACGACGGCGTTATGGCTCTTGCCAACGAGGGCGCTATGGTGCTTCACTGCCTTCCCGCTCACCGTGAGGAAGAAATAACGGCAAAGGTATTTGAAGAGCACGCAAACGAGATTTTTGAAGAGGCTGAAAACCGCCTTCACGCACAAAAAGCAGTATTAGTAAAATTATTGGGATAAAAGAATGGACAAGGAAGTTTATATCTGCCTTGAAAGCGGCGAGGTCTTTAAGGGCTACCGCTTTGGCGCAGACGGAGATATTATAGGCGAGCTCGTTTTTACAACGGGTATGGGCGGCTACATTGAAACGCTCACAGACCCGAGCTATTACGGACAGATTGTTATGCAGACCTTCCCGCTTATAGGCAATTACGGAATTATAAGCGAGGATATGGAAAGTAAAAAGAGCTACGTATCCGCTTACGTTGTACGCGAAAAATGCGACGAGCCGAGCAATTTCAGATGTGAAGAAAGCCTTGACGCCTTTTTAAAGGCACAGGGCGTTATCGGCGTATGGGGCGTTGACACGCGCGAAATCACAAAAATAATAAGGGAATACGGCGTTGCAAACGCTCTGATTACCGACAACCCAAAGAATATTGACATTGAAAAAATCAAGGCATACAGGGTTGAAAATGCAGTTAAAAGCGTTTCTGCTAATTCCCCTGCTCTTTCACCGAGCGACGAGCACAGATTCAATGTTGTTCTTCTTGACTACGGCGCAAAGGGTAATATAGTAAGAGAGCTCAACAAACGCGGCTGTAACGTTGCAATTATGCCTCACGACACAAAGGCAGAGGACATACTAAAACTCAATCCCGACGGAATTATGCTTTCAAACGGCCCCGGTGACCCCGCTGAAAACACAGACGAAATTGAAGAGATAAAGAAGCTCGTCGGCAAGGTACCGATTTTCGGAATCTGTCTCGGTCATCAGCTTCTTGCGCTTGCTATGGGCGGCGAAACGACTAAACTGAAATACGGCCACCGAGGAGTTAATCAACCCGTTAAAAGCCTTGAAACGGGCAGGACTTATATTTCCTCTCAGAATCACGGATATGCGGTAATAAGTGAAAGCCTTGAGGGCAAGGGTAAAATCTCATATATCAACGCAAATGACAACACCTGCGAAGGCGTTGACTATCCCGAATACAAGGCGTTTTCCGTACAGTTCCACCCGGAAGCCTGCTCAGGGCCTAAAGACACTGAATTTATCTTCAACAGATTTATTGATATGATGGGAGGTAAGGAATAATGCCTCTTAACAAAGATATTAAAAAGGTACTTGTTATCGGCTCGGGACCTATTGTAATAGGTCAGGCGGCTGAGTTTGACTACGCAGGCGCTCAGGCGTGCAGAGTCTTAAAGGACGAGGGAATTGAGGTTGTACTTGTAAACTCAAACCCCGCAACAATTATGACCGATAAAGCGCTCGCAGACCATATTTATCTTGAGCCGCTCACAGAACAGACTGTAAAAAGAATTATTGAAAAAGAAAAGCCCGACTCTATTCTCTGCGGACTCGGCGGACAGACCGGGCTTACTATAGGTATGCAGCTCGCAAAGGACGGCTACCTTGATAAAATGGGCGTAAAGCTTCTCGGTACAGACGCCGAAGCTATAGACAAGGCAGAGGACAGACAGATGTTCCGCGACACTATGGTAAAGCTCAATCAGCCCGTTGTACCGTCTGAAATAGCTAATGACCTTGAAACGGCCGAAAGAATTGCCGACGGGATAGGCTATCCCGTAATTATACGCCCTGCCTTCACGCTCGGCGGTGCAGGCGGCGGAGTGGCATATAATAAAGCAGAGCTTGATGTAATCGCCAAAAACGGACTAATGCTCTCCCCCATTACTCAGGTGCTTGTTGAAAAGTATATTGCGGGCTGGAAAGAGATTGAGTTTGAGGTTATGCGCGACAGCGTCGGAAACGTAATCGCTGTTTGCTCAATGGAAAACTTTGACCCCGTCGGCGTGCATACGGGCGACAGCATTGTAATAGCCCCTGCTGTTACGCTTGCTGATAAGGAATATCAGATGCTTCGCTCGGCGTCGCTTGACATAATTACCGAACTCGGAATAGAGGGCGGCTGCAACTGTCAGTTTGCGCTCAACCCCGAAAGCTTTGAATACAGCGTCATTGAAGTTAATCCGCGTGTTTCACGTTCTTCTGCGCTCGCTTCAAAGGCTACGGGCTACCCGATTGCAAAGGTTACAACTAAAATTGCGCTCGGCTACACGCTTGATGAAATCAAAAACGACGTGACGGGTAAAACCTGCGCCTGCTTTGAGCCTGCGCTTGACTACGTTGTTGTAAAAATCCCGAAGTGGCCGTTTGACAAATTCATTCAGGCGTCGCGTAAGCTCGGCACTCAGATGAAGGCTACAGGCGAGGTTATGAACATTGCGCCCTCTTTTGAAATGGCAATAATGAAAGCCGTAAGAGGCGCTGAAATCGGTCTTGATACGCTAAACAACCCCGCGCTTGACGGCGTAGATATTAACGAAGCGCTTAAATCTCAGGACGATTTAAGGCTCTTCACTGTATTCAAGGCGCTTAAAAACGGAGTCAGTGTTGATGAAATACATAAAATCACAATGATTGACGAGTGGTTTTTATCAAAGCTTAAAAACCTTGCCGAATATGAAAAGAGTATTGCGGGACAGCCGCTTTCAAAGGAAATGTACCTCAGGGGAAAGAAGCTCGGCTATACAGACGAGGCGCTTATGAGAATAAGCGACTCCCCTCTTGCATACCGTCAGAGCTGCGTTTATAAAATGGTTGACACCTGCGGTGCTGAATTTGACGCCGAAACGCCTTACTTCTATTCAACCTACGATGAACACTGCGAATCAAGGGCGCTTGAAAAAAGCGGCAAGGAAAAGATTATAGTTCTCGGCTCGGGGCCTATAAGAATCGGTCAGGGTATTGAATTTGATTACTCCTCCGTTCACTGCGTATGGACTCTTAAGGAGCTCGGCTACGAGGTTATACTTATCAACAACAACCCCGAAACTGTTTCAACCGACTTTGACACGGGCGACAGACTCTATTTTGAGCCGCTTTGTGAAGAGGACGTTATGAACGTAATCAAGGCTGAAAACCCAATCGGCGTAGTTGTTGCATTCGGCGGTCAGACAGCGATAAAGCTGACAAAATTCCTTGATAAAAACGGAATAAACATTCTCGGCACTTCTGCCGAATCAATAGACATAGCCGAGGACAGAGAACGTTTTGACTCGCTTCTTGAAAGCTTCGGAATATACAGACCTAAGGGCACAAGCGTTATGACCTGCGAAGAGGCGCTCAGCGCCGCAAGCGAGCTTGAATACCCTGTACTGCTACGTCCGTCCTATGTAATCGGCGGTCAGAATATGACCATCGCTTACACCGATGACGACGTAAAGCAGTATATGGCGCTCATACTCGCCCAGGGAATCGAAAACCCCGTACTCGTTGACAAATATATGATGGGTACAGAGCTTGAGGTTGACTGCATTAGCGACGGCAGGGACGTGCTCATCCCGGGAATTATGGAACACATTGAGCGTGCAGGAGTACATTCGGGCGACTCAATTGCCGTATATCCCCCATATAACCTCAACGATATGATGCTTGACAAAATCTGTGAGGTTTCAACCAAGCTTGCGCTTTCGCTCAAAACAAAGGGACTTGTTAACATACAGTACCTTATCTATAAAAACGAGCTTTACGTTATTGAGGTTAACCCGAGGGCCTCGCGAACAATTCCTTATATCAGTAAGGTTACAGGCGTTCCGATGGTTGAGCTTGCAACTAAAATAATGCTCGGCGAGAAGCTTGA
>CAMNAP010000056.1 GCA_946531445.1 uncultured Clostridia bacterium
ATAGACTCGTTTTGTATAAATCTTGTAAGAGAAAATTTCTTCAGACTTGACATAGAACAGGATTTCAGAATTCTTGACGAATCCGAAGCGAAGCTCATTGAACAAAGCGTTATTGAAGAGATTGTTGAACAGCTTTACGAAGAAAACAGCGACGAATTTAAGTCGCTTGTTGAGTTGCTTTCTACCACTAAGAACGATTCAGAGCTTATTAATTCAGTTCAAAAAATCTTTGCATACAGCGCGGCTCAACCTTATCCCGAGGTGTGGCTTGAGCAGGTCGCTGAAATATATAACCCTGAAAAAGATTTTGACACGGGAATCATCAAAGAATGTATTATTGATGAAATTCGCTTTGTTCTCTCATATATAAAAAGCATAATTGAAGAGGAAAAACAACTTCTTGAATACGACGTGATGTACGATAAATATCTTGCAATGCTTGAGAGTGACGAAAAGAAGCTGTCATCTCTTTTTGACTCGCTCACACATAGCTGGGACGAAATCAGAAAGTCATTTTACGAAGTATCCTTCGGCAATACAGTGAGTAAGGAAAAAGGCTTCAACGCCGATTATATTGAGCTCCTTAAAAATAAAAGGGGTATTTATTCAGGCAAAAACGGTATTATTCAGAAGAAGCTTCTACCTCTTATTTCGCCCGACCTTGAGGCGATTAAAAAGGATAATGAAATTCTTTATCCCTTATTTATTTCGCTGATTAAGCTTATAAAGCTCTACAGCGAAAAACTGCTTAAAGCTAAAAAGGAAATCGGCGCATATACGTTCAGCGACATTGAGCATTTTGCAATTCAGCTTCTATTCGTTCCCGACGGAGAAGGCGGATTTGCAAGGCTTCCGCTTGCCGACGAGCTGTCTGCTCATTTTAAAGAGATTCTTGTAGATGAGTACCAGGATACCAACGCCGCTCAGGACACGCTCTTCAAAATGCTTTCAGACGGTAAAAACAGGTTTATGGTGGGCGATGTTAAGCAGAGCATCTACCGTTTCAGACTTGCAATGCCGTCAATATTCAACCGCAAAAAAGACACATACAAGCCTTACAGCGAAAACAGCAAGGAGCTCAATCAGAAAATCATTCTTGACAGAAACTTCCGCTCAAGACAGGGGATTTGTGATTTTACCAACTTCCTGTTCTCCCATCTTATGAGCGAGAAAATCGGCGAACTTGACTACTCGTCTGAGGATTATCTCGTTTGCGGCGCGAATTACTGTGATAAAGACACTGCAGATATTAAGCTGTGTCTTGTAAACACGCCTGAGGGCGAGGATAAAACCGAAGCAGAGGCGCGCCGAATCGGCGAAATGATTATTAATAAGGTCAACGGCAGGGAACAGATAAGGCAAGACGACAATTCAACGCGCGATATAACCTACGGCGATTTTGCCGTTCTGCTCAGAAGTGCGAGAAATACAATGCCCGTATATGCAAAGGTGTTTTCCGAAATGGGAATACCTACGCTTGCCGGAAACAGAAACAACCTTTTTGAAAACAACGAGGTTTCTGTTCTTTTGTCGCTCCTTCGCGTAATAGACAATCCTGTTCAGGATATTCCGCTTCTTGCAACTCTTATGTCAGTTTTCTACGGCTACACAGCGGACGACTTAACAGAGGCTAAAATTAATTGTCCAAACGCAGATTTGTATACTGCAATTGCAAACGATGAAAAGTTCAGCCGTTTTACTGACGACCTTAAACGGTACGGCAAATACGCTTCTACAATGAATGTTGAAAGCTTTATACGTCTTATAATAAACGAAACTTCGTATATGTCGCTTATATCTGTTATGGGAAACTGTGAACAGAGAAAGCTCAACGTATATAAGCTTATTGACATAGCAAGGGCGTTTGATAAGGGAGAAAGCGTGGGGCTCACTGCCTTTATACGCTATATAGACCGAATCTGTGACGAAAAGCTTTCTGTTGACAGTGCAGAGCTTACCGGTGCAGGTGAAAACGCCGTTCAGATTATGTCAATTCATCAGTCTAAGGGACTTGAATTTCCTGTTGTAATTCTTGCTGACGCTGCTCACAAATATAATAAGAGAGATACAACCGAATCGCTTCTTTTAAGCAGCGAGCTCGGCGCGGGACTTAAGGTCAATGTTGAGGAGGGGCTTTACAGATACAATTCGCTTCAGTACGAGGCTGTTAAGCTCATAAACTCCGACGCGCTTATGAGCGAAAATCTGAGAGTCCTTTACGTTGCCGTTACAAGAGCAAAGGAACAGTTCATTATGTTTGCGTCTGATAAATGCGTTGAAAACAAAATTGCCGGCTGCTCCGAAAAGGTATTTACAAATTATATACACCCCTATGCTGTTAAGACCGCAACGAGCGACGCTGAGCTGATTATAACGGCAGCGCTTCTCTGTAAAAGCTGCGATGAGCTGAGAAAGTATGCAACTGCTCCGATTGTTCCGGATACACGCTTTGACTTTAAGCTTGAGACGGAAATTATTAACGGCGAGTCAGATTTAAGCCAGAAAGACAGCAAAGTAACTGCTTACGATTCAGAGCTCGTTGAACAGATAAGCGAAAAGCTCTCGTTCAGATACGACAGACTTTCCGTTGCCTCCTACAGTTCAAAGCGTACAGCCTCGTCGCTTGACGACGGCGAGCATAGCTTTACCTACTTAGCTAAGTCGAAGCCTGCTTTTCTTTCAAAGTCACGACTTACACCCGCTCAGAGGGGTACTGCTATGCACGCGTTTATGCAGTACTGCGATTATAAAAGCGCCAAGTCTGACCTTGATTCAGAGATTGAGCGTCTCACCGACGGCGGATATATTACCAAGCTTCAGGCTCAGTCCTTAAACCGCAGTAAACTCACTGCTCTCTTCTCGTCTGACTTTGCAAGGCGTATTTTCGAAAGCGATAGAGTTTACAGAGAAATAAAGGTTTCAAGCTTTGTTCCCCTCAGCGAGCTTGAGGACACGGAATACGGCGATAAGGTGCTTGTACAGGGTATAGCCGACTGTGTGTTTGAAGAGGAGGGGAGGCTTGTTCTCGTTGACTACAAGACAGATTATGTAAAGGACGAAAACGAGCTTCTTAATATGTATAAAAAGCAGCTAAGCTTTTACAAATCTGCTGTTTCAAAGACTCTCGGCAAAGAGGTAAAAGAGGTAATGCTATACTCGTTTGAACTCGGTAAACCCTGCGTTTACAAATAAAAACTAAAAAAGTGTTGCATTTTGATAATTGTTATGCTATAATGCTTACGCTAAGTAAAGGTTGGCTGTTACCAACCTGACAGACTAAGTGAGGTGAAATAAAATGAAGGAAGGAATTCATCCTAATTACGTTGACTGTACAGTAAGATGTGCTTGCGGTGCAACTTATCAGACAAAGAGCACTAAAGGTGATATGAAGGTTGATATCTGCTCAAAGTGTCATCCTTTCTACACAGGACGTCAGAAGCTCGTTGATACAGGCGGACGTGTTGACAGATTCAACAGAAGATTTGCTAAGAAAGCATAATTTCAGGGCGGCATATGTCGCCCTTTAAATTATTCAGAGGATTTATGGAAGAGTACAAAACCGTTGAAACTGAGTCAAACGACTCTTTTATAGAAAAGAAGAGTAAATTCATCGGCTACGTAAAGCCCGTTAAAACGCAGGACGAGGCTGTTGAGTTTATCGGAAAAATAAAAGCTCAGCACTGGGACGCAACCCACAACGTCTACGCCTACGTTTTGCGCGAAAACAACATTCAGCGCTACAGCGACGACGGCGAGCCCGGCGGAACCGCCGGTGTTCCCGTTCTTGACGTTATTCTCAAAGCGGGCGTTACTGACGTATGCGTTGTGGCAACAAGATACTTTGGCGGAAAGCTTCTTGGCGCCGGCGGTCTTGTCAGAGCATATTCACATACTTCAAAAATTGCGCTTGAAGCGGGGAAGATAATCACAATGGCGCAGTGCAGCGTATGTGAGTGTACGGTTGAGTACAGCTTTTACGAACGACTGCTCAAACTTCTTGAGGAGTTCGGAGCTAATGTTATTGATACTCAGTTTGCAGAGGGAGTAAAGCTTATTTTCTCAGTTAAGGAAAACCTCGCTGAATACTTAAACGAGCGTCTTGTTGACCTCTCTAACGGTAAGTACAGCGCTCATTTTGTAAAATCAATATTTGATAAAGTTTAACAGCAGCTTGTCTGCTGTTATTTTTTTGTAACATATTGTAATATTCTTCTTGACTTTTCAACACAATATATTGTATAATGCATTGTGTATGTACACTTGTTATTGGAGGTAATGTTTTGGCTAAAAAGGCTTACGGTAACGAAAGTATTAAATCGCTTAAGGGTGCCGACAGAGTAAGACTCCGTCCTGCAGTAATATTCGGCTCAGACGGAATTGAGGGCTGTCAACATTCTGTTTTTGAAATAATGAGTAACTCAATCGATGAGGCGCGAGAGGGTCACGGTAAGAAAATTATCGTTACTCGTTTTCTTGACGGCTCAGTTGAAGTGCAGGACTTTGGACGCGGTATCCCCGTTGACTATAACAAAAATGAAGATAAATATAACTGGGAGCTTCTGTTTTGTGAGCTTTACGCAGGCGGCAAGTATGACAACGGCGGTGATAATTACGAGTTTTCACTCGGTCTTAACGGCCTCGGTCTGTGCGCTACGCAGTACGCTTCAGAATATATGGACGCTGAAATAAAATCAGGTGGCTTCAGGTATAATCTTCACTTTGAGCACGGCGAAAACGTTGGCGGACTCAGTAAAGAGCCGTACGGAAAGCGCGGCGACACGGGAACACGTATTAAGTGGAAGCCCGACCTTGATGTATTTACGGATATAAACATACCTGTAGAATACTACATCGAAACTATAAAACGTCAGGCAATAGTTAACGACGGAATTAAATTTGTATTTAAAAATCAGATTACTTCTTCTCAGTTTGAGACTACTGAATTCTGCTATGAAAACGGAATTCAGGATTACGTAAAGGAGCTTGCCGGAGATAAGGCATTTACAACTCCGCAGTACTGGGAGTGTGAAAGAGTCGGCAGAGACAGAGAGGACTTAGACGACTATAAACTTAAAATCAAGGCGGCACTGTGTTTTTCAAATTCAGTACAGCTCAAGGAATACTATCACAACTCTTCATATCTTGAGCACGGCGGCTCGCCTGAAAAGGCGTTCAGAAGCGCTTTTGTTTATCAGATTAACAACTATCTTAAAACAAATAATAAATTCAACAAGACAGACGCACAGATTAACGTTCAGGACGTTGAGGACTGCGTTATCTTCGTTGTGTCCAGTTTTTCTACGCAGACTTCATACGAAAATCAGACAAAGAAGGCTATTACAAACAAATTCATTCAGGACGCAATGAACGAGTTTTTCCGTCATCAGCTTGAGATTTACTTTATTGAAAACAAGCTTGACGCCGACAAAATTGCTGAGCAGATGCTCATCAATATGCGCGCAAGAATCAAGGCTGAAAAGACAAAGACAAATATTAAAAAGACTCTGCAGTCCAAAGTAGATATGACAAACAGAATACAGAAGTTTGTAGATTGCAGAAGCAAGGATATTAACGAGAGAGAAATCTTTATCGTAGAGGGCGACTCAGCGCTCGGTGCCTGCAAACAGGCAAGAGATGCAAATTTTCAGGCGCTTATGCCCGTAAGAGGCAAAATTCTCAACTGCCTCAAGTCAGACTATGACAAGATTTTTAAAAGCGAAATTATTACCGATTTAATTAAGGTGCTCGGATGCGGCGTTGAGGTTAAAAGCAAGGCGGCTAAAGACGTTTCACTCTTTGATATGGACGCGCTTCGCTGGAACAAAATTATGATTTGTACCGATGCCGACGTTGACGGTTTCCATATAAGAACGCTTATCCTCACTATGATTTATCGCCTTATGCCAAGGCTCATTGAAGAGGGAAAGGTTTATATTGCCGAATCCCCGCTTTATGAGGTAACGTGTAAGGACCAGACATATTTCGCTTATAACGAAAAAGAGATGGATGACATCAGAGCTGAAATCGGTGATAAAAAATACACTGTTCAGCGCTCAAAGGGACTCGGTGAAAATGAGGCGGAAATGATGTCGCTAACAACTATGAATCCTGCAACGCGCAGGCTTATCAAGGTTACGCCCAGCGACGCGGAGAACACGTCTAAAATGTTTGACCTTCTTCTCGGCGATGACCTTGAGGGACGTAAGGAATATATTTCAAACTGCGGTCATCTTTACATTGACGCCGCAGACGTAAGCTAAGGAGGGGATAGAATGGCAAAACGTAAAAAGCAGGAAGAAACTGAATACGTAAATCCTCTCGCAGATAACGTACACATTCAGGGTGCGGGTACAGTTAAGGACGAGCATATTGTCGATACGCTAACCTCCAACTTTATGCCTTACGCAATGAGTGTAATTCTCTCGCGTGCAATCCCCGAAATTGACGGCTTCAAGCCCTCGCACAGAAAGCTCCTTTATACAATGTACAATATGGGACTTCTTCAGGGCGGTACAATAAAAAGCGCAAACATAGTAGGCCGTACAATGCAGCTTAACCCTCACGGCGACGCCTCAATTTATGAAACTATGATTCGTCTGTCCAGAGGTAACGAGAGCCTGCTTTATCCCTATGTTGAATCAAAGGGTAACTTCGGTAAGGCGTACTCAAAAAATATGATGTTTGCTGCTTCACGTTATACGGAAGCTAAGCTTGCACCGATTTCAAAAGAACTTTTTGAAGATATAAACAAGGATACGGTTGACTTTGTAGATAACTATGACAACACTATGAAGGAGCCCACGCTTCTTCCTGTAACCTTCCCGTCAATTCTTGCAAACGTTACAACGGGTATCGCCGCCGGTATGGCGTCATCAATCGCATCATTCAACCTTGCAGAGCTGTGCGAAACTACGGTTGCGCTTATAAAAAATCCCGACCATGACGTAAGCGAAACGCTACTCGCTCCGGACTTTGTAGGCGGCGGCTTCGTTGTCTATAACAAGGAAGAGCTTGAAAAGATATATTCTACGGGCAGAGGCTCTGTAAAGGTCAGAGCAAAGTACAGTTACGACAAAAAGTATAACTGTATAGACATAACAGAAATACCGCCTACGACTACGTCAGAGGCGATAATTGACAAGATTGTTGAGCTTGTAAAGACCAACAAGGTTAAGGAGCTTAATGACATCAGAGATGAAACCGACCTCAAGGGACTTCGCATAACGCTTGACTTAAAGCGCGGTACAGACCCCGATAAGCTTATGACTAAGCTATATAAGATGACTCCGCTTGAGGACACGTTTTCGTGTAACTTCAACGTACTTATAAAAGGCTATCCGAAGGTGCTCGGTGTACGCGATATTCTTCTTGAATGGATAGACTTCCGACTTGAGTGCGTAAGAAGAAGAACACAGTTTACTCTCAATAAAAAAGCTGAAAAGCTTCATCTTCTTAAAGGTCTTGAAAAAATACTTCTCGACATTGACAAGGCTATTAAAATTATCAGAGAGACCGACTCTGAATCAGAGGTTGTTCCAAACCTTATGATAGGCTTTGGAATTGACAAGGTTCAGGCTGAATATGTAGCTGAAATCAAACTCCGCCACCTTAACAGAGAGTATATACTCAAGCGTACAAAGGATATTGAAACACTGCAAAAGGAAATTGCTGAACTCGAGGGAATTCTCGCTTCGAAGAACAAGCTTAAGAGAATTATAATCAACGAGCTCTTAGAGGTTTCTAAGAAGTATTCGGGTGAGAGAAGGAGCTCAATTCTTTATGAATACAGCGAATTCACATCCGAGGAAGCTGTTGAAATACCCGACTACCCTGTAACAGTATTCATAACAAAGGAAGGCTATCTCAATAAAATCAGAACGGCTAACCTTCGTATGAGCGGCGAGCAGAAGGTCAAAGAGGGCGACGAGGTTTCGCGTACCTTTGAATGTTCAAACAGGGATGAGCTTCTTGTGTTTACCGATAAAGCGCAGGTCTACAAGGCTAAAATTGACGATTTCCCTGACGGCAAGGCTTCTCAGCTCGGTACTTTTGTAGCTTCAAGGCTTGAAATGGATCCTAACGAAAAGACTGTTTATATGTGCGTTATCCGGGAATATAAGGGATATATGATTTTTGCCTTTGAAAATGGCAAGGTTGCAAAGGTTGACATAACGGCTTATCAGACAAAGACTAACCGAAAGAAGTTACTTAAAGCTTATTCTGCTAAAGTGCCTCTTGCAGAGATGAAGTATATTGAAGAGGATACAGAGCTTGTTCTCTGTTCAACAAGCGGACGTATGCTTCTCCTTAACACAGGCGCCCTCAATCCAAAGACAACGAAGGATACACAGGGTGTAGCTGTTATGACACAGAAAAAGAATCACAAGCTTGAGTCAATGCATTTTTACAGAGAAGGGGAGTTTGAAAAAGCTTGGCGTTTCAGAACTAAAAATCTTCCCGCCGCCGGCGCGCTTCCCGGACCTGCCGACGATTCCGCTCAACTCACGTTTTAATGCTATTTCACTTTTTTAAAAAAAGTACTTGCATTATAATAATTCTTATGTTATAATTCTAAAGCATTTAAATCTATCAGGAGGAATATATTATGCTTTGGTATCATTACGTTTTTGGCGCAGTACTTATACTTGCTTCAATTATTATAACTATAATCGTATTACTTCAGGAGGGCAGAAACTCTTCTCTCTCAGGCGTAATCACCGGCGGACCTGAAGCAGGTTACGGCAGTAAGTCAAAAGGTCGTACAGTTGACGGAAAGCTTGAAAGATTAACAAAGTGGTTAATCGTGCTTTTCTTTATTATTGTTCTTGCTGCATTTCTAATCTTTCTTTTTGTATAACACTTTGTGGCAGCCTTGCGTTATGCAGGGCTGTTTTTAGTTTAAAAGCGGAGAATTAAATTGTACTACATTATTTTTGATTTGGAATGGAACGGCGCTTACTGTTATTCAACTCAGTCGTTTATGAACGAGATAATTGAAATCGGCGCTGTTAAGCTTGACGAAAAACTGAATATTGTTGACACATATAAGCAGATGATTTTTCCGCACTTTACAAAAAAGCTTTCGGGACGCTGTAAAAGACTTACTAATATTACAAACGATGAGGTAAGGGAAAACGGCATTGACTTTGTTGACGCATTCCGCGACTTTGCAAGGTGGGGACAGGGCGACGATAATGTTTATATGTCCTGGAGCAATTCTGATTTATACGTTCTTACTCAGAATTTTACACAGAATACAGGCTCGGCCCATATAGATTTTATTAAGAATTACTGCGACGTTCAGAAATACTGTATGTCATTCATAAAAAAAGAGGACAACCCCGACGGAAACCAGGTTTCACTTGAAAACTGTGCTGAGCTTTTCAATATAGATTTTGATACCGATAAACTTCACCGTGCGCTTGCCGATTGCTACGTTACGGTTGAATGTCTGAAAAAGGTATTTGATAAAAATAAGCTTGACGCGTGTGTTAAGGTCTGCGATTCAAAATTTTTTGAGCGCCTTCTTTTCAAGCCTTTTTATGTTACGGAGGAGAAGTATGACAAGTTTGACGTTCACGAGGTTGAGCTTGTCTGTCCTCAGTGCGGCGGACTGCTTGACGTACCCGATGAGCTCAGCATTATAAACAAATCCTTTAAGGGAGCTGTCAGGTGTAACTACTGTATGCACTCATACTGGATATTCATCAGAGTTAAGAAGCTTTACGATGATTTCTCCGTGAAAACAAGCTATGTTGAGATGAATAAGCGCAAGGCAAGAAAACTGAATGCGGCTAAAAAGTCAAGACATAACTAACATTTTGTAAATTATTTTAAAATTTTCTTTATTTTTATAGAATTTTATTATATAATAAATAAAATTATCCACTTGTTAAGTAAAGGAGACGGCTATGGCATCTAAAGATTATGATGATTTGCTTGAATCTTTTATGAATAATTCTCAGAAGGTTTATAACGACGATAAGGACAAGCACGACCGTATGGCAAAAAAGCTTCCGTCGTCATATAAAACCAGCTCCGATAACGAGCCTCACAGAAGAGTGCCTCAGCAAAAGAAGAAACAGCCTAAGAAAAAGGCAAAGAGCTCTTCCGGCGTTAAGGACTTCTTTGCAGGACTCGGTAAGGCATTACTTGCACTTATTATGATTGGCGGAGTTGTGGGCATTGTGTGCAGCGCCGTTGTGTTTATCTACGGCTACAGCTTTGTTCACGGCGACAAGGTGTTTGACCTTGACAAGGAAAAGTATTCGCAGAA
>CAMNAP010000057.1 GCA_946531445.1 uncultured Clostridia bacterium
AAATATAGAGAGGACTAAAGACTATGAGCAAGTATGTAATCACTTATGACATCGGCACTACGGGAATCAAAACCTGCCTTATTGAGGTTGATGAAACAATGAAGATTCTCGCTTCCGCAACAGAGGGCTACAACCTCTATGTAAACGAGGAAACGGGAGTTGACGGCGGAGCCGAGCAGGACGCTGACGAGTGGTGGAAGGCAATGTGTATCACCACAAAGGTTGTTTTCAAAAAGTGCCCCGAAATTAAAAAAGAACAGATTGAGGGTATTTCCTTCTGCTCAGCTATGCAGGGACTTGTTCTTGTAGACAGGGAGGGCAACTGTATCCGCCGCCCGATGACCTATATGGACCAGAGAGCAAGAGAAGAGCTTAAAAAGGGAATTGCTTACGGTGTTCAGGTTGCAGGAGCTGAGGTTACAAAGCTTCTTAAATATTTAAGATATACAGGCGCTGTTTCCTCGTCGGTTAAGGACCCCATCTGGAAGTATAAGTGGGTAGAGGCTCATGAGCCCGAAAACTTCAAAAAGATTTATAAGTGGCTTGATATTAAGGAATATCTTATCTGTCGCTGCAGCGGTGAATTCGTTATGACAAACGACTCCGCCTTCGGCACCCTTCTTTACGATACCCGTAAGGGACACGAGGGCTGGTGTAAGCCTATCTGCGATATGGTAGGCGTAAATATTGAGCATATGCCCGAAATCAAGGCTTCAACCGAAAAGGTCGGCGAGGTAACAGAAAAGGCTGCCGAGGAGCTCGGACTTGCTGCAGGCACCGCTGTTTACGGCGGCGGCGGAGACGCTTCGCTTATCGGTGTAGGCACCGGCGCTGTTGAAATAGGCGACACTCATATTTATTCAGGTACCTCGGGCTGGGTAGGAACAGTTGTTGACAAGCAGCTTGTAGACGCAGGCGCAATGATGGCTTCAATTGTTGGCGCTGACCCGCAGGCATATAACTATTTCGGCGAGCTTGAAACCTCAAATAAGTGCGTCGGCTGGGTTAAGGACCACCTCGCTCTTGACGAAATAGGCGTATATCTCAAGTCGCATCCTACTGAAAATATCCACAGCTATGAATCCTTTGAATTCAACCTCTACGACTATCTTGAGGAGGTTATCTCAAGAGCTGAGCCGGGCGCAGGCGGAGTAATCTTTACCCCGTGGCTTCACGGTAACCGCTGTCCGTTTGAGGACCCGAACGCCGCAGGTATGTTCTTCAACATCAAGCTTGAAACGGGTAAGACAGAGCTTATCCGCTCGGTTGTTGAGGGTATCTGCTTCCACCTTAAATGGATGCTTGAAAGACAGAGCAACAAAATTGAAATCAAGGATACTGTACGTTTCTGCGGCGGCGGCGCGTTAGGCGAAGAAACCTGCCAGATTCTTGCAGATATACTTCAGAGAAATATTGAGGTTGTTGATTCGCCTCAGAATATCGGTGCTGTAGGCGCTGCTGCCTGCATAGTTGTAGGTATGGGCTTAATCCCGTCAATGAAGGACGTTAAAAAGCTTATCCCCGCAAAGATTACATACAAACCGAATCCCGCAAATAAAGAGGTTTACGAAAGAAACTTCAAGGTATTCCAGAACCTCTACAAGTGTAACAAGAAGAACTTTGAAATTTTAAACGGAAAATAAAGAGGAGAATGTAAATGAAAAAGAGAATCTCTGAACTCCTTGCGGTATTGCTTTCTTTTGTAATGGTTATATCGGCGCTTCCGCTTACAGCCTCGGCGGAGACTTCTAATAACGAAATTACGCTTAACGTTGAAAACGGCGCAGACATATCCGATGCTTTCAACAGGTCGGCGCTTTTGGCAAAGTATGACCAGAGCGGAACAGTTTACAAAATTACTATTCCCGCAGGAAAGTATTACGCAAGCAAGCAGCTTGTTTTATGGTCTAATACATATGTGTATATGAACGGCGTAACTATTATCCGTAACGACGGCGTCAACTTCCTGCGCTTCGGTAGAAAAGATGAACTGGAGGCAAACCCCGCAAAGGGCTATAACGGCTTTTCAAATATCCGCATTGAGGGCGGTACCTTTGACGGAAACGGATATTCAAACGCAATTATACAAATCGGTCACTCAAAAAATATCACCTTCAAGGGCATTACATTTAAAAATGTTAAAAATGCCCATATGGTTGAAATCGGAGGCTGTTCAGACGTCAGCATAGAAAACTGCGCGTTTACGGGCTTTTCGGGCAACTGGGGCTCCTCAACAAACTATGAAGCGCTTCAGTTTGAGGTTGTTACTTCAACGGGTAAGCACTTCGCAGGTTATCCTGACGTCAATGACGAAACGCCTTGCAGAAACATAACCGTTAAGGGATGCAGCTTTAAAAATCTTCAGCGTGCAACGGGTACTCATACGGGCATTGCAAATTCGTATTTTTCAAATATGAATTTCATAAACAACACCTTTGAAAACATTACGGGCTTTGCGCTTATTGCAACTAACTATTCAAACTCAACAATAAGCGGAAATGTAATGAAAAACTGCGGCTCGGGCATTATGTTCAGAAGTGTTGAGCTTGCTCATAAAAACTTCTACGCCTCAAAGACGCACAGCAATTATCACCCCTCTTACGTTAATCTTAACAGTAAAATTTTAAACAACAGAATCAGCGTGTCGGGCGGCTACGTTGCAAATTACGGCAACGTTGCTTACGGAATTCAGCTCAACGGCGAAAATCTCACGTCGGCAAAGGGAAGCGTACCAAAGGGCGATTTCAGATGCGCAGGCGTAACCGTTCAGGGTAACGTTATTGACTACAGTGTAACGGGCTACGGCATATGGCTTATCGGCGCTGTAAACAACAGGATTAATTCAAACACCGTTAACGTTAAAATTTCCAAAAAGGGAAAGGGCGGAACAGGCGACGGAATCCGTATGGAAAAGAGCACTTCAAACACCGTCTACGCTAACGCAATAACCGATAACTCAAATAATTACGCAAGCGGTATGAGCGGTATTGCGCTTGTATCCTCACCGGGCAACACCCTTCTTTCAAACGTAATCAAAAAAACTAAGAAGGACGGAATACGTCTTGATAAGTCAAATTCAAACGCGCTTACCTCAAATAATATTTCGGGCGCAAAGAGAGACGGAATACACCTTGAAAGCTCAAAATCCGTCAAGATGACCTCAAACGTTATTTCAAAATCAAAAAGACACGGTATCGCCGCAAACAAGTGCAAGAAACTTTATATTCTTAAAAACAAGATTACTTACTGTAAGGGAGTCGGCGTAAATATGTCTAAAAAATCCGTTAAGAAATTCAAGAAAAACAAAATCAAAAAATGTAAAAAGAAAAAAAGCTGGTAAAATAAAAAATCCGAAACTTATGTTTCGGATTTTTCTTTTATTTCAGCGCCTTATACATTGTGAGAATATCGCTTTTTGTAAGCGTAATCGGGTTTCTCGTCATAAGCATAGACATACTTTTTTCCGTCAGCTCCTCAAGCTGTTCGTCAGTTGTACAGCCTATTTCAGAGAGCTTTGTTCTCATTTTCATACGCTTTTTCATATTCATAATTTCGTCAGCCATTTCATACGGCGACTCAAAGCCGCAATCCCTTGCAAACCTTTTAAGCCGTCCGCTTTCGTCTGCGTTGTCGGCGTTGAATTTAATGAAGTAGTCAAGCGTAAACGCGCACGCCTCGCCGTGAGGCACGCCGTAAATATTTGTAAGCGGGAAGGAGCAGGCGTGTGAGCCCGTAGTTCTCGGGTGTGAAAACGCAACGCCCGCAACAATTGAGGCTTCTGCCATCTTCTCTCTTGCCTCCAGATTGTCAGGCTCGCTGTACGCCTTTTCAAGCCACTCAAAAACAAGCCTTGCCGCCGCAAGCGAGCACGCCGAGCATACGGGCTGATTGAGCGTTGACCAGAAGCTCTCAACAGCGTGCGAGAGTACGTCAAGCCCCGTTGAAGCCGTAACCTGAGGCGGTACGCTGAGCGTGAGAACAGGGTCAATCACCGCAATTTTGGGGTACATTGCGTCGTCGTTCATCGGCTGCTTTAAATTCCTTTTAAGGTCTGTTAAAACCGAAATGTTCGTAACCTCGCTCGCCGTTCCCGACGTTGTTGCAAGCGCAATCATCGGTATAGCCTCATCTGCGCTTACTGCCTTTTCGCCGCTGTGGTACGGCTCAATTTTTGAATCTCCCTTTGCAATTGCGCACGCCGCTTTACAGCAGTCCATGGGCGAGCCGCCGCCGAGCGCAACTGCAAAGTCAGCCCCTGCTTCGCGCATAAGAGAGACGCAGGCGTTGACGTTGTCTGTAGTCGGATTTGGGCGTATGTCGCTGAAAACAGCCTTCAGCCTTCCGCCGCTGAGCGAAATCAATTCCTCAGCCGTACCGTTTTTTCTCAGCGTGTTTGAGCAGACAAGAACGCCGTTTGTACCGCCGAGGGAGTCAATATATTCCTTGATGTTTTTTCTTTTGTCAATCCCGAATTCAAGCCTTACGGGAAGATTGAATGACCACTGCATAGCTTTCTCCTTATTATTCATTACTTATTTTATCGTGCTTTTTTTCGTAGACAAAAAGAATTATGTAAACCGAAAATACATAGATTACAGTAATTGCAATATTGAGGTACATATTATTTCTCAGCAAAAGCATAAGGGCGGCGAATACCGCGCAGGAAATAAGAACATAGGCGTAAAAGCCCTTGTGTACGTTTCGTCCCTGCTTTGAATAACCGCCTATGAAAATAAAGCAGACGTAGTACATAATTATTGAGGCGAAGAGGAAGATTATTTTAGGCAGGAGCTTAACCTCCTCCTCTCTCATAAATTCAAGCGCCGCCGTTATGTTGTTTAAAAAGAATATAATAAATATGTGAACAAGAATGTAGGCAATTCCGTTTGTCTGTTTTTCTCTGTCAATAATTTTATCGTAAACAACGCCGTAGCTGAGGAACAGCCCAACAACAATTAAAAATCCCATAAGGCTGAAATAAAGGCTGTTAAGGTTAAACGTGCCCTCAAAGTAAGAGGCAAGCGCAATTATCATTTCGCCGAAGGTAAAAACAACGTAAAGCATTATTCTTTCGGAAAGGTGATTAAAATCAACAAGTCCCGAGCAGGTCTTACGGCTTGAAAGCAAAACGCTGAAAATACCGAAAAGTATTGCCGCAAGCGAAACGTAAGACGTTCCCGTATTGTCAAATTCCGCTATTGCAAGAAGAACTAAAACCGCCTCAATAAAAATAATTACGGACATTCGCTTTATTCTGCTGAGGTGTACGGGCTCGGATTTGTGGTTTTTGTATTCAAAAACGTACATAAAACAGATGTTGAAAAGTATGAGCGCCCACGCAATGTGATACTGCGTGTGATAGCTTTTCCAGTTTTCCGTGGTAGCCTCGGCAATGAAATACATTAAAAACATATTTATAAAAAGGCCGACGTATTCCCTCGGGCTGTTTTTGCCGTAAAGGTTTATGTAGTAGGTTGTAAACGTCCATATCTGTATTACCGCAAGCGTACACATAACGTATGCAAAAAACATACCTCTTTCGGTAAAGCCGCCCTCAAAGGTGTGTAAAAGGGTGTTGTTGCGCCCTATAACATAAACAAAAATAAGGTCGTAAATCAGCTCAATGTATTCAACCTTACGTTCCTTTTTATTTGTCAGTGCCTCTAACATTGTTATATCTCCGTGTTTAAATACTTGAAGTTTTTCCTAATTGAATATATACTATAATCAGAAAAAAATCAAGACTTTACAGCGAGGTGTAAAAATGACTCAAAAGAAAAAAGTAATAGTTTCGCTGCTGCTATTTGCGCTTGTTTTCGGCGTGCTTCTCGGCGTTGCAACCTTTTATGATTTACAGATTGACCGCCTTCTTACAAGGGGAATACTTGAAAAGGGAAAGTATGACACAAACAATTCCTTCGGCGCTTTTTTTGAAATAGTGGGCGACAGCCCCGTTGAAATAATGCTCGCCTTTGCAATAGATATTATTTTTGTCTATTCCTTAAGGCTTCTTCGCGGAGTAAAGCGCGCTGTACTTATGATTATTTCAGGGATTTTCTCGCTTATACCGGGCTATGTTTTCAGTATGATTGTTTTTAAAAGACTAGAGCCGCATATCCTCTACGGCGTAAATGCCGAACTTACAAAGGGGCTTTATCTCAACCTTACATATGCGTTTTTCGGCGTAGCCTTTTCAGTTCTCGGCATACTTGCCGTTAATAATTTTTCAGACGAGTCGCTTAAAAAGCTTATTAAATTTTCGGTTGCAACAATAGTTTTCGCCGCCGTTTCAACTATAGGAATAAACCTCGGCTTTAAGGACATTTTCGGGCGTATGCGCTTCAGAGCTATGAACGTTCTGCCGGACGATAAAACAGTCGGCTTTTCTGCTTATTCCCGCTGGTATGAGATAAGGGGACACGCCGTCAGCGACGAAACCATGATGTCTGTTTTCGGGCATACGGACGCCAATAAATCCTTCCCGAGCGGGCACACGGGTGCGGCGGGTACTTCCTACGCATTAATTATGCTGAATTCAACTCTTAAGCCCGCAAAAAAGGGCGTGAGAGCGGCGTTTTGGATAATTCCCGTAATCTTTACGGGTCTTGTTGCGCTGAGTAGAATGATGGTTGGCGCGCACTTTATGAGCGACGTTTTAATGGGCGGCACCTTCTCATTTGTGCTTATGATAATTTCAAGAGAAATTTTCATTTTCAAGGGCGCAAATCTCAGAGCACTTGTAAAACACTGACAACTGTGATAAACTGTAATAAATACGGCTTTATTGCAAAGCTTTAAAAAGGAGCAGATTATGGAAAAAAAGAATAAATCCAAGTACCTGCGCGACGGCTCAGAGCCGAAATCAAAATACATTAAGCCAAAGGAAAAAAAGGAAAAAAAGGAGTCAAAGAGCAAGGACATCTTTGAAGCTCCCGAATACAGAGACAGCGTTTTAACCCCAAAAAGAGCAAGGGAAATGCTGCTTGAAGAGGAGAGAATTGAAGAGGAGGCAAGGCGCCTTGAAGCCGAAGAGGCGGCTGAATTACCCGTAGAGGAATTTGAAATAACAGCCTCTCCCGAGACGGAAACTTCAGCGCAGAGCGAAGCTGTAGAAAACGCTGAAAACACAGCTGCGACAACGCCTTCAGAGGAAGCCCAGGTGAAATCCTACCATCTGAAATCAGCATCAAGCAGGTCTGAAAACAGAAGAAGAAAGGTGATTATAAGAAGCGTTGTATGCACCGTCGTTCTTCTTGTTTTTGCGGAGCTTCTGTACAATTTCAAACTGGGAATACCGTTTCTTCCGAGCCTGTTTTCGGTTGAGTTTTCCGCCCTGCCCGAGCTTATCGCCTCAATCGCCTACGGTCCGCTTACCGGCGTTGCCGTTTGCGTAATCAAGAATCTTTTTCATATGGTATTGCGGCAGGGATTTATTGTTTCAGACGTAAATAATATTCTTCTTGACTCGGTGTTTATAGTAATTGCGGGCGTGCTCTATTCGCGCTCAATGTTTGCGGGCGACAGACGCGTTAAACCGCCAAAGGGCTACGGAAAGCGCGGCTACAGACGTAAGAGAATTTTTATAAGCTCGCTTGCAGGGCTTGTTATTTCACTTATACCTCAGTTTTTCATTACAAGATATATCGCCTTCCCGCTTCTTGAAAAATTCTACAAGCCGGCGTTTACAATGTCTATGATTCTCGGGGAATATCAGAATTCAATGGCTGGGCTTAAGTCGTTTTTACCGGCCGCAATCTCGCGTTTTCTTCCCGAAATCACAAGCGTTTCAAAGGGAATTATCTTTTTCAACCTGCCGGTAACCTTTGTAAAGCTGTTTTTTGTAACGGTAATAACGGCAATAATTTATAAATATATCTCGCCTGTACTTCACAACAGAAAAGAAAAGCATTAACCGCTAATCGCCTCCCTTGTGTAAAGGGAGGGGGACCGCTTGCGGTGGAGGGATTGTAACAACCCCTCAGTCTTGCCTGCCGGCAATCCAGCTTTACTAGCGTAGACGCTCCCCTCTGTCACTTCGTGACATCTCCCCGTCAATCGGGGAGTACCTTACACAGGGGAGCCTTATTTAGTTGCCTCAAATTTTTATATTGTCATATTGCACAAAAATACTTTTACATATTGACTAATTTATTAATTATATATATAATATTTACAAAGCTTTTATATATAGCTTAACTTGTTATTCATTGTTTCGGTGAAAGCAAGATGAGACTTCCCCTTGGCAACCATAACTTCGGTTGCCTGTTTTTAAACTGTAAGGTCTCATCATAGGTCAGTTGTCATAGCCGTTACTTTTTATGAATATGGAAAAAACAAAACCAGAAAGGATTTGATTAAAATGAGAATATCAAAGAAAATTTTAGCGATCGCTCTTTCTATTCTTATGGCTGTATCAATGATGCCTTTCACCGCATTTGCGGCTGATGAGCCGACTGTAACTTGGGACGCTGCTACTGAGAACATTCAGATAGGTGAGGATGCTGATCAATCAAACCCGTATGATGCTTCTTATACAAAAGACGCTATCACAGTTTCTGCGACTTCTGAGGAAGGTCATACCTTTATTGACGGTACTCGCTTTAGTGAGGCCTTTATGGGAAGTCTTTCCGGATTTGTATTTACAAATTCTGTAGCTAATTTTTCCAAAATTAAGTTAGTTTTTACGGACTTAAGTATTGTAAGTTATAATCAATTTTTAGATTCTGAATACAATGCTGACCCACACTGGTCTTCCGACCTTGACAGCAAAACAGTAACTTGGGAAGGCGACAGCAACAGCGTTGGATTATATGCTTATGGAGTTGAAGGCACTCTTGACCGTATCGAGTTCACTTATGAAGAGCCTGCTCCTGTTCTTCCTACTGCTACAGTAACAGAAATTTCTGTTGACGGACTTGAAAAGGCTTATTCCTTCAAGGCTGACGAAACAGCTGAGCAGGCTGCAAATAGCGCATATAAGGATTACATTGCCGACTTTGAAATCAGCTTTGATAAGGACATAAAGGCTGGAGACGTTCAGCTTGGCGGTTCATATCAGGCATATAAAGACGGCGAATGGGTATTCTTTACACTTGCTGAAGGTCTCGGTGTTTCAGACGATACGGTTATTACTGCAGGCACAAAGATTCAGCTTCTTAAAACTGCACTTGCAAATCAGGGCTTTGATTCATACTTCACTTACTATGATATAGTAAGCGTTGTTAATGAGTTCAAGTGCGGCGTTAAGGGACTTGACGCAGCAGGCGTAACTATGACTGTTGATTTTAATCTCTATGAGAACGCTGCAGCAGATGCTGTAACAATCGCAGAAGAGGAATATACCTTCCCGATTGATACAACTTTACCGACTGCTACTGTGACAGAGATTTCTGTTGACGGACTTGAAAAGGCTTATTCCTTCAAGGCTGACCAGACTGCTGACGTGGCTGCTATCAGCTCATACAGGAATTACATTGCCGATTTCGAAATCAGCTTTGATAAGGACGTTAAGGCGGGCGCAGTTCAGCTCGGCGGCTCATATCAGGCATATAAAGACGGCGAGTGGGTATTCTTCACACTTGCTGAAGGCCTCGGTGTAGCTGACGATTATGTAATTCCGCAGGGTACAGAAATCCGCCTTCTTGAAACAGCTCTTACAAACCTCGGTTATGATGCTCAGTTCACATATGAGGATATTGTTAAGACTGTTGGCGAATTCAAGTGCGGCGTTAAGGGACTTGACGCAGCAGGCGTAACTATGACTGTTGATTTTAATCTCTATGAGAACGCTGCAGCAGATGCTGTAACAATCGCAGAAGAGGAATATACCTTCCCGATTGATACGACATTACCTACGGCAACTGTAACTCCTATTGATGTTGACGGACTTGAAACAGCATATTTATATGTGGCTGACCAGTCAGCTGACGTAGCTTCTATCAGCTCATATAAGAATTATCTTGCTGATTTCGTTGTAACGTTTGATAGCGACATCAAGGCAGGCGCAGTTCAGCTCGGCGGCTCATATGAGGCATACAAGGACGGCGAATGGGTATTCTTTACACTCGCTGAAGCTCTCGGCGTAGATGACGATTACGTTATCACACAGGGTACTGAAATCCGCCTTCTTGAAACAGCTCTT
>CAMNAP010000058.1 GCA_946531445.1 uncultured Clostridia bacterium
CGACCAGCTTGACGACGGCTCGCTTCCTCACGTTTCGCCATATATACCTATTTACTGGAGCGGTCCCGACGGCTACAATTCTCCCGCCTGGGCAGACGTTGCCGTTATAGCGCCGTGGGAGCTTTACGTTGCTTACGGCGATAAGGGAATACTCGCAAGGCATTACAACCTCATGAAAAAATGGGTTGACTTTATGATTGACGAGTGCAGACGAAACGGCAACGGCGAGATAAAGCACCCGTGGACAACGGGAGTATTCGGCGACTGGCTGAGTCTTGAGGAGCTTGACAGAGAAACTCCGTTCAGCGGAACGGATTGCGGTCTTATTGCAACGGCATTTCTTGCCCACGGAATCAGAACACTTATGAAGGTTAACGCTATTCTCGGTTATGACGAGGGTAACTATGCCGAAATGCTTGAAAACACTAAAAGCTTCTTCGTAAGCGAATATATGGAAAACGGAAGAATGAAGCAGGAAACGCAGACGGCGGCTGTTCTGGCAATCGTTTTTGAGCTTACCGACAAGCCCGACGTAACCTGCGCTCAGCTTACCGAAAACGTAAAAAAATACGGACGTATTACAACGGGCTTTATAGGTACAACGTATCTACTGTATGCGCTCAGTATTGCGGGCGAGGATAAGCTTGCAACTGATTTGCTCTTAAGAACAGAGTATCCGTCGTGGCTCTATCCCGTAACAATGGGTGCAACTACCGTATGGGAGCGCTGGAACGGTATCTTCCCTGACGGTCGCTTTGCCGACGCGGGAATGAACTCGTTTAATCACTATGCATACGGAAGCGTGCTTTCGTGGATGTTCAGACGCCTTGCAGGTATCTGCCCTGATGAAGAAAATACGGGTTACAGAAGAATTGTTTTTGAACCTGCCCCCGACGAGAGAATTCCCTGGGTTAAGGCTTCGCTTGATACAGTCTGCGGCGTGGCTTCGTCATACTATAAAAAGACGGACAGCGGCTGGGAATTTGAATTCACAGTACCCGAAAAATCCGAAGCTGCGGCTGTTATTTTCGGCAAAAGCTATGCGCTGAGTAAAGGTAAAAACAAAATTACAGTTAGCTGTTAACTAATAATAAAACGGTTGTGATATTATGAAAAAAGCATCATTCTATCTTCTGACAGACACACACTATGTTTCAAAAAAGAATTGGGTAGAGGGTAATCCGTTTACCTTCCGCGAGCGTTCAGACCAGATTGCGCTAAAGGCTACGCCTGAAATTCTTGATACGTTTCTTGAAAAGGTGATTGCCGACAGGGAAACAGACACAGTGCTTTTTACGGGCGACAATGTAAATAACTGTGATATGAATTCACACTATGAATTCAGAGAGAGGCTTGAAAGACTCGTTGAGGCGGGGAAAAAGGTTTACGTTATCTGCGCCACCCACGATTACAGCGGCGGCGGAGAGGACAACAACTGGTTTGAAAGCTGCCGTTATACCGAAACGGGAACTGAGCCTATAGAGTCTATGAGAAAGGGCGGGCTGTTTGATTTTTACTACGACTACGGCCCGAAGCAGGCGCTCAGCGTTCACCGTGAAAGCGGCTCGTACACCGTCAAGCTTTGCGACGGCGCAAGGCTTATCGCAATTGTTGACAACGGCGACGGCGGCGGTTACTGCGGACTGTTTGAGGATGGCATTGAGTGGCTGAAAAGCGAAATCAAAGAGGCAAAGGATAACGGCGATTTTGTTCTTCTCGCAACTCACCACCCCGTGCTCCCGCCGTGGGAGGTTTACCGCCATGTTGCAGATTATGAGATGTACGGCGGCTACCGTGAGCTGTGGAAAATAATGTGTGATAACGGCGTAAGAGTTATTTTTACGGGACACACACATATTCAGAACATAAGAAAATATACCGACAATAACGGAAAATGGTTTATTGACATTTCAACAATTGCCCTCTCCAACGCGGCGGGCAAAATGAGAAAGGTTGACGTTGACGCCGACAATGGCGAATGCGAAGTAACAAGTATAGGAATTGAAAAGCTAAGCGGCATTGATACAGGCGGACTTTCAGCGTATGAATATCTGTATCACCTCAACTTCCCGGGAATCTGGGAAAAGCTTATTCCGCTTTCAGCAAGCGATTTTAACGCGTTTCTTGAGCTTGCCGACGGTTATCTTTCAACCGAAAAGCTCAAAAAATTCAAAACGCTTATTCAGCTTGCGGGAAAGGGCGTTCGGAAAATCAGGATATCGTCTGTTGCAAAGCTTTCGGGTGCGTGGAAGTCAATGCCTCAGCAGCTACGCATTGAGTCAAAGGACAAAAAGCTGATTGACGCCGTATATGTGATATTAAAACATATCTTTACGGGCAACGCTCCGTTCACTCCCAACACTGCAGAGTACAAGGCTTTTGATTCACTTGTTGCACGTGCCGACAAAATAGTAAATCTTTTCAATATAAAAAAGGTCAAAGCAATCATTCCCCCTTCTTCTTCGCTCAGAGAAATCGCTCAGGATTTTCTGTACAACTGCAGAACGGGTAATGATGATGAGATAAAATTTAGTTTAAAATAAAATCTGAAGAAAGGAGAGAATGTAAAAATGAAATGTCCTAAATGCGGTGCTGATATTCCGTTTTATGATTTAAAACCGAACTGTAAGCACTGCGGAGTAAATATTCTATATTTTACTCAGGATTATGAACTTGAACGCGACGCTAAACGCGCAGAGCTTGACAATGCGGTAACGCGTATGGTTATTGCAAGAATAAAAGCCGTCTTTATCGGCAGCCTGCTTGCAATTATAAGAATGATAGTTCTTGTAGGTTCAATTTGCGCTATGATGATTCCGTTTTGCTCAGTTACCTTTAAGCTTCCTTTTTACGAAGAAAAGTTTTCGGTAGGGCTTATAGGAATTATTCAGTCGTTTGGCAACGGCCTGCTTCTCGGCTTGCTGAAATTTCTTAAGAGCACGCTGTTTTCAAAGGCGGCACTCGGCGCGGCAATTGTGCTTGTAATTTTTGCGCTGATTGCTCTTGCGGACGTCGTTATGCTTATTATCTATCTTCTGAGCTTCCTCAAGCCCGACAAGATGACAAAGATGATAAGAAACATATCGGCTATAGCGGGCGTGCTTTCACTCGGGGCTCAGATAGCGGCTGTTGTGTGTAAGACTTCTGTTGTTCCTGCAAACGAGTACACGTCGTTTGCTATCGGCTTTGGCGGAATCGCGTGCTTTGCGCTTCATCTTGTTCTTGTAATCATCAACGCAAAAATGCTCAGGTCAGGCGTTGAACCTGTTTACAGAGAGTTTGACCCGAAGCGCAAGGAGCTCAGAAAGAAAATCAAGAATGGCGAGGTTGATTATGACGACCTGCCGCTTCCCATTTTTGAAAGTGAGGAAGAGTACGAAACAAGAATGAAAGAATTTGAGCAGGCCATGGAGGAAGAGGCGTCCGAGGAGCTTGAGTCGCAGCTTCAGAAAATGGCTAAGGCAGAAGAGGAGGCGGATACACAGTGAAAAAATCTATGAAAATTTTTCTCGGTGTTGCCGGTGTAGCAGCTCTTCTGATTGCTTGCTTTGTCAGTCTTTCAATCTATGCTGAAAAAGAGATTAACACACCGAAATTTGAACTGCCCGAAATGGAGGTGCAGCAGGCGGCGGAGCTTCCCGCTACTAAGGAGGCGGCGTTTGACTATGTAAGCTCGCTTTACTCAGCGTGTACGGCGGCTGACGATATTGAACTCAGCCAGCACACAGATGTTCATTTCACTGAGGGCGAAAAGGTAACTCCGTTTTCAGCGGACGACAATGAGGTTTTGTCACGTGTTCTTGAAAACGCTCAGGGTGCTGTGAGCGGCCTTTACAGCGTTGATGAAAACGTTCTTATGACAAAGGTGCAAAACGTACCCTCTCTCAGCTTTACCAAGGCGGACGTTACAGAATTTACGGCAACAAAGGGATATGTTGATGAAAACGGAGAGGAAATTGACGACGGCTTTTACTATATCACCCTGACGTTGAATCCCTCCTGTATGAACACAAAGGCAATGCTTGACAGCGAGATAAGAAAAAGCGCTGAAAAGGAGCTTGCTTCAATGCTCAGCGTCAAATCGCTTGATATAGCGCCGACGGGCTTTACCGTAAGCTTCAAAATCAGCTATGCCGACAATCTGCTGACGTGGGTTGAAATAAAGCGAAACGTTATGCTCAAAGCGTCAGTTGATTTTACAGACGCCTACAAGGCACTGTCTGAGAGCACAGCCGCTCTTGAAATACCGTTTGAGGCGGTACAGAGCATAGACCTTTTCCATTACGGCCTGCGCTTTACCGAAAGACAGATGGCTGTTGAGAAAAAAGATATGAAGGCACTTCCTCTTGAGGTAAGGGTTGACTCTGAAACTACGAAGGACGAATTCAAGATGACCTACACCGTTTCAGAGGACGGAATCCTTGAAATTGATGAGGACGGTGTTATGACCGTTTTAAATACTAAAAAAGAGCCCGTTACAGTTACGGCAACTCTTGAATACGACGGACACACTTATACCGATAAACTTATTGTATATGCTACGGAATTGGAGGTGAAAACAGATGAGCCCGCTGGCAACTGATAAAAAGCATGCTAAAACGCCCGAACAGCTTAAAAGACAGGGCAATATTTACCGAAGCTTTAACTATGTAGGCACAAACGAAACCCTTGCTTATCTGTTTAATGACTTTTCAAATTCGTTCAATATTAACGGATACAGAGAGCGTTTCATCTGGGACGTAGTAAAAATTGACTTCGGCATTTCAGCAATTGTTAATATCTTTACAGGTGCCTGGGATGTTATCAACGATACGGTTATCGCAGCAATTGTTGATAATACGAGAACAAGACTCGGTAAGTTCAGACCTTATCTGATTTCTTTCCAGATACCGCTTACGCTTATCGGACTTCTGTATTGGTTTATACCGTTCTTCTTCCCCAACACAAGCGCAACCTTTGTTCCGAAGCTTATTTTCTTCTTTGCGTTTAACGTCATTACTGAAACTGCGGGAACATTTACATCCGTTGCCAAAAGCGGATATATGTCAACCATTACGCCAAACCCCAACGAGCGTATAAAGCTCATAACACTTGCCGAACTTCTTACGGGTTATATGGGCGAGGATATGCCGGGCTATATTATGGGCTTCCTTTACGATATGGTAAGTACGGGCAGGCTCAAGGTTCCTATGCGCAATATTTTCCTCGGAATGGGCGGAACTACCGCAATCATTTCCTGTGCGTTTACGCTTTGGTTCTTTATAGTTTCAAAGGAGCGTGTTCCCCAGACTATTGAAAGACCTAACATCAAAGAGGGATTAAGGGCTATTTTCACAAACTATCCCGTACTTCTTATGTGTCTTTCAGACTTCCTCGGCGGCTTCGGTGTAGGCTCAGACGAGCGTAACTACTGGATTGACGTACACGGCGGTCAGTCTATGATTAATACAATTCTTGCGCTTGTCAGCGGTATCTCAGGTCCGGTAGGAAGCATCAGCTACGCTTTCGTTGCTCCGATTCGTAAACGGTTCTCATCACGAGCCATCTGGGTAGGAGCGGACTTCTACGGCGATATGGTAACGCTGGGCTTCTTCCTGTTCGGTATACATAATAAGAATTATCTGAAGCTAAAACCGATGTTAGTCGCCTACGGACTACGTGAGTTCCTAAATAAATTGCTGTTCGGCGTTAATAAGGTTATTAACACCGATTTGTGGAACGAGGCTATGGACTATTGCGAATGGAAGCACGGCTACCGTATGGAGGCTACAACGGGTGTTGCACGAGGCCTTGTTCTTAAACTGCAAGGCGTTGCAATGGGCACAGTCCGTACGCTTATTATGAAGAAAATCGGCTATGTTCAGGGACTTAAAATCGGAACACAGGACGAAAAGACCAAGTTTTGGCTGTTTGCTCTTTGTACCGTAGTACCGCTTGTTACGAGTGCGCTCGGAATAGTTCCGAAGCTTCTCTGGCCTATCAATAAAAAGGCAAGAGAGAGAATGTACTACGAGCTTTCTGAAACAAGAAAGAAGAGAGTTTCGGAATATATGGAATCTGTTGAGAGCAATGAGGAGGGCGCTCCTCAGCCTGCACCTGCAGAATAGTGAGGTCACAAATGGACTATAAACAAAAGCTTGAAAATATTAGTTGCCTTGAAAACACCTGGCAAAACGCGATTAATCAGACAGAAATATACAGTCTGATTATGAAGCACTGTTTCACGCCGCTTCCCAAAGGAAAGAAAAAGAAAAAGGCAATAGTTATAGGTTATGACGGCTGCACCTGCGAAATGCTGAGCCATCTTGACAAGGCTGAAAGAGGAGGAATTAAATATCTTCTTTCAAACGGCGGTCACGGTGTATTCAGCTACGCGGGCGGCGCGCCGTACCCCGAGCCGATTATTCAGGACACTTCAACCGCGCCCGGATGGTGCTCAATGCTTACGGGCAGTCTTGCCGAAAACAACAAGATTTATAATAACGGTATTACAAAAGATATTGAACCGAAAACACTTATTATAAAGCTTGTAGAGGATGAAGCAATAAAAAGCAGCGCTTTCTATGTTTCGTGGGAGGGCCATTTCGACGAGGACGGCGCAACCTATTTAAACGAAAAAAGCTATGCTGAGGAGAACCGTCTTAATTGTACTTTTGAGTGCGCAAGCGATGATGTTGGAACAAGAGAAAATGTTTTAAAAGATATTACCTCGCCTGAGTGCTCTGATTTCATTTTCAGTATTTTTGAGTATACGGACCATACGGGACACGCCGTTGATTATCTTCCCGAAAAGAGCGAATATATGCAGGCGTTTCTTGACGCTGAAAAAACGGGAATGGATATTATTGACGCAATTCACAACAGACGCTCGTATGAAGAGGAGGACTGGCTGATTCTTATCACGTCAGACCACGGCGGATTTCAGTGCGGCCACGGCGGCCCCACGCTTCAGGAGAGAATTACTTTTATAATTTCCAACAAGGAAATAGTAACTCAGCTTGATGTGCTCAAAGAGCTGCCGTTTATGGATAACACTCCTGAAACCGCGCTTCCTCAGACGGTTGTTTACAGTATTCTTGAAAAGCATTTCAAATCGCCTCTGCCGGAGGGTAAAAAGAAAAAGAAGGCAATTGTTCTCGGCTATGACGGGCTGAGAACAGATATGCTTCTCAACTTTGATAAAATTGACCGCGGCGCAGCGAAGTTTGTGCTTTCAAGGGGCGGGCATGCAATATTTACTTATGCTGGCGGAACGCCTTACCCGAAGCCCATTGCACATGAAACAGACACGGGACCCGGCTGGGGCGCAATCCTGACCGGGCTTCATTCCGCTGAAAGCACAATTTATTATAACTCTGCAGTAAAGGCAGTTGAGCCGAGAAGCTCAATTCTCGCCTTTGCCGAGGATAAGCTTGTTGACAAAAGCGCTTTTTACGTTTCATGGGCAGGCCATTTCACAGCTGAGAAATCAACCTACCGAAACGAAAAGGAATACGCTGAAAGTAAAGGCATTCCCGCAAGTTATGTTCGTGCCGAGAATGACGAGGGTACTCTTAATAACGCACTTGAGGATTTAAGAAATCCCGACTGCTCAGATTACATTTTTACTATTTTTGAATATCCCGATATTTACGGACACGGCTTCGGCTTCTCACCGGGAGTTGAGGAATATATGAACACGTTGCGTCTGTGTGAAAAAGCGGGAATTGAGCTTATTGACGTAATCAGAAGCAGAGAAACCTTCAGTGAAGAGGATTGGCTGATTCTTGTAACTCCCGACCACGGCGGAATCGGAAACGGCCACGGCGGTCCTACTCTTGAGGAGCGAATCACCTTCATAGTTTCAAACAAGGAAATCATTTAAAAAAATAATCAGACGTTGATTTGCAACGTCTGATTATACTGCAGAGCTATAATATTCCGAAAGGAGACTGCTATGATACAGTCAACGATTTATATAGGCCTTAACGATTCTGAAACAGGGGTTCAGAAGTTTGACACAGAAAAATATATTTCAATTTTAAAAAAGGTATGCCATAACTTCCGCGTTGCTTTTTCCGTACACAGAATAGAGGGCGGATATTTTCACGAAAACGGAACCTACGTTGAAGAGACAACGCTTGCGCTTCTCTTAATGGATACGCCCGAGGAAATTGTAATTGAAATTGCAAAGGACCTCTGCGGCTTTTTCCATCAGGAAAGCGTTATGGTCACCTCATCGCCCTGCTCAACGGTGTTTGTTAAAGACGATATCTGGAATATTGAAGAATAAAAAGGTATTTCTTTGAGAAAAAAGCGGACTTAAAATAAAGCACATAAAAAAGAAGAAGCGGCACTCTGAATAACAGGCTGCCGCTTCTTCATTTATTTTCTTATGAATTTTGTATCTGCTTCGTTTTCTTCGCTTATGTAGCGCTCTGCTACCATATGAAGGTCATACTTTTCGCGAAGGGCGGCAAGCTCTTTCATCATAGGCGAGGCGTGGTGAACATCAAGCGCCTCCTGACTTTCCCAGCTGTCAATGAGAAGCACCGTTTCGCCGTCATTAATCGGAATGAAGTAGTCGTATCGCAGGTTGCCCTCTTCCGCTCTGATTCTGTCGGCAATCCCGCTTTCCTCCATCTCTTTTGCAAACGCAAGCGCGCTTTTGTTTTTACCCGTATAATAAAGATTTACCGTAATACTCATAATACCTCCGTCTGAGCCTGTGCTAAAGGGTTACGCCGTCTTTAAAAATGGCAATGTCCCTGAAAGCGCTGAGCTCATTTTTTGTTTTTTTGCCGTTTGCCGTTTCAACAATAAGGTCAAGCAGTTCACTGTCGCTTTTGCTCTGCGCGTCAAAGTCAATCCAGTTTGGCTTCTTCTCAGCAAGCGCGGTGTTTGTAGAAATTTTAACTGTCGGTACGGGTGCGCCGAGTGGCGTACCTCTTCCCGTTGTGAACAGTATAAGATGACAGCCTGCGGCGGTAAGATTTGTAACTGCAACAATGTCGTTACCCGGTCCGTTTAAAAGGCTCAGCCCGCTTTTTGTTACAACGTCGCCGTAATCAAGAACGTCTGTAATCGGTGCCGTTCCGCCTTTCTGAACACAGCCGAGCGATTTTTCCTCAAGCGTTGTAATGCCGCCGTCCCTGTTGCCCGGCGAGGGGTTTTCACTTACAGGCTCGCCGTGAGAAACGAAGTACGCTTTAAAGCAGTTAATCATTTCAACTGCCTTATCAAAAATATTTTTTGACGTACAGCGGTTTAAAAGCAGCTGTTCTGCGCCGAACATTTCGGGAACTTCGGTTAAAACGCAAGCGCCGCCCATTGCAACTATCCTGTCGGTAATTCTGCCTGCGGCGGGGTTTGCCGTAATACCCGAAAGACCGTCGCTTCCGCCGCATTTCAGACCGATTATAAGCCTTGATATGTCAACGCTTTCGCGTTTGTCGCTTTTTGCAACAGCTTTTAATTCATTTATTACCGCAACGCCCTCGGCGATTTCGTCGCCGCAGTCCTGAACATTTAGAAAACGTATGCGCTCAGCGTCATAATTGCCGAGAACAGTTTTGAGCGCGGGAATGTTGTTGTTTTCACAGCCAAGTCCGAGTACAAGCACACCGCCTGCGTTGGGGTGTTTAATCAGTGCGCAAAGCGTTTTCTGTGTTGTCAGTAAATCCCCTCCGAGCTGAGAACAGCCGTAAGGGTGCGTAAAGCAAAGCGCGTCCGTTTTGTTTGCAACTGCCTGTGCAATGCCGTTTACACAGCCGACTGTAGGTATAATCCAGATGTCGTTTCGTATACCTATCTGTCCGTCTTTTCTCACATAGGCGGAAATTTTCAGCGGCTCTTCCTTTTTTACGCTTGTCTGTTTCGGCTCGTATGTGTAATCGCCGTCAGCGGAAAGCGATGTTTTAAGGTTGTGGGTGTGAACGTGCTCGCCCTCTTCAATGTCTGCAACAGCGCGCCCTATCGGAAAGCCGTATTTTATTACGCTTTCGCCTTTTTTTATTTTGCACCTTGCGTATTTGTGCCCGCTCTCAAGGTCTATTTCAACGTTGTCAAGCGGGTTAATTACATAATTGCCCATTTCATCGCCTCTCTTACTGAGCCGTTTTCAATCATT
>CAMNAP010000059.1 GCA_946531445.1 uncultured Clostridia bacterium
AAATTCTTCTCGGGTTCCTTTTTCATCGTTATTTAATTCTTTAGGTACGTCCGTCTCGGGGCCTCAAAACCGCTTGAAATCAAGCTTTTGCCTGTTGCCCTTTTTGCGACGGCTTGAACATAATACCAAATATGAATTCATTTGTCAACACTTTTTTTAAAAAATTTATTCAAGTTAAACACCCTGCCTGGTGTTCCCTATTGCCCTTGAATTCCACTTTTCACAACATTTCGGCTTTCATTCATAATTTGGTACAATATATAGTTGTATCGTCACTTATTGTTATATTATTAACACTATATAGTTATCGGGTTTCTTAAGTATTTATTTAAAACACTTTCTAAATCTTGTCGTATTTTCTCTATGTTAACCGAATTATCCATAACGGTAAGCACACCGTCTGAATAAGATAACATATCTGTATCGTCATACCCGAGCGACGACGTATTATAATACGCAACTGCCAGCCCGAGCGTAAGACATATAACAGATGTAATTAATATTAATATAACCTTTTTCAATATATCACTGCTTTACATACTTCCTGTTCATAAGCTCGCCCAGTGCATTTCCGAACAGCCTTGCCGAATAGCACGCCTCATCAAGCGTGTTAGCGTCAGTACCTATTTCAAGCAAAAACGAGTTATGAGTTTCATACATATTATATTTACGCTGTGAGAAGAGAATCGGACGCATTACGCCCTTGTACTTTTCATTTACAGCCCTCTGCACCTGAAGGTCAAACCTTAAATTGTACTCCCAGTCGGGGAAGTTTTTTACAAGCCCGTATTCGCACCCCGAAATTATCATCATACGCGCCGCCTTTTTACCCATTATCTTTGCGGTAGGCTTAACCTTTGTTTTGTCCGAATATGTAATATCATCTCTATGCAGGTCTATTGTAACCTCAATTGACGGATACTCTTCAAGATACTTCTCAACCGCAGCACGCGAAGAGTCATAGCTTGAATTATAATCCGTGTCGTGAATCGTCCTGTCGTGAATAACCTTAAAGCCCGCTCTTTCGAGCTCCTTTACAAGCTCGTCTCCGACGCGCACAACGTTTTTTGAAGCGTCGCTTGAACGCGCGTCAGAGCTCATATAATAACCCGTATCAAGAAGAGTGTACGCCTCGGTAGTATGCGAGTGGTATACAAGAACGGAGGGCTTACTTTTGTCGCTTATCATCAAATCCGAGTCCTGCTTCAGCAAGCTCCCGATATTCGGCTTATACACTTTTGAAGGTATTTTGCTCTGGATTTCAATACCCTTGTAGGAAATTATTGTGCCTCCGCCCTGATACGCTTCCTCGCTTGTTTTGCCCTTGCTTTTGGCTTTCTTCACTGTTTTTTCAGCCTTTTTCATAAGCTCTGCAACGTCCGAAGGCGTTTTTGTTATATTGTAACCGTCATCGCTATCCTTTGAACCTGTTACATTCATAACCTCAGTATCTCTCTCAATCGGGGCAGTAGTATTATTCTCAACCGCCTTCGGAATATAATCGGAAATTTCTGACTTAAGCCCATTATAAAAGCTTTCGCTTGAAGAAAGCCTCGCGCTGAAGTGCGCAAGCGGATAAATATAAGAATAAATAACAGGCATATAGTTTACGCATATTCCCGCGCAGCCGAGAATAATTACTATATTTGAAAAGAAAATAACAAGCTGCTTTTTCATTTTAACACCGACATATCATATATATTATTTTATTACATTATATATAATATTCCCGCAACACCCGAATTATCCCACAAGCGCGTAAAGTGTCTCGCTGTCAATTCCCTTCTGAAAACAAACGTTAATTCCCATACCTATAAGCTTCGCGCCCTGCTCCGAAATTCTGTCAATTTCCCGCGGCGTGACAAAAGCCTCGTCCTCGCCGCTTTGTGAAAACAGCGAGGTGCTTACAACAGTAGGTATCCCAACTGAAATTACGGGAACCCCGATTGTTTTTTCGGAAATCTCGTGTCTGTGGTTACCGACTCCCGAACCCGGTATAATCCCCGTATCCGAAAACTGAACGGTATTTCCGAGTCTGTCAACCGACGAAGCCGCAAGCGCGTCAACCGCAACTATGCACGATGGCGCTATCTGCCCCGCAACGCCCTTTATAATCTCCGCCGTTTCAATTCCCGTTTCACCGAGCACTCCCGTTTCAACACTCGCAACCGAAAACAGCTCGCCAAAGCCCGACTCTTTCTTAAGCTCCGCTGTAATATGACGCGTTGAAAAAACGTATCTGCTCACCTTCGGGCCGAGTGAATCGGCGGTTATGTTTTTATTCCCGAGCCCGACTACAAGCACCGACTTTGTATCCCTCGGAATAAGCGAACGCAAAACGTGTGCAAAATCGTCAAGCCGTCCGTCAAAAATGTCCGTATCGTTTACAAAGGAATTAACCTTTAGCGTAATGTAGCTTCCAATCGGCTTTGAAAGCTTTTTAGCGCCGCTTTCATTTGTGATTTTTACAGTTGTAAGGTTTCCCTCCTCCTCAACAGTCACGCCGTCAATTTCCGCCTTTTCCTCAGATTCATAGCATTCAAGTGCAAGGTCCGTTCTGCTTTGCATTTTCTCACCTCAAAATTCTTTTTTATTAAAAGTATATCCAAAAATAAAAAAATACTTGCATTTTACACTGAGTTGTGATAATATAACTAACGCATATAAAACAAGCCGACCGTGTTAAGGCTTGAAAAACTCAATGCGTTATCTATTCACTGTCAGTTAACGCGTATCAATTAACTCATAAGGAGTGACAAAAATGGCTAATATTAAATCTGCTAAGAAAAGAGTAAAGGTTAACCAGAAGAAAGCCGCTAACAATAAGGCTCGCAATTCAGCTCTTAAGACAGCTATCAAAAAGGCTAACGCTGCTATTGAAAACAATGCAGAGGATAAGGAAGTTGCAGTAAAGGATGCAATCAAAAAGATTGACCAGGCAGCAAGCCACAACCTTATTCATAAAAACTGCGCAGCAAGAAAGAAGAGCAACCTTACTAACAAGCTCAACAAAGCGTAAAACAAAGCTAAAACGGGACTTTCAAAATGAAAGTCCCGTTTTTTTTGTAATATATTTTCCCTTGACTTTAATAAATAATGTTATATAATAGAATTGATACAAGATTTTATTTGGGAGGTCTGATTATGGACTTTAAGAAAATAGCAAAAATTATTGCTGTAATCGCTGCGCTTTGTGCGCTTGCAGCAGCCGCATACTTTGCAATTAAAAAGCTCACAGGCAGTGAAAAGCCGGAGTATTTTGACGATAACGATTTCTTTGAGTGTGATAACGACCTTGAAATCGTTGAGGTTAAAGACGAGGAAGCACCTGCTGAGGCAGAAGAAAAGGCTGAATAATTTTAATGATTAAGGCGGCTATGCCGCCTTATTGTTTTTAAGAGGTAAACTATGTATAAGGCAGGTTTGGTTTTAGAGGGAGGCGGCTCGCGCGGCATTTATACGAGCGGCGTCCTTGACGCGTTTATTGAAAAGAACATCGAATTCCCGTATGTAATCGGCGTTTCAATGGGAAGCTGTAACGCCGCTTCGTTTATCGGAAAATGCAAGCGCCGTCAGCACGATATTACAATGGAATATATCAACGATAAAAGATATATGAGCCTTGCAAGCTATATGAAAAACGGCGAGTATTTAAACGGCGAGTGGATTTTCGGCGAGCTCACCTATGATATCGCTCCGCTCGATTATGAAACGTTTGAAAACAGCAACACTGTTTTCTGCGTGGTAGTTTCAAACGCGCATACGGGCAAGGCTGAATACTTTTACCCAAAGTCGCTTCGCGAAAGAGGCTGTATTGAGGTCAGGGCAAGCTGTTCAATGCCGCTCGTTACAAAGGGCGTAACAATAGGCAAGGATTTATATTTTGACGGCGGAGTAGTTGATTCAATTCCGCTTAAAAAAGCGCTTTACGACGGTTGCGAAAAGGCCGTTGTAATCCTCACCCAACACAAGGGCTACGTAAAACAGCCCGTCAATAAAAACATTGGCAAGCTTTTAAAGGCGTACCCCCTCCTTGCAAAAGCGCTCCTTGAGCGCGATAAAACTTACGCCTCACAGCTTGATTATGTTTACGAGCAGGAAAAGCTGGGCAACGCCTTCGTGATTTGCCCGCCCTGCGACCTTGAGTGTCCCACTCTTGAAAAGAGCAAAGCCAAGCTTGAAGCAATCTATCAGCTCGGATACAGGCAGGGGCTTGAAATCGCAGACAAGGTAAAAGAATTTATAAACGAATAAAAAAACTGACGTTTGAATAATCAAACGTCAGTTTTAATTTTACTTTTATTTCTTTGTAACAGTCTTTGCCGCAACGAAATTTCCGTCAGCCTTATCAAAGGTAATTACAACCTTGTCGCCCTTGTTCATAAGAAGAACGTCCATACAGTCGGTTACCTTGATGTAGTAATACTTGCCGTTTACCTGAAGATAATATACGGTATTTCCGTCGTTAACCGAGGTCTTGATGTCGGTGATTTCTCCCTCAACCGTATTGCCCTGCGGCTGCTCTTCCTGCTTGCCTTCTTCGGCTGCAGGCTCCTCAGCTTCCTCAGTATCCGCCGCCTGCTGCGTGTCTGTGGTTTCATCAACCTTGTAGTCGTCAGCGTTTGCGCTTTCGTCAACCTTGCCCTCGTCCTTAAGAGCGTCAATGTAGTTTTCAACTGCCGCGTTAAGCGCCTTTGCGTCGCTCTTTGCAACGTCAAGAAGTCCCGTACCTACAATCGTCTTGTCGTCAAGGTTTACAAGCGCATAGCCCTTAACCGTAAAGCTGTCGCCGTAAAGTGACATAAAGTATGTCGGCTGTCCCTCAATGTCAAGAAGAATCGGAAACGTTGCCTGATAGCCGTAGTTCTGTACAGCGTCGGTAGCGGAGGTCTTTGCAGAGTTCTCTGTTGCGCCGCCGTTTTTGTAGTATCTCGTCTCCTTCGTTCTCTGGTTACAGAGAATAAAGCCGAAGTTTGAGGTGTCGCTCTCGTTTGAGGTTACGCCCGTATAAACCCATACGTCGTCGTCAAGTGCAATATTTCCGCAGCCGTCGGATACAACGCTTACGTCCTTCTGGAAGAATACCGAATTCCAGAAGCCGTGAGCATATCTTCCGTAATAATTGTACTGCTCGCAAACAAGATTTTCGCTGTAAACAACGTCAATCCAGTTGAGCTCCTTGTCGGTTCTTACCGTTTCAATGTCGTAATAATGGCTCTTGCCGTCAAGCGCGTCGGTAATAATTACGCCCTTAACGTCGCGTCCGCCGAAAAGACCTATTTTCTTGTCAAGAACAGGGGTAATCCAGTATGGATGAGCCTCGTCGTCAATTTCAAAATTCGGCGCGTCAAGGATTTCCGTAGGATACTGGAAACGAAGGTGTCTGATAAGCTTTTCGTTAAACAGCTCGCTCGGTGAATATTTTATGCCCTCGCCGAACTTGTCAACGCAGTTAACAACCTGTACCTTCTGGCTTACAAGGTCAATAAGCATATATGCGGGAAGTCCGTTCTTCGTGTTGGAAAACCAACGGAAAACGTCGGCATAATTAAGATATGCAACACGCACCGGCTTGCCCTTGTAGTTAATCTGTGTCGATTCCTGAGATACAACATACTGGCTCTTATACTCGTCAAGCTGTCCGAGCTGCTGGTCAGCAAGGACCTTAGCCGTAGCCGCGTCAAGTCGCGGTACCTCGTCGTAGTTAATTGAAGAGAAGTCCTCTGTAAAATTACTGTTTGAAACCTCCATCAGCTTGCTGTAGCTCTTTGCTCTGAAAAGAGTTGCGCCGAAAAGCCAGCCGATTAACATAACAACAGCTATTACAAGAACAATAATAACGGGAATTATTGATTTTTTCTTAACGTATTCTTTTCTTTCAACCTTTTTTCTCGCGCCGAGAACAACCGCAAACATAGCCATAAATATTGCAACAATAGCAATAAGAAAAGTATAAAATTCACTTGTTTTAAAATTCAGCGCAGGGAAAATTGCATAGTAAAGTATTCCGCTCGCTACTATGGTAAGCAGTATGGAAATCAATATTTTCAGTCCGATTTTCGGAGGCGTAACTACAACCTCAACCTCGCTTTTGCCGGGCCATTTGAATTTTGATTTGAAATTACTGATAACCTCGTCGGCGTCGTAATCCATGTTCGGCATTTTGTCGCTCATACTTTTTACTCCTTTATATGAATATGAAATAATTATACTATATTATAATAAAGAATTCAAGTAACAAAAAAGACGGCCAGGCAGATAACAAAAAAGACGGCCAGGTCAGACCGTCTTTTCTGTAGCTTAGTATTGTAAGAGATTATTTTCTCTTAATTCCCTTTGATTCCATAAGGAACTTGTCGTCAGCCGGATAGTGGTTCTTGTAAGAGATTGAAAGGTTAGCGCTCTTATCCTTAATAACTGCGATAGAAGCGTGAGTAACTGCAACCTCTGAAATCATTTCGTAATCAGCCTCAACGATTTCATTAGTCTTTGTATCAATCTTAACGATACCTGTACCGCCTTTGTAAGTTACCTTAACGTTTTCTGTAGCGTCGCCCTGTGCAAATGATACAGCGCTGATGCTTCCTACAACTCCGCTGATGTCGCCGAGAACCTCAAAGAATTTACCCTGTGAGTCCTCGCCTCTGATACTCATCTCAGCAGCCTTGGGCTGAATGCCGATAGTAATAGTACCGTCGCCGTTGTCCTTTACATAGCAAGCGAGAATATCTTCGCCTGTAAGAAGTGATGTTCTGAAGTCATGGTCGTTCTTTTTGTGCTCGTCGTCCTTGTTGTTATCAAGGTTCGGGTCTCTGTTATAGCAGGGAACAAGACCGTAAGGTGTGGGCTTGAACATACCGCCAACGATTCCGGGAACGAGGTTATTAACAATTGAGTTAGCCTTACCGTCAATATATACGTCGCCAACCTCCATTGTCTCGGTACCGAGAAGCTTGTAATATGTCTTTGTTTGACCGTTCTCGTCATACTCAGCTGTTAATGACTTTGTATAATTGTAAGCCTCAACGTAATATTTAGCTACGTCGTCAACTGTCTTGAATTCTTTTCCGCCGTATGTACCCGGTGTAAACTCAGCCTCAAGAACTACCTTATCCTCTGTAGCAGCTCCGCCTTCTTCGCCGCCTTCTCCCTCTGCAGCGCCGCCGGCTCCGCCGTTCTTCCAGTCGCCTGACTTAACTTCGTTGATAGCCTTAATTGTGCCGTTTGTTACATAGTTTACCTTTGCGCAGCCTGCAAGAGAAGCAACAAATGCTGCTACAAGAGCTAAACATAAAATAACTTTCAATGCTTTTTTCATACTTGGGATTCCCCTTTCAAAATAAATATGCTTTCATAAAAATATATAGTTACAGAAAACATTACATATTAAATTTATTATAAATTAAACGAAAAGTCAATACTAAATCGTAAATATTTTATAAAAGATTTAATTTTTGTCTTGATTTTTTATCAATTTAGGTGTATTAATTATGGTATAATTTTAAAAATTCACAGTAAATATAAAAATATTCGGAGGTAAAAACTATGAGATGTAAAAACTGCGGAAGCGAAAACGACGAAAATCTTTATATCTGTCAGAACTGCGGCTCTCCGCTTTACGACGAAGACGATAACACTTCGGGCGCAGACGGTAACACAAACGTCTTCACCCCTGCAGGCGGCACAGACAACAGCGCTTACGGCGCGTTTATTGACGATTTTGACAACCGCCAGAGAACACCGAGAAACGATGTTCACCGCACTCCGTCAAACAACGGCTCAGGCAAAAATGACGATTCAAATAAAAAGCAGGTAGCTGTTATAGCTATTCTCAGCGTAATCCTCGTTGCAATAATTATCGCTATTATTGCCGCAGTTGTTCACGCTAAAAAAGGCAACGGTGAAACAACCGTTCCCTCAGTAAGCGCTTCGGAAACTCTTACAACTGCGTCAACAACCGCTTCAACAACTAAGGAATCAACAACTGAGGAAACCACAACAACTACCACAACTACTACAACTACTACAACAACCACTACCGAAGAGCGTAAATACACAGTAAGCGTAGGAACAAACAACTTCGGCGAAGCAGGCGGCGGCGGTACCTTCAAGAAGGGTGAAAAGACCGAAATCTGGTGCAGCCCCGACGACAGCTCCGAATTCATCGGCTGGTACAAGAACGGTTCCTTCATTTCAAAGAAAGAAAGAATTACTATTACCGTTGACGGTGACGCAACCTACGAAGCAAGATTTAAAGAGAAAAAGCAGTCTGACGACGGCGGAAATATTGACAGCGATACAGATACTGAGGACCTCGGATGATTAATTCTTCAAGAGCCGATAAGGCAACGGAATATTTCAAAAGCGGTTACAACTGCGCCCAGGCGGTGGCTATGGCTTTTTCCGACTTACTTGATATGGATGAAAAAACAGCAGCCCGCCTTACAAGCGGCTTCGGCGGCGGCGTGGGAAGGCTCCGCGAGGTGTGCGGAAGCGTGCTCGGTATGACGTTTGTTATGAGCGCCCTCTACGGCTACGACAACACAAGCGATTACGAAGCAAAAAAGCGGATTTATGCCGAAATTCAGTCGCTTGCAAATAAGTTTAAAGAGGAAAACGGCTCATTAGTGTGCCGCGAGCTTCTCGGTCTCTCGCCGATGAGCGCTCCCTCCCCCGCTCCCGAAAAAAGAACAGAGGAGTTTTATAAAAAACGCCCCTGCGCAGAGCTTGTTTATATCTCAGCAAGAAACCTTGAGGAGTATATAAACGCTCACCCGTATAACTAAACATCAAAAACGCTGTGCGTAAATTACGCACAGCGTTTTTTCTTTTATTTACTTTATAACTCTTACCTTAATAACGCCGTCAATCTTTTCAATATCGCTTACCGCGCCGTTTGAAACCTCGGTGTCGCAGTCAATAATTGAATACGCAATAGCGCCTCTGTTCTTATCCTCAAAGGAAGCAATGTTAATTCCGTCCTTTGAAATTGTGTCGGTAATCGTTGAAATCATATTCGGCTGGTTCTTGTGAATTACCGTAATTCTTACCGAGCCTGTCTTCTTAACCGAAACAGAAGGCATATTTACAGAGTTTTTGATATTTCCGTTTTCAAGAAAATCAATAAGCTCCATAGCGCCCATAGCTGCGCAGTTCTCCTCGCTTTCGGGAGTAGAAGCGCCGAGATGAGGAATTGCAATTACGCCGTCTACGCCGATTACGTCTGCGTCGGGGAAGTCTGTAACGTAAGCCGCCATTCTTCCGTCCTCAAGCGCGTCAATAACGTCCTGGCTGTTTGCAAGAGCGCCTCTTGCAAAATTCATAACGCGAACTGTATTCTTCATCTTGTCAATAGTTTCTCTGTTGATAAGGTGCTTTGTTTCGTCAGTAAGCGGAACGTGAAGAGTAATGTAATCAGCAACGGGATAAATCTCCTCAAGGTTGTTATTTACCGTTATTCCCGCCTTAAGCTGAACGTCCTCGGGGAGAAACGGGTCGTAGCCGATAACCTTCATTCCCATATCAACGGCTGCCTCCGCAACAAGTCTGCCGATAGCGCCGAGTCCGATAACGCCGAGCGTCTTGCCCTTGATTTCCGGGCCTGCAAAAGCGCTCTTTCCCTTTTCAACGGTCTTGCCAACGTTGTCGCCCTCGCCTTTGATTGTCTTACACCAGTCAATAGCCTTTGTAACCTTTCTTGATGAAAGAAGTAAGCCGAGTATTACAAGCTCCTTAACAGCGTTAGCGTTAGCGCCGGGAGTGTTAAATACAACAATACCCTTTTCAGCGCAGTCGGCAACGGGAATATTGTTTGTGCCTGCGCCCGCTCTTGCAATTGCAAGAAGTGAAGAAGGCATTTCCATATCGTGCATCGAAGCGCTTCTTACCATAATTGCGTC
>CAMNAP010000060.1 GCA_946531445.1 uncultured Clostridia bacterium
AAATGCTTAAGCTTCTCAAAAGCGGTAAGCTCATAAAACCGTAAAAAAAGGCGGCAGGGATAAAACTCTGCCGCTAACTGTTATTTTTATCTTGACATTTTTCTGCTCATTAGTTATAATACATAAGCAACGTAAATGGCCCGGTAGTTCAGTTGGTTAGAACGCCAGCCTGTCACGCTGGAGGTCGACGGTTCGAGCCCGTTCCGGGTCGCCATTGTTGCTGATATGGCTCAGGCGGTAGAGCGCATCCTTGGTAAGGATGAGGTCGGCGGTTCAAGTCCGCCTATCAGCTCCATTAAATAAAGGATACCACATAGGTATCCTTTATTTATTTCTGTATTTTGAGTGCAATAAAAACAGTTCACTGCTTCGCAAAACGTCGCAGATGTATTAGTATCGTTCTCGTCCTTCCTCCTGTATTAAATAAAAAAGAACCGCAAAAGCAGCTCTTTTTTATTTGGCGCAGAAGGAGAGACTCGAAAGCTTCGCTTTCGCTGACTGATTATATATACCTGCTCCTCTGCTTCGCAAACCGTCGCAGATGTATTAGTATCGTTCTTGTCTCTCTTTTGTATGAAATAAAAAAAGAACCGCAAAAGCAGCTCTTTTTTATTTGGCGCAGAAGGAGAGACTCGAACTCTCGCGGCAGTTGCCCACCCTACGCCCTTAGCAGGGGCGCCTCGTCACCAACTTGAGTACTTCTGCGTGTGACTAAGTTTTCCTGTCAAGTTTTAGCACCTTTCGTGTGCTTAAATACTTTATCATATAGAAATAAAAAAGTCAAGAAAAAAGTTATTTCATAATTAAATTTTTAACTTGACATTGTTATTATGATGTGTTAATATAATCAAGCATTCGATTTGCAGAGGTATCGAAGTGGTCATAACGAGGCGGTCTTGAAAACCGTTTGGGTTCACGCCCACGTGGGTTCGAATCCCACCCTCTGCGCCAGCACTGCTTTTTGCAGTGCTTTTTATTATGTAATGATTAAAGCCGCCTCATTGAGGCGGCTTATTACTTAGATTCATTCTTCATTCTCTTTTTCTTCGCTTAACTTAGCAAAGCATTCACTGCAGTAAACCGGACGGCCTTCTGTCGGCTCAAATGGAACCTTGCAAGATTTTCCACACTGAGCACAAACAGCATCGTGCATTTCTCTAGGGGCTTTTGCTGCGGCCTTGCGTTTGTCTCTGCAAGACTTGCAACGCTGCGGTTCATTAACGAAACCTTTCTCGGCATAGAACTCCTGTTCTCCTGCAGTGAAAACAAATTCGTTGTTGCATTCTTTGCAAACTAAAACTTTGTCTTCGTACATCTCATTTCTACCTCTCTAAAGATTTTGCCGGGGGAAAAGTGGTTTTAATGTTTACGTTACAGTGATTAGCAAAATCAAAACCGTGATGCTGGGGAAATATTCAAAAAGTAACTCCGCTGAGTTTCTTGCGAATACGCTGTATGGCGTTGTCTACCGCCTTTGCGTTCTTGCCAAGCTTGTCTGCTATTTCGTTATATGAATGACCTACGATATAAAGCCTTAAAACTTCATCTTCAAATCTTGAAAGCTCTTCATACAGAGTATCTGTTAAGGCTCTTACGCTTTCCTTGGCAAGATATTCATCTTCAGCGCTCAAGCTGTAGCTGGAGTCAAAAATGTCTTCTTCAAGCTCTATTATATTTGCCTGAGGAATGGCTTTCATTCGTGAAAGCTTCTTCAGGGCAGTTTTAATTGAGTTATCAATACAACGTGCGGCGAAGGTTTTAAACAGAGCGCCTTTTTCGCTGCTGTAGGATTTTATTGCCGCTAATAATCCGATCATACCCTCCTGAATTAAATCATCCTTTTCAAGCGGTGAAGAAATATAGCGCATAGCTATTGCTTCAACATCGCTTCTGTATCGGATTATCAGTTCGTTAGTCGCATCGGAATTACCTTCTTTGATTAATCTGAGGAGTTCTTCATCAGTCATTGATTATCTCCTGTGACGCTGTGCTTGATTAAAGACATAATCTATAAAGTATATACTATCGCAAAAATGAAAAATAGTCAACTGTTTTTAATAAAATTAGACATTTTTACAATAAATTTCAATAAAATTTTGTTCTAAATGACTAAAATATATAAATACTAAACATTAAAACGGAATAAAACAATGTCTCCGTCTTTCATAACGTAGTCCTTGCCCTCGCTTCTGACAAGACCTTTTTCCTTAGCGGCAGCCATAGTTTTACATTCCATTAAGTCGTCAAACGCAACAACCTCGGCTCTGATAAAGCCGCGCTCAAAGTCTGTGTGAATCTTACCTGCCGCCTGCGGAGCCTTAGTTCCTTTCTTGATTGTCCACGCTCTTACCTCGGGCTTTCCCGCAGTAAGATAACTGATGAGTCCGAGAAGCGCGTAACACTTTTTAATAAGGCGGTCAAGACCCGAGCTTTCAAGCCCCATATCCTCAAGGAACATCTCCTTTTCTTCGCCGTCAAGCTCTGCGATTTCGGCTTCCATTTCAGCGCAGATTGGGAACGTTTCAGCACCCTCTCTGTCTGCAATTTCCTTAACTGTTTTATAGAATCTGTTATTCTCAATTCCGTCAACGAAATCGTTTTCACCCATATTGCAGGCGTAGATAACGGGCTTAATTGTAAGAAGCGCAACGTCCTTTAAATACTCTTTTTCATCGTCTGAAATCTCAACCTCTCTGGCTGTCTTGCCCGTTTCCATTTCCTTTGCGAGCCTTTCGAGGAAGGCAACCTCTGAAGCGATTGTCTTGTCGCCCTTCATAGCCTTTTTTCTGCTGTCAATTCTGCGGTTTAGAATATCAAGGTCTGACATTATAAGCTCAAAATTGATGGTTTCAATATCTCTCTCAGGGTCAATGCTACCGTCAACGTGAGTAATATCGTCGTTTTCAAAGCATCTTACAACGTGAATTATTGCGTCAACCTCGCGGATATGAGACAGGAATTTATTACCGAGTCCCTCGCCGTTGCTTGCGCCCTTTACAAGTCCCGCAATGTCAACAAATTCAATTGTTGCAGGCGTGAATTTGTCGGGGTTATACATCTCGGCAAGTTTGTCGAGTCTTTCATCGGGCACAGATACCATACCGATATTCGGCTCAATAGTGCAAAACGGATAGTTTGCGCTTTGCGCTCCTGCGTTTGTTATTGCATTAAAAAGTGTGCTTTTACCTACGTTTGGTAAGCCTACCATTCCGAGTTTCATATTCTGATTTTACCTTCGCTTTCTTATTTTTCTATCTCAGCTGCAGTTTCGTTTGCGGCTTTAATTTTTGCATAAATATCATCGCTGAATTTCGGCTTTCTTTCATATGTGAAAACTCCGTTTTGTTCCTGCTCAATGTCATAGAGCTGAGTGTAGCAAAAGCCGAAAAGCTTAACGTTGCCGAGTATTGCAAGCGTGAGCCCCTCGTATCTCTCAAGATACTCCTCGGGCGTCTTAACGTCAACGCCGTAGCCCCAGGATTTATGCTCGCTGTCTGACTCCCATTTTATGCCGCCGTATTCACTGATAAATACAGGCTCTCCATTATAAACTTGACGGTCGGGATTGTCAAGAAGCACGTGTTGATAAAGCTCGTTGTGAGTAACAAATCTGTCATAGCTTGCCTTGAATTCCTCTGGGTCAAATCTGTAATCGTGTAAATCAAATATGTCTGTTTTAACGTGGAAGTTTCCGCTTGTATCAATGCACACACGGGTAGGGTCATACGCTTTTGTGAAGTCGTAAACCGTACTGAGAAGCGGGGAGTACTGCTGTCTTTTGTGATAATCCCACGTTTCGTTGAACGGACACCAGCCGATTATACTCGGGTGGTTGAAATCGCGCTTTAACGCCTCAGCCCATTCGGCAAGGAAAATATCAACCGCCTTCGGGTTTGAATAGTCAAGTCCCCAGTTGGGATACTCGCCCCATACCATATAACCCTCCCTGTCGCAAAAATAGAGGAAGCGCGGGTCAAACACCTTCTGATGAAGGCGCGCTCCGTTAAAGCCGAGCGACTGCGAGAGCTTTATATCTCTGAGCCTTTCCTCGTCGTTTTCAGGCGTGTAGATACCTTTTTTATAAAAGCCCTGGTCAAGCACAAGCCGTTGGAAAACGCTCTTTGAATTGAGTAAAAACTTCATACCGTCAAAGCCGATATCTCTGAGTCCGAAATAGCTGTAAACCTTGTCTGTGCCGAACTTCAGCTCTAAATCGTAAAGCCTTCCGTTTCCGATTTCCCATAGGTGAATTTCGCTGAGCTTAAGCTGAATAATAGCGGTATTCTCAGCTGTTTTGAGCTCTGAAAACGCAATCTCTTTTTCGCCGTAGAAAGCCTTTGCGCTGAGCTTTCCCGAGCCGTTAAGCTTTGTAAATACGGTTACGGTTTTGTTTTTGTAATCGGTATAAATCTTAAAGCTTTCGATATAGCTCACAGGTGTGTACTCAAGATATACGTCCTGCCATATTCCCGTTGTTCTTGTGTAGTCACAGCCGTGACTTTTTATCCATTCGCTCTGTTTTCCGCGACAGATAAGCGGACTTTTTACATCGTCCTGGCAGAGAATAAAAATCTCATTATTTCCGTCTCTGACAGCGTCTGTTATATCGCACCTTATCGGCGTGTATCCGCCCTTGTGAATACAGCAGCCCTTGCCGTTTACAAGTACAAAAGTCTTGTAATCAGCGGCGCCGATATTTAGGAATACTCTGCCGTTTCCCTTGGTTATCTCAACATTTTTTCTGTACCATACTTCAGAGATAAAGCCCTTGTAGTTTATTCCCGAAAGCTCGCTTTCGGGGCAGAAGGGAACATTGATTTTGTAAGGGTATTTTTCTGCCTTTCTCACCTTTTCGGCAAGTGAATAATCGCCGCAGAAATCAACCTTTTTTGTGCGCTTTTTATAACCGAAATCCCACTCGCCGTTTAAAAGCACGGTCTTTTTTCTGAAAAACTGAGGATTCGGTGCAAAGATTTTATCTTTCATAAATGTCACCCGAGTCTATAATATACTAAATCATAACTTTTTACAAGTATTAATACTTGACAACACAATACAAATGCACTAAAATACATTGTGGTTGTTTTACAGAATATTTCAGGAGAGGATTGTATGAAGCTTAACGGCTCGCAAATTGTTCTTGAAACTCTCAAGGAGCAGGGCGTCGATACAATATTCGGTTACCCCGGCGCAACAATTTTAAATATCTTTGACGAGCTTTACAAGAGCGGTGACGCTTTCAATTTCATACTTACGTCGCATGAACAGGGAGCTGCTCACGCCGCGGACGGATATGCGCGCGCAACAGGTAAGGCTGGCGTGTGCTTTGCTACGTCGGGACCCGGCGCTTCAAATCTCGTTACGGGAATAGCAACGGCTTATATGGACTCTGTCCCGCTTGTAGCAATTACGGCGAACGTTGCGAATTCTCTTATCGGGCGCGATACCTTTCAGGAGATAGATATTACGGGCATAACTATGCCTATTACAAAGCATAATTTCTTGGTTAAACACGTTGAGGACTTAGCGCCGAGTATACGCAGGGCGTTTAAGATTGCCCAGAGCGGCAGACCCGGTCCTGTAGTTGTGGATATACCGAAGGATGTTACAACAGCTATATGTGAATTCACACCTGAAAAAAAGTCTGAAAAAGAGGCATTTAAGCTTCCGAGCGAGCGTAGTATTGAAAGGGCGGCAAAGATTATTTCAGAAGCTGAAAAACCGCTTATTTACGTTGGCGGCGGCGCGATAATCTCTGACGTTAAGGACGACCTTATAACCTTTGCACAAAAGGCTGACGCTCCGGTTGTTTCAACGCTTATGGGGCTTGGCGCGTTCCCGAACGGACATCCGCTTCATCTCGGACTTATCGGTATGCACGGGCATCCCGAATGTCAGACGGCGGCGCATGAGTGCGACGTGCTGATTACCTGCGGCGCGCGTTTTTCAGACAGAGTAACGGGAAGCAGAGGAAAGTTTGCGCCTAATGCGGAGATAATACATATTGACATAGACGCGGCGGAAATGGATAAAAACATCAATTCGCGTTATCATATCAAGGGCGATTTGAAGGACGTTATTCCGCTTCTTACACAGAGCATTGAACAGCTTGACCACAGCGAGTGGCGTTCTGAAATAGCGGCGGCTGAAAAGCCGTTTGTTCAGGAGCAGATTGGCGACTTTGTAAATCCGCAGAAGCTTATTGAAGAGGTTGACTCGCAGAGCGATTCAGACGCGATTATTGTAACCGACGTCGGTCAGCATCAGCTCTGGGTAGCGCAGTTTTATAAGTTCACTCAGCCGAGAACTCTGCTCACCTCAGGCGGTCTCGGAACTATGGGATATTCCTTAGGCGCGGCAATCGGCGGCAAGGTTGGTATGCCTGACAGACAGGTTATTATGTTCGCGGGCGACGGCGGCTTTCATATGAATATCTGCGAGCTTGCAACGGCGGCTTCATATAACCTTCCGATTAAGATGTTTATTATGGATAACCGCGTTCTCGGTATGGTTCACCAGTGGCAGAGGTTTTTCTGCGGCGAGAGGTACTCTGCAACCGAGCCTGAAAGAAAAACGGATTTTGTAAAAGCTGCCGAGGCGTTCGGAATTAAAGGAATGAAGATTGAAACAAACGCAGATATTGCTCGCGTTGTAAAAGAGGCAATGGAATATAGCGGACCTGTTGTTGTTGAATGCTCAATAAGTCCCGATTCAATCGTGCTTCCTATGATGATTCCCGACGCGGATATATAACGGAGGTATGACTATGGAAGAAAAAATAATTCTTTCCGTTCTTGTTGATAACGAGAGCGGCGTACTCCAGCGTGTAGCGGGGCTTTTCTCACGCCGCGGATACAACATTTCATCTCTTACAGTTTCCGAAACAGAGGATGAAGCGTTTTCAAGAATGACAATTGAATGTTATACTGAGCCTGAGAATTTCAGACAGATTAAGCAGCAGCTTGCAAAGCTTGAAATTGTAAAAAAGGTAAGTGAGCTTACGGAGGAAAATTCAGTTTCATCTGAGCTTCTTCTTATCAAGGTTAACGCAAAGGGTGTTGACAAGAAAAACGAACTTCTCGCCTTTAATGTTAAGTACGGTGCGAGAGTTCTTGACATTTCGCTTGACTCACTTACACTTGAATTTACGGGCGCAGGCGACACGATAGATGAATTTATTGACTATATAGACAAAAACTTTGGAGTAATTGAGCTTGCGAGAACGGGTATCACATCGCTTCAGCGCGGTGAGGGGTCGTTCAGCGAGGATGTTTGATTGAAAGGAAATGATTATGGAACCTTATATACTTGATGAAGATGCACTTAAAAAGGGCTGGGGAGATGAAGGACAGTACTGGTTTTCACTTGCAAATTATTCAGTAATAAATCATTATGAATTTGCTGACCACGAAAGACCTGACGAAATGAGCGAAAGCGAGTTTATGCTTTCAGTGAAATGTATTCCTTATTTCAGAGTGAGCAGAATAGAGCTGGCGAAGGCTTATATTGAAGCTGTAGGAAGTGATAAGCTCAAGGCAAAGCTCAACGCCATCGGTAACGAACATGACTATATTGAAGCGTTCTGGAAATACTTTAACGCGTATCCTCATCTTTCCGAGGGTTACGAGGAATTTCAAAATAACTATCTCATTAAAAAGGCTATTAACTGGTGCGATGAGAACAATATTGAATATGTTGTAAAATAACGATTATAAACAGATAAGTTTTTCTTATCTGTTTATTTTTATTTTATATATTATTTATTGCATTTGGTTTTACTATGTGCTATAATATGCTGAATAAATATGGGAAAGTGTTAGCTATGGTTGTGTTGGGAATTGACCCGGGCTATGCAATAGTAGGCTGGGGAGTAATTGAATATGTTAACGGACGCTTCAATGTTCTCGGCTACGGCGCAATTACTACCGAGGCGAAAACTCCGTTTCCCGAAAGACTACAGATAATCTATAACGATATGTGTTATCTTTTTGAAAAGTATAAGCCTGACGCGATGAGTATGGAAAAGCTATTCTATAATTCAAACCAGAAAACAGTTATTGACGTTGCGCAGGCGAGGGGGGTTATAACTCTTGCCGCACAGATGTATTCAAAGGATATTTTTGAATATACGCCGCTTCAGGTTAAGCAGTCGGTTACGGGCTACGGCAGGGCTGAGAAAAAGCAGGTTCAGGAAATGACTAAGAATATTCTCCGGCTTAAGGCTGTTCCTAAGCCTGACGATACTGCTGACGCGCTTGCTATGGCAATCTGTCACGCCCACGTTAACGGCTCAGCTATAAACAGGATGAACAAACTGATTAAAGAACAATTCGGAGATATAAAATGATTTATAACGTTAAAGGAATTCTAACCTGCGCCGACCCGACCTTTGCTGTTGTTGAGTGCGGCGGAGTTGGTTTCAAATGTTTCATAAGTATGACTACTTTAAGACAGCTTCCGAGCTGCGGAAAAGAGGTAAATCTGTTTACCCACCTTTCCGTTCGCGAGGACGCAATGGATTTATACGGCTTTTACGACGTAAGCGAACTTGAAGCGTTTAAGCTTCTTATAACGGTTAGCGGTGTAGGTCCGAAAGCGGCTATGGCCATTCTTTCCGTCCTTGAGCCCGATAGGCTTTCAATTGCGGTTTCAAGCGGCGACGTGAGGTCTATTCAACAGGCAAACGGAGTCGGCAAAAAAACCGCTGAAAGAGTTGTACTTGAACTCAAGGATAAAATGGCGGGAATCGGCGGCGCGGCTTCCTCTGTTGTTGAGGGGATACAGTCGGTTGCTTCAAATTCTGACGCGAGCGAGGCTGTTGAGGTGCTTGTTGCATTAGGCTTTGACAGAAGCGACAGTGCAACGGTAGTAGGCTCGCTTGACAAGTCGCTGAGTGTTGACGAAATGGTACAGGCAGGGCTTAAAAAGCTCTCGGCTCAGCTGTAAATGAATAATAGATTTTTTTGGTGACAATATATGATTGAAAACGAAATGGATTTTGAGAGCAGACTTTCCGCTCCCGAATACACAAGTGAAGACAACGAAATAGAAAATTCGCTAAGACCTAAACAGCTCAGCGATTATATCGGTCAGGAAAAGGCTAAGGAAAACCTTTCCGTTTACATCAAAGCTGCAAGGCTCAGAGGCGAGCCGCTTGACCACGTTTTGCTTTACGGCCCTCCGGGTCTCGGTAAAACCACTCTTGCGGGAATTGTTGCAAACGAGATGGGCGTTAACATAAGAATTACGTCCGGCCCCGCAATTGAAAAGCAGGGCGACCTTGTTGCTATTCTTTCTAACCTTGAAAGCGGCGACGTGCTTTTTATTGATGAAATACATCGCCTTAACAGAACAGTTGAGGAAATTCTTTATCCTGCAATGGAGGACGGAAAGATTGATATAATTATCGGCAAGGGTCCTTCCGCAAGAAGCTATCAGCTCAGTCTTCCTAAATTTACGCTTATCGGTGCAACGACAAGAGCGGGTCAGATTTCCGCTCCGCTTCGTGACCGTTTCGGCGTAATTCTGAGGCTTGAGATGTATAAAAACGAAGAGCTGGCGAAAATCGTTAAGCGCTCATCGGGAATACTTAATATTCCGCTTGACGACGAGGGCGCGCTTCAGATTGCAAGCCGCTCAAGAGGAACGCCACGTATTGCAAACAGGCTTCTTAAGCGTTCGCGCGATTTCGCCGAGGTCAAGTACGACGGCGTAATTACAAAAGAGGCAGCAATGGAGGCGCTTTCCTCAATGGAAATTGACGAGCTCGGTCTTGACTCAATAGACAGACGCCTGCTTTCAACTATGATAAGAAATTACAACGGCGGTCCTGTAGGGCTTGAAACAATCTCTGCCGCTATTGGCGAGGAGAGTGTAACAATTGAAGATGTATA
>CAMNAP010000061.1 GCA_946531445.1 uncultured Clostridia bacterium
GGCGGCATTATTTCCCCTGCGTCCGCAATGCTCATAAGGTCCTCAATCGTTGTCGGATGCATTGCAAATGCAAGCTCCATATCCGTCTCGGCTCTTCTCTCAAGCTCGCCGAGTCCTCTTATTCCACCTATAAAATCAATCCTGTCGCTCGTTTTCGGATTATCTATTCCGAGTATCGGTGAAAGCAGGTTATTTTGTAAAACGGAAACGTCAAGCTGTCCGACGGGGTCGTTTTCATCAAACGTTCCCGCCTTTGCCGTAAGCTTGTACCACTGCTTTTTGTAATACATTAAAAAGGTGTGCTTCTTCTCGGGCGTCGCCGCCTTGTCAACCTTTTCGTATGTAAACTTTTCGCTTATTTTTTCAAGAAATTCCTCAAAGCTGTTTCCGTTTAAATCCTTAACAACTCTGTTGTAATCCATAATTTCAAGCTCTGTATCGGGGTAAGCAATCGCAAGGAAGTAATTGAATTCCTCACTTCCGTCATAGTTCGGGTGCTCGTCCCTTCTCATCTGCGCAACCTTAACCGCAGAAGCACAGCGGTGGTGTCCGTCTGCTATATAAAGAGATGAAATATCTGCAAAGGCCTTTTCAATAGTTTTAATTATATCGCTGTCGTTAATAACCCATACAGTGTGGTTAACGTTACCCTGCTTAAAGTCATAAACGGGGCTGTGACTTCTTATCCACGCCGTAACTAATGCGTTAATCGTGTTGCTGTTTCTGTAGGTAAGGAAAATCGGTCCCGTATTCGCGTCGCACTTGTCAACGTGATTAATTCTGTCCTGTTCCTTTTTAGCAAGCGTGTGCTCGTGCTTTTTAATAACGTTGTTTATGTAATCGTCAATTGAAGCGCAGCCCACTATTCCCGTCTGCGACCTGCCGCCCATAACCTGACGGTAGATGTACAGGCAATCCTTTGAGTCCTGAACAAGCTTTCCTCCCTCCTCAAGACTGATAAGGTTCTCCCTCGCCTTTTCGTAAACCTCGGGCGAATAGTGGTCAATATTCGGGCTTAAATCAATCTCCGCCTTGTCAACGTGAAGAAATGAAAGCGGGTTACCCTTAACCATCTCTCTTGCTTCGTCGCTGTTCATAACGTCATACGGAAGCGCAGGAATTTTCTCCGCACACTCCCTGCTCGGTCTGAATGCTTTAAACGCTTTAAAAACCGCCATACTCTTTTACCTCTTTCACCGCATATTTTATTAAGCTCAAATTAGTTCAATTATATTACTTTACTCTTCCAATGTAAAGAAAAATTTATCTGAAAAGAATATAAACGTATGCCTGACCGTTGTCGTTAAAGTATTTATAGTTGCCGTTACCTATTGACGTTGTGGACTGCTCAACTGTAATTCCGTCCTCTCTAAGCGTAACTCCCGCAGAAGAGCCTCTGCTTGAGAAAAACGCAAAATAGTTGTAGCACACCTTGTTGTTAAAGTCGCTTACCGTCGGTAAAACGTCAATTGGGAATATAAGTCCAAGCCTCGGAACAAACGATATTCCGGGCGTAATATTCCTCGTTGTCGCGCCGTTTCCCATAAAAGTTCCTATGTAGTACGCGTTGTCCCATTTTACTCTTTCGTCCGCCGTAATGTGAATGTTGCTGTTTTTAGTGTGTCCGTTAAGCGCCGTGTCAATAATAATGTTGTCGTTAACAAAATCCGTCCTGCTCGGTATATCGCTTCCGAGCCACTTGTTTAGCCTTAAATTAGGCGTCTTTTCGCTACTGCTCAAATATATCACTCCTTAAGCTTTCCAAAAATTCACACGTCAGCCCGAGGCTGTCGTATGTGTTAAACGTGTAAGCTATGCTGTCCCACATATCAAACGTCAGCCTCTCTCCGTCGCCGCTGTAAACGGCGCTCGCAAAGGGCGACGCGTACGCTCTTAAAAACTTTCCCGCTTCCTTTAAGTCGCCGAGCTTCGTCGCAACAAGAATACAGCTGCTGTCAATAAAATAGTATTCACCCGAGCCAACTCTTGAAAACGCCGCCTCAACCTCGCTGAAGCTGCTCCTTCCGAATTTCAGCGAAAGAAGACGTATTATCTCGCTTTTAAGCTCCTCTCTCGTAGCATATCTGCCCCTGTCAATACCGAGCATATCCGCAAACCTTATTATCTCGCCCTCATCTCTGCCAAGCGGAAAAATCTCACCCTCTGCGTTGTCGATAAACTCCTCAAGAAGCTCTGCTCCCTTTGCGTAAGCGTGAAGCTCGGCGGAGGAAATTCCGCCCTCGTTAAACGAAAGCCCCGTCTTTTCAAGAAGCCTTTTCATTCTCTGATATCTACTCATGACAGCTTACCTCAATACTGCCGGGAAGCAGATATTCGTCGCTTTGGCAAATTACAGCCCCGTCGTCTGCTCTGTCGCACGAAACCTCGCAGTAATCAACGCCGTCAACTGAGCAAATTCTGTAAACAATATCCCTTATGTACAGCGTCTCACCTATAAGAAACTGCGACGTGTACTTTTTAATCTGCTTAACTATCTCGCTCTCAATTCTTCCGTAATCACTAAGCGAGCATTTAACGTCAACCTTAAGCGAATAGTTCAGCTTATTTGCAGCTACAATTACGGTCTCAACGTTAAATAAATCCGCAACAAAAAGTTTCTCCTTAATTTTCTCCTTAATCGGAGCATAAAGATTTCCGTCAACGGTCTTAACTGCAATAAGAAGCTCGCCGCCCTCGTTTGAAACACAGCAGTCTGTAATGCTGTCAATTTCAAGTATCGCCTCTCTGATGGATTTAAGCGAATACCCGCTGCTCGGTATGCTGTAGGAGTTCATAATCCTTCTTCTTAGCATACTGTCGCTCTCCTCGTCAAAGCCCGTACAAAACGGCGCCTCGTTAGTAACGCTCACAGCCGCAAGAACGGGGTTAACTATTACAGTAACCGAGTCAGCCTCAACGTTTCCTATGCTGCCGCTTACAGTCGCCTCGGCGGGTACGGTAACGCTCGTCTCCCCTTCAAACGCAACGGCGTCCTCCGTAGTTTTAAACTGTATGTACGGGTTATCTTTGCAGGCGCAGATACAGCCCTCTTCAATTACAGTTCCGCCCTGTGCCTCAGGTGAAAGAGTAAACGTAAGGTTCAGCTTGGCCTTGCTCGCCGCCTTTCTCTTAATCCCTCTCAGCTCGCCGTGAAAGTCAAGATATTCTCCCTCGGCGCTCTGAGGAAACGCCTGCTTTAAAACAAATTCACTGCTGCAGCAAAGCGAATAAAGCTCGCTTGCAACCGCCTTAAATCTGTTGTCAAGCTCGCTGAAATCCTCAACCCTCTCGCCCGAGCGCACATAAAATTCCTTTTTCATCTCATTGAGTATTTCACTGTATGTTCTCTTCAATCGGCAAAGTCACCTCTCTCTCAGTGCTGTTAATCAAAAATGTTATCGTCAGATTATCTCCGTCCCTTTCCGCTCTTTCAACAAAAACTCCGTCAAAGCCGTCAAGCGCCTGTCGTATGTAAGCCGCCGCGTATTCCCCGTAAGGCTCGGTGTCTGTGTCCTTAAGCCTGCTTCCGTATTTCCCGTCGGGATAAAATTCGTGCCGTCTTGTTTTCAGCGCAAGCGTTATGTTCTGAACTATTTCGTCAATGTACTCGCACTTAACAAGTCCGCCCTCGCCGTCGGGCGTATATTCGCCGTCTGTAAGCTTATAGCTCATCTCTCACTCTCCCCTCGCTGTCAACGGTAAAGCCGCCGTTAATAACTACGCTTCCGTCGTTTTTAAGGTGAATACAGGCTCCGCCCTGAGAGATAATTTTTATCTCACCGCACTTTGCGTCGTTGCCCGTGCTCTTCACGCCGAGCGCAACCTGACCGTCGTTTGAAGGGATAAGAATTATCTCCTCGCCTGCAGGGATATTCGCAAAGTAGCCGTAAGGCGAATAGCTTTCAATTCCCCTCTCGTTAACCGAAGCACCCGCGTCAACCGTACCGCCCGCACCTGACGAAACAATGCCGCGCTCCGCACGCTCGCGGTCTCTCTGAATGGCAAGCCTCCTGCTAATCCACATACATTATCTCCTCCATATCGTAATTCCTCTCAAGCTCAACAACTGTCCTCTCGCCTCTGCCGTCAAATGAAATATATACGCCTGAAACTCTGTATTCCCCGCAATTTCCGCCAAACGCAGAGTCGTATTCAAGAAGCGAGTAAAGTCCTATATTGTGCGCCCCGCTGAGAGTAACCTCAAGCGAGCGGTATTTTTTCAGACCCGCTTTCAATGCGTTTTTCAGCTGGTATTCTCTCTGCCATGCGCCGAGCGAGGTGAGGTTAATCTTTCTCGCCCTGTCAATTTTGTTTCTCTCGGCAAAGCGGCTTTTAAAATGCCTGCTGTAGCTCGGCTCTTCCGCTGTCTTGTAGTCAATAACAGAAAGCACCTCGCCTCTGTTAATACGCCTGCGCTCACGGATTATGTCATCTTTTTCAGCTTTGTAAACCTGCTTTTCATCTGGCAGAACAAGGCGCATATCGGGTGTAACAATAATGTTTTTTCCTCTCACCTCGCTGACAAGCGTGTTAATCGCCGCATAGCATGAGCAACCCTTCATAACGGGGTATTTCCCGTCGCACGCGCAGTCGTCCATATCAAACTTAAAGCCGTATCTCTCGGCGTAGGTAATGAACATAGAGCGCGCCGTCGGTGAATCGTAGGTGTATGGCTGAGCCTCGTTGTCAACAAGAACAGCCGCCATTGAGCGAAAATATAAAACCGCCTTAAAGCCGTCTGCCGTCGTTTCATCCTTTTGCATATCACAAAGCCCTCTGAATATCAGCTCACCGTCAGAAAGCATATCGGCGCTGATTATCTCACTGAGTAGCTCCTCACGTTCAAAAGTAAGCCTGAGGCTGTCGCACGGCGCGTCACTGTTGCGCGAAAGCTCATACGCCTCAACGCCGCTTACCGTAAGCTCTCTTCCGTTGCAGTCATATAGCTTAAAGCTTATTTCAGCCATATTTTGTCACCCTCATTCAGCGAGAATAAATCCTTAACTCCGTTTGCCTCAACAAGCTTTTCAACCCTCACGCCGCACCTGTTTGCAACGTCATAGAGGTTTTCCTCAGGCAGCGCAAACGTGTAGCCGAAGTCGTATCTTCTTCCCTTACTGTTTGCCTCTTCAATAAAGGTAAAGCGGTATTCAATACAGCCCTTTTCCGAATCTGCGCTCATTTTAAGCTCGCTGAAATACATTCTCATCGGCGAAAATACGGGTGAAAAAAGATACGCGCTGCCCTTACTCTGAAACGCCGTCATAAGCATATTCGCCTTTTCGTTTGCGTCACGCCCCGTAAAACAGCCTGCTCCCTTTATAACGGTGGGGTTAAAGCAAATCTCCTGCGCCCTCGCGCTTCCCCTCGGAATAATTACGCTTTTCACCTTTTTTGAATAATCCGCCTCAATACTGCTTACGTTTACGGGAAACTGAAATCCCTTGTAGCTCATTTTTATACATTCCATAAGTCTCGTCCTCCGCCTGAATCGTACCGTCTTGAATCAAGGTACAGCCTCTCGCTTAGCTCTCTCATCTCCTCAGATGAAAAAGCTCTGCTTTCACTGTAAAAGTTGTTTTCTTCCATACCGCCGCTCCTTTGTCACATCTCAAATCTCTCGCTGTAATACGCCGTACATCTCACCCTGAAAGCGCCGAGGTCGTCCTCCTCGCTGTAAGGCGACACGCTGATTTTTACGGGCTTCGTTTCAAGAAGCGCTTTAATCACATTGTCGCAAACTCCGCTTGTAACGGGGCTCCCGAACTCCTGCGGAGAAAAAACATCAACCGCAACCGCAAATGTGCCGAAGGCGCATTCCCCGCCCAGTGCTATGTTTTTAAACTCCGTCCTGTCGGGCGATACTGTTATTATGCTGTGAATAAGCCTCGTCGGCTTTTTCGCAAACGGAAACGCCCTTATTATCACGCAATCCGAAAGTGCTTCACTTCCCTTAAGCGTCTCAAAAACTCTGTCAGTTACCGACATTAAATACATCAATATCGCCCTCCTCTGCCTTTTTAAGAATTCCTCTGTAGTACTGCGTATGTCCGCCGGAGTACACATTTTCCTTTTTTACAAAGTAGAATTTATCACCGAGCACCGTAACGTAGCAGTCACCGTCAAGCGCGGTAATATCAATGTCATAAGGACCTATGTAGTTGTAGTAGTCCTTGTAGTACCGCCCTATCCTGCTTGATTTCTCCTCGTAAAGAGACTTGTTTTTTCTCCACGTCTGCTCAATTACTCCGACTCCGTTTATAATCCCGTTCGCCGTATGAACGGAAAACGGCTTTCCGATTTTGCTGAGCTGAGCCTTAATAAGATATCTGAAATCCATAGTGTCACCTCTCTTCCGCGGCGGATTTCTCCGCCGCGGAATTTTTGTTAAACCGCCTCAAATATAAAGCCGTTTTGCCTGATAAGGTCGTTGTTCTCACCGAGCGTGCTCTCGTAAAACGCCTTAGCGCTTTCGGTATAGCTTCCGCTCTCCTTCGTAAAGCTGACATCTCCCGCCTTAAAAGAGGAAACGCCGTTTTCACTGCTGTTTAAAAGCGCAATAAGATAGTTTGCTCTCGCCGCGGCAAGCATAACAACTCTCGGCTCGTCAGCCTCTGTATAGTCCCTGACTATGCTCTGAATATAGCCGAGCGCGTTTTCAATAACAATTTCCTTTTCGTCAAGCGTTTCTGTGTCAAGCTGCGTAAGTGAAAGCAGGCACTCCTTAACCTTCTCAACGCTTATCATCTTTTATCCTTCCATATACTTTACGGCGCTCTTGAAGATAGGCGAGAAGCCTGAAATCTCAGTAACAGCCGCTCTTTCAAGCTGTCTGTCAATAAGCTTGTCAAAGTCACAGCTTACCTCGCTCGCCTGAACCTTTTCAAGCGCGTATCTGTTGTCAATACCAATCATCTTACTGCCGTTATCGCCGCCGTCAACACGAACAATCTCAGCGCCGAGCGGTGTAATAAGCGAGCCTGTCGCGTGGAAGTTGAGTCCCGCGTTTGAGTCCTTGAACTCATCCATAGAAAGAAGCTTCGCAAGTGTATCGCCCGAACAGATAAGCGTGTTCATATTATACGGGTCAAACGCGTTCCACAGCTTGACAATATCGTCGTATGTAAGCTCCGCACCGCTTTTATTAACAGTCTCTCCGCCGCAGTGAAAAAGAACGTTTACCGCGTCAACAAGCTGGTCTCTTGCAATAGAAGCGCCAATCTGTGAAAGCATAATTGTAAAAAGGTCAAGCTTCTGAAACTTAATTGCCTCGTATGTGGCAACAAGCATTCTGCCTCTCTTCTTAAGCTTTGTAAGGCTGTTCTTCGTCTTGATTTCAGCCTCGGGAATAAACGCGCCCTCTCCTACTGTTGCAAGGCCGATTTCGTCGGGCGTCGAGGTAAGCTCAACCGCTCTGTAATCAAGCGAATCAATGTCCGTAGTTGTAGCGATAAGCTTTGAAAGCGCGTCGCTCTGCTCAATACCTGTTCTCACCGCTCTGGACACATATTCGGGGAAAAGAACAGAAGAGGTTGAGGTCTGGAAGAATTTTTCAACCGTGTCCGAATCGCTTCCCGTAACCTTGATGTCAAATCTCTTGAGCTGTCTCTGATACGCGTCAAGGCCTTCAAGCTCCGTACCTCTGTAATTCTCGCTCGGGTCAAGCTCCTCAAGCGACTTTGTAAAGCCCTTGCTCGTGGTATAAAGTCCCTTTTCAAGTTTAATGTTATCAAAAGCCATTGTTCATCTCTCCTTTAGTTAAAAATAAATCCTGCAATTTTAGTGTCGTCGTCAAATTTTACAACCTTTACCAAGGAGCCGTTTTCACCGCTTTCGGATAAACGCACTCCGCCTGATGAATCGTATACAAGGCTCTGTACACCGCAAATCATATCTCCCGAGAATTTTGTTTCAATGTAGCCCTTAATCTGAACGGTAATGGTACCCTCTCTCATTCCTGCGCTGAAGCCGAAAATTCCGTCTCCTTCAACGCCGTTTATAGCCTTACCGTCATCGTCAAGATTAACTGCCTTACCGGTAGAAATGTTTTCCGCACATTTAAAGGTCAGATATTTGTTTTCAAATCCGTTAAAAGATATTCTCTCCATTTTTTACCTCCTAAATTCTGAACTGTGAAAAGTCCTCTTTAACTTCCGAATTACTCTCAGGCGCAAGCTGCGGCTTCGGCGCCTTAGTTTTTTCAAATCCGATTTTAAAGCTCTTGAGCTCCTTCGCTGTCATAACTCCGACAACGCCTTTTACCGTCTCTCCGTCAAGCTCTGGGAATCTGAGCGAAAAGAGCTTTACAACCTCTTTTGCAAGCGCGCTCCTGTATTCGTCGCCGAGCGCCGCCTTGTCCTCAAGCTCGCTGATGTAATCAGAAAGCGATTTTGCCTGCTTTTCGGTAAGCTCAAGTCCTCCCTTACAGCTCTTAACTGTGTTAATGATTTCGTCCAAGTTTTTGTCCTCCTCAATTTTAAACGCCTTTGTAACGCCCGCCTTTTTCTGCGCAGGTACGGCAACAAAGCTGAATTCGTATGCGTCAAGCGCTCCTTCAAGTATTCCAAAGCAAAGCTTCTTTCCGTAGGTATTGCCGTTTATATGACCGCACCGTTCCTGCTTTCTGTCCTTACCGCAGATTGAGCAGACGTTCTTTTCAACCGAACACGAAACGGAAACCTCTTTTTTTATTCCCGCTTCAATCTCGTTTATAAGCTCTGCGTTTTCGTCGCTTCTCAGCATATACGCCTTTGCCTTTAGCGCGTAAAGCGCTTCACCGTACGAAGTATATTCACCCTCCTGCTTTTCAAGATACGCGTCATAAATTCTCGCCTTCTGGTCTGCGCTTTTCATAGAGTGGTCAAACAGTCCCGTTTTGCCAATGAAAAGCTCTGCAAGTCTGCCCAGCGTTTCAACCGAAAAGCACTCAAAATCTCTGTCAACCTCGTTGTCGCAAAGGCGAAGCGAAAAGGTGTAAACCTCGTCAGCCGTAAGCTCCCTGCGTGAAAATTCATTGATTTTGTCAATGTCGCTTTCGCCCAAAAATGTTTTTTCAATTATGCCTTTATTCATTTTCCGCCCCCGTTTCAATTTGCTGAGCCTGCGCGTTGTAATATCTCGCCGTTGCAAGCTCCGTCTCGTCCTGAAGTGTAATCTCGTCCCATTCAATACTTACGTTGGGCGCCATACCGTTTAATACAAGGTATGTGTTGCCAATCTTCTTAAGCGTCGGCTCAAGCGTTCTCCTGTATGCCTCAAGCTCTGTTGTGAGTATGTCTGTCTGCTGCTGCGCCATTCTCTCGCTTGTGGACCAGTTAAGCCCGAACATATAAGGCATAAGCCCGGTCTTTGCAATAATCTGCTCAAGAAGCTGACGGACGGGGACCTCGCTGTCAAGAATCTGATTGTCCGCGCCGATAACGCTTACCTTAACGTCGCCGACAGCAACGAAATCCTTTACACATTCCTTTGAACTCATCGCCTCGCGCCACGCCTCAGCCATCTGCTTTGCCCTTTCCTTAGCAAAGGCGGAGTCGCTCCCGTCGCCCTGCGGGTTATACGTAACCGCAAAACGAAGGTTGCCCGCTCTCTCCCAGTTAGTGCCGATAGATGTAAAAATCTTAAGCAGAATGTCCGAAATAAAGGGAAGCCCTCTTAAAAGGCTTGTGCCCTCAAGCGAGGACGGCTCAGGGTTAAGAACACAGAAAAGAAGCTTTTCGGGGTGCTCGATTAAAACGGGCGCACCTGCCGATGTGTTGTAGAAATCTATGCCGATATAGTTGTCTGCGCGCTTCATTTCAACGTTTTTCAGCTCGCCGTTATAAAGCGCGTAAAACCCGTTTTCGTCATAAATCAGCTCGCCGATTGCCGTCC
>CAMNAP010000062.1 GCA_946531445.1 uncultured Clostridia bacterium
GAAGCTCTCATACCGCCGACTGTTCTGTGGCCCTTGAGGTTAACAAAGCCTGCCTCGGTAGCTTCCTTGATGAACTTAGCGTTAAGCTCGTCGCTGTCTGTAACAAACGGAACGTTCATAAGGCTTCTGTCCTCGGGAACTACCGTACCCTTAAACATTTCAGAGCTGTCAAGGAAGTTGTAAAGAATTGCTGCCTTCTTCTCGTTGTGAGCCTTCATTGCCTCGAGTGAGCCGAATTCCTCTTTAATCCAGTCAAGAACAAGCTTGCAGATGTAAATAGTCCAGCACGGAGGAGTGTTGTAAAGCGAGTCAGCGTCTGCCTGAATTTTATAATTCATCATTACGGGAGTAATGTCTCTTGCATTGCCGAGTAAGTCCTCGCGAATAATTGCAACAACGAGTCCTGCAGGGGCAACGTTCTTCTGCGCGCCGAAGTAAACAACGCCGAACTTGCTGATGTCAAGCGGCTCTGAAAGCGCGCATGAGCTTACGTCTGCAATAAGCACCTTGTCGCCTACAGGAGGTAACTCCTTGTAAACTGTTCCGTAAATAGTGTTGTTCATACAGATGTATACGTAGTCTGCGTCGTCTCTGAAATCCTCAGGCTTAGTCTTTGGAATATATGTAAAGGTCTTGTCAGCAGATGAAGCAACAGCCTTAACGTCGCCGTATTTCTGAGCCTCCTGAAAAGCCTTCTTTGCCCACTGGCCTGTAATAATGTAATCCGCCTTGCCGCTGCCGTTCATAAAGTTAAGCGGAATAGCCGAAAACTGAGCCGAAGCGCCGCCCTGAAGGAAAAGCACCTTGTAGTTATCGGGAATCTGATAAAGCTCTCTCATAAGAGCCTCAGCCTCTTTGATAATGTCGTCAAACCACTTTGAACGGTGGCTCATCTCCATTACAGACTGACCGCTTCCGTGATAGTCCATAATCTCAGCGCCCGCTATTTGAAGCACCTTCTCGGGAAGTGTTGAAGGACCTGCTGAAAAGTTGTAAACTCTTGCCATAATAATATACCTCTTTCATTAAATTCAAAAACTATTATAGAGATATTCATCTTTTTGTCAATGTTATTGAAAAATGTTTGTGCACACTGACAACAGATTGATATTTTTTTAACAATATAGTGTCCAAACACGTTCAATTTGTCTACAATTAAAACAATTCTCAACTTAATTCCGCACTCCGAACTCCGCTTTCCGCACTATAAAAAGCTGCCGTTGGGGCATCCTATTTATTTAGGGTGCCCCTTGGCAGCTTTTTATACAACTATCGCTCTTTCGTTTTTCTTTTCAAGCTTTCTTATAATGATAAATATCGCAATACACGAGCCTATGCAAATCACTGCTCCTGCGGGGACAGTAAGCATTGTGCAGATGTTCACAGCTTTTCTTACCGCTCCGCCGAAAGCGTCGGGGTAAACAACAATCTTGTTCCAGACCTTGAAAACCGAGCAGGTAATGGCAGTAAGCATAGCGCCTGCCGCACCGCCTGCAACGCCCGAAAGCGCATAGGTAACACCCTTTTTCTTTTCAGCATAAATTATCATCAGCATAAGCAGACCGATAAAAATCAACATAACCGATACAAGCATAGCCTTTGAGCATCTGTTTTTAAGTGTGCTGAGCCTTTCTGTCGCATTTTCAGTGTTATGAAATCCGACTGTATCGTTATAAATCTGAGCCGCCTTCCGGGCGGTCTGCTTAATGTTTTCTTCGTCGTATTTAATCTCGCTTCCGTCAAGGAATTCGGTACACAGCTTTGTGAAATAGTCAACCATTGTTTCGCTGTAAGGCGTCGGCTCTTCGTTGTTGAAAACCTTTGAAAGCTCGCTTTTGAGCGAATCCTCAACCTTGTAATCGCTTTTGGCTCTGTCAAAAACGCGCTTCGGGATTCCCGTTTCAGCCTCAAGCGCCGTATACTTCAAATCAAGCTGCTCCTCACACGCCGAAACAAGCTCGCCTCTTATCATAACCCTGTCAAGAAATGCGATAGAGGTAACCGTATTTCCTATTACAAACGAAAGAATCAGCGCAAGCGTAGCAACCGCAACCAAAGCCGCAATAATAACCGAAAGAATTTTTCTTGTCTGTGAAAGTCCCATACTACGCCACCTCCTCATATACAATAATTCTGTAATTCTGAGAAAGTCCGATTTTGCCGCGCTCTCTGAAATAAACGATTACGCTTTTTTCAGCCCGCGGCGCGGTGAGGAAGACTTCGTTCTCATTTGCAAGAGTCTTTTCGTCGGTCTTTTTGTAATTGAAAGTTCCGAGCGCTCCGCTGTACGTCATCTCGTTTGCAAATTTATCGGCGTTGCTGTTAATGATTTCAACATACGCCGTCCCCGTTTTGCCGAACATCGCTCCCCTGTCAGAAAGCAAACATCCGTCGGTAAGCAAAGAGTAGCCGCCGTCATAAACGACCTTCATCTCTCCCTTTGATTTAATGCTGCCTATAACGTCGCCGCTTTTTGGAGCCTCACTCTTTGAGTCCATTTCCTTTTCACTGTCAAAAAGCATTATTTCAGCACCGTTTTCAAACGGCGCAACAGCCTCGCTGTACTTTGCTACGCCAACCGTAGCAAAAACGCATAAAGCTGCGGCAAATATAAGCGGGAGCAGAATTCCTCTTTTCAAAAAATCTTTATTCATCATATTCTCCCAAGTCGCTGATAAACTTAGATTTAATTATTTGTTGTTCTCGCTTAAAGCGTTTGTCGGGTTAAACGCCCTCTTTTTCTTCGGCTTGTATGCAGGCGGGTTTTTAAGCTTCTTAGTAAACCTGTTATTCTTAGCCGTAATCTTGTTAATCTCGTGAACGGGACCTGCCATATATTCGTTCATATAACGGTCGGCAACCTCCATCATTTCGGGGTCGTTCTTCATCTCGCCGAGAATCGTAACGCCTATAACGTCCTGAACCTCGTTTGTTCCGTCCTCAAAAACCTCTCCGAGCATTTTAAAAAGCTTCTTCTGCTCTGCGGCAGTTCCGTTTTTGATTACATCAAGTACCTTTGCGTTTCCGTGCTCCGTAAAGAATGTCTCGGGAAGGAATTCGCCGTAATCAACAATGTTCTGCTTTATGTCGTTTTTGAATTCGGGATAGAGCGTGCCGAAGCGGTTTGCAAGAGAGTCAACGTCATAGCTGAGCGTACCCTTCTTTGCGCTGTTGCGTGAAACAGCCTTCGGCATTTTAACCTTGTCAAGGTCAACCTTCTTCTTAACCTTAAACATTCTTTCAACCTCGTCAACCATATCGTTAGCGATTGACTTAGCTTCCTTTTCGTCTGTTTCGTCGGGTACAAGAAGATTTCTTGCAATTGTATTATACTCAGTTCCTTCTCCGCTATCCTCATAAGCGCATTCAAAACTGATAATGTTGTCGCCCTCAGTATAAACAAGTCTGTAGATTCCGAGCTCGCCGCTGAAAACAATTGAAGCGTCGTCTCTGCTCAGCTTTTTAAATCCAAGCTCCTGATTTGTCTGTGAAAGATTCTTTTCAATAATGTTAAAAATCTGCTGTAATTCCATAGAGCATATTTTTCCTTTCAAAAATTTCCAGTTTAATATTATATCATTAAAAGTGCAATTTGTCTATCATTTGATTATGTTTTGTTAAAAATTTAAATTTTATTAATATTAATTATTTATTAGTTGATATTATTTTATATTTGTGTTAAAATACATAGACTGTAATATGGATTACTATATATTTAGGCAGGAATGGATATTATGAACAACAGCCCTATAGGCGTTTTTGATTCGGGACTCGGCGGACTTTCAACCGTCCGCGCAATAAGAAAGCTGCTCCCGAATGAGGATATAATTTATTTCGGCGACACGGGAAGAGTCCCCTACGGCACCCGTTCAAACGAAACTATAGAAAGCTATACAGCGCAGGACATAAAATTTCTACAGAGCTTTGATTGCAAGATGATAGCCGTAGCCTGCGGAACGGTTTCAACCGTATCGCGCGAGCTTATTTCAAAGCTTCCCGTTCTCTCAACGGGAATACTTGTCCCCTCTGCAAAGGCGGCGGCAGCAGCAACAAAAAACGGAAAAATCGGAATAATGGGAACAAGCGCAACCGTAAACTCGGGCGCTTTTGAAACTGAAATCAAAAAGTATAACCCCTCGGCAACAGTCGTTCCCGTAGCCTGCCCGCTGCTCGTATCGCTTGTTGAAAGCAACTGGCTTGACGTAAACGACGACGTAACCAATCCCGCCGTAAGGCGCTATATGAAGCCGATTCTTGATAACGGCTGCGACACGGTAATTTTAGGCTGTACCCATTTCCCGCTCCTCTCACCCATAATAAGAAACGTTGCAGGCGAGGGCGTAACACTCATTGACTCGGGACTTGAGGAAGCAAAATATATTGAAGAGCGCCTCAACGCCGAAAATATGCGAAACAGCAGCGAGCATATCGGCTCTGCAAAATTCTTCGTGTCAGACAGACCGCAGAACTTCTCCTCGGTTGCAAGCGTGCTTCTCGGTGAAAACATTGACGGCAGCTGCAGTTTTGTGGACATCTTCAAATACATTTAGGAATAAAGCTATGAACAAAAACACTCTTATTAAAATAACGGGAACTCAGCGCCTCGGCAGTGATTCAGACAAAATTGAAATGACTACCGTAGGAACTCTTGAGGAAACCGAAAACGAATACATACTCAAATACAAAGAGGAAAACGAGCCTCCGCTTATGCCGAATGAGGTCAAGCTCAGCATTACAAAAGACGAAAATAAGGTTGAAATGCTGCGCTCGGGAAGAGTCGGCTCACTTCTTATTATTGAGCGCTCAAAGCGTAATCTCTGTAACTATGCAACAGAATTCGGCGACATTCTTATGGGAATTTACGGACGCGATATTGAAAACACCTTTGACGGTGAAAAGGGCTGCTTCACTTTCGGCTACGACATTGACGTAAACGGAGCGCTCACCTCTCAAAACGAGGTCAAAGTTGAACTTAAAATAAATTAGGAGATAATATGTCAAAGCTTGTACTTGAAACCCAGAATCAGTTAAAAGAAAAAATAATTGCCGCTGTAAACACAGCGATTGAAAAGGGCGAGCTCGCTTCGGGCGACCTTCCCGAATTTATAATTGAAAAGCCTGCAGATAAGAAAAACGGCGACTTTTCAACCAATATCGCAATGGCAGGCGCAAGAGTTTTCAGAAAAGCTCCGAAAATGATTGCCGAAGCTATTGTATCAAATCTTAATTTAGAGGGCACACTGTTTGAAAGAGCCCAAATCGCAGGCCCGGGCTTTATCAATTTCTACCTCTCGCAGAGATATTATTCTGAAATTGTAAAGGACGTTCTCAGCTGCGGCGACGGCTACGGCAGGTCCGACTACGGAAAAGGCAAAAAGGTAATCGTTGAATTTGTTTCAGCCAACCCCACGGGTCCTATGCATATAGGTAACGCGCGCGGCGGCGCAATCGGCGACTGTCTCGCTTCTGTTCTTGATGCCGCAGGCTACGAGGTATGGCGCGAATTTTACGTTAACGACGCAGGCAATCAGATTGAAAAGTTTGCAACCTCTCTTGAGGTAAGGTATCTTCAGCTCTGCGGTAAGGATATTGAAATGCCCGAGGACGCTTATCACGGCGCGGATATAACCGCTCACGCTGAAAACTTCAAAGCGCTCAACGGCGATAAATATGCCGACTGCGAAAGCGACGAGCGCAGAAAGGCGCTTGTAGCTTATGCGCTGCCGATAAATATCGAAGGCCTTGAAAGAGACCTTAAGGCGTACAGAATCGTTTACGATAATTGGTTCAGGGAATCCTCCGTACACGAAAACGGCGCCGTTAAAAGAGTAATTGACACACTTAAGGAAAAGGGCGTAACCTACGAAAAGGACGGCGCTCTCTGGTTTAAAGCAAGCGAATTCGGAAATGATAAGGATATAGTTATCGTCCGTGCAAACGGACTTCCCACCTATATTGTTCCCGACATTGCTTACCATTATAACAAGCTTGTCACACGCGGCTTTGATAAGGCAATCGACGTTCTCGGCGCTGACCACCACGGCTATGTTCCGCGTATGAAGGCGGCTCTTACCGCACTCGGCATAGATGCAAACAGACTTGACTGCGTAATTATGCAGATGGTGCGTCTCGTAAGAAACGGCGAAACCATCAAGCTTTCAAAGCGTTCGGGCAAGGCAATAACGCTCAACACTCTTTTAGAGGAAATCCCGATTGACGCCGCCCGCTTCTTCTTCAACTTAAGAGAGCCCAACTCTCATTTTGACTTTGACCTTGAGCTTGCAGCAAAGCAGAGCAGCGAAAACCCCGTTTATTACGTTCAGTACGCCCACGCGCGTATCTGCTCAATTCTCAGAAAAGCCGAGGAGGAGGGCGCAGCTCTCACCTCTCCCGAAGCGTCAGAGCTTGACCTTCTGACCTCAGACGAGGAAAGGGCGCTTATCGCTCATCTCTCCTCGCTTACAGAGGAAATCGTCAGCGCTGCTAAAAACTATGACCCCGCAAAAATTACACATTATGTTGTTGAGCTTGCAACGCTCTTCCATAAGTTTTATAATGCACAGCGCGTTATGACGGATGATAAAGCCCTTATGACGTCAAGACTTTATCTCTGCCTCGCTGTTAAAAATACAATCAAAAACATACTCACAATGCTTAAAATAGAAGCACCCGCTTCAATGTAAAAGGACGGATAATTATGCCTAAAATCAGCCCCGAATTTCTTCACAAAATAGGCAACAGGCTGCTTGATTATATGTACAAAAATCCTAAGCGTAATATGCTCAGGCTTATTAAGGTTGCAAAGGTTGTTGTTGGCTCAATGTACCCTTCAGCAACATTTACAAAGCCCGTAGAAATAATCAGCGATGAATCGAATATCTGGCATCAGTATCTGTTCAACGGCCTTAATGATATTGATAAAGAACAGTTTAAAAACATTGTTCTGACCTTCGGTATTGATTTAGGCTACGTCGGAACCTCAACGCTCCGTAAAAAGCGCGAGGAGCTTCACTGCAATATCCCGTGGGTAATTCTTCTTGACCCCACAAGCGCCTGCAATTTAAAGTGTAAGGGCTGCTGGGCGTCAGAGTATGGCTACAAGTCAAACCTCTCTCTTGACGAGATGAGAAAGCTTGTAAGGGAAGCAAAGGAGCTCGGAACTCACTTCTTTATGTTTACGGGCGGCGAGCCGCTTGTAAGAAAAGATGACGTACTCACACTCGTAAGTGAAAACAGAGACTGCCTCTTCCTCTGCTACACAAACGGAACTCTTGTTGACGACAAATTCTGCGAGGATATGAAAAAGGCGGGCAACCTTACTCTTGCGCTTTCAATTGAGGGTAATAAGGAAACAACCGACGCACGTCGCGGCGAAGGCGTTTACGACAAAGTGCTTGAAGCAATGCGCCTTCTCAAGAAGCATAAATGCCTTTTCGGCACCTCCGTTTGCTACACATCACAGAACTACGAGGCTGTAACAAGCGACGAGTTTTACGATATGGAAATTGAAAACGGTGCAAAATTCGCGTGGTATTTCCACTATATGCCCGTAGGAAGCGACGCAGACACAAGCCTGCTTCTCACTCCCGAACAGCGCGAGCACGTTTACCGTACAATCCGCGAAAAGCGAAACAGTAAAACAGGCAAGCCGATTTTCACCGTTGACTTCCAGAACGACGGCGAATTCGTAGGCGGCTGTATCGCGGGCGGAAGAAACTACTTCCACGTAAATTCAGAGGGCGACGTTGAACCCTGTGTATTTATCCATTATTCAGACAGCAACATAAAAGAAAAGAGCGTTTACGAGTGTCTTAACTCGCCGCTCTTTAAGGAATATTATAAAGGCCAGCCGTTTAACGACAATATGCTGCGCCCCTGCCCAATGCTTGAAAATCCGCAGGCGCTTGTTGATATTGTCAATAAAACGGGTGCAAAGAGTACAAACCTCAACTGCCCCGAAAGCGCTGAAGCGCTGTGCGCAAAGTGTGAGAATTACGCGGCTCACTGGGCGCCTAAGGCAAAGGAAATCTGGGAGGAAAAGGAACGCTTCAAGCCCTTTACTCAATATTACAGAGACACTCCCGAGGGTCAGCGCGAAGCCGCAGCAAAACTGAATTCAGAATTATGAGTTAAGAATTATGAATTCAGGTTTGTCGCTTCGCTCAATTATAATCGGGTGCGGGTGTCCCGCCATAAATTCTCAATTGAATTCCGCACTCCGCACTCCGCCTTCTGCACTAAAAAAACCGCCATCGGCGGTTTTTCTTAATCTCTGTATCTCTGCTTTCTTACATCAAGATGCCGTATGTCAACGTAGTCGGGAAGTCCTCCCCTGAACGGAGTCTGAACTGTACCTCTTATAAGCGGCCTTAAGTAAGTAACCATTTCCTCCGTAACGTCGTTGCCCGCTTCGTTAATCCACTCAACGGGAACGGTCTTTTCCTCGTTTGCAACAACGGCAACATCCTCTGTATCATATTCAACACAGTACGGCTTGTTAGAGGTTCTTCTCAGCGTTGAAAAAACTCCCGTTTTGTTGTCGTCAACAGCAGCCCTTACCGCAACTGAGCCGAGGTTAAACGCCTCGTTAACGTCTGTCAGCGCCGCAATATGCCCTGCGCTTCTCTGAAGAACTGACGGCTCAAGCGCACGCACCTTACAGCCTATCTCAGTCTCAATTACGTGCTTAAGAAAGGCTCCCGTACCGCTTAGTCTTGCGTGGCCGAACTTGTCCGCGCCCGTATTCTGCGCCGCCGAAATATACTTTCCGTCCTTGTCCTTGATTCCCTCAGAAACAACAACTATAACCGAGTTGTACTCCTCAAGCTTGCCCTTAACGTCCTCAACAAACTGCTCAACCGAAAACGGTACCTCGGGCAGATACACAAGGTGCGGCGCAGGCATATTGTCCTGCCTTGCAAGAACGCTTGAAGCCGTAAGCCAGCCCGCATTACGTCCCATTGCCTCAACAATGTGAACGCTCTTTATTGAGTAAATACTCGTGTCGTACGCAACCTCTCTTACGCAGGTCGCAATATATTTTGCCGCCGAGCCGAAACCCGGTGAATGGTCAATTCCGTTAAGGTCGTTGTCTATCGTTTTCGGTATTCCGACAACTCTGAGGTCGCTTCCGATTGACCTCGCGTAATCCGAAAGCTTCTTTACGGTATCCATTGAGTCGTTGCCGCCGATATAAACAAAATATCCTATTTCATAGAATTCAAGAACCTCAAAAATCTTCTCAAATTCCTCTCTGCTGTTTGAAAGCTTAAAACGGCACGAGCCGAGGAACATAGCAGGCGAATGCTTAAGCCTGTTAAGCTCGTGAGGGAGATGTCTGAACATCGCCGAAAGGCTGATGATATTTTCCTCCATCAGCCCCTCAATACCGTTTATCATTCCGTAAATATTTCCAACCTTCTCGCTCTGCAAGCCGTATTCAATAGCGCCTGCAAGGCTTGAATTTATTACAGCCGTCGGTCCGCCCGACTGCCCTATTATCATATTTTTCTTCATAAGCTACCCGTGTTTTAAATATTATCTTAACAGACGAGTATATATTACCATATTATTATTCTTTGTCAAGCAAAGAGCAATATAATTAAATATCAATTATGAATTATGAGTTGTGAATTGTGAATTCAGGTTTGTCGCTTCGCTCAATTATAATCGGGTGCGGGTGTCCCGCCATAAATTCTCAATTCTCAATTCTCAATTGAATTCCGCACTCCGCACTCCGCCTTCCGAACTAAAAAAACCGCCCCTTGGGGCGCTCGTCATAAGGAAGGTTAGGTTTTGGCTTTGTCCTTTTGCCCCTAA
>CAMNAP010000063.1 GCA_946531445.1 uncultured Clostridia bacterium
CTTTGATGACGGATTGCAACGTACTTTGTAGCGGCGGGAAAGATTTTAAAATAGTCATGTGCCGTACCGTCGGACGTAGCGATTGAAGTGTCCCAGGTGAAGGAGCCGGTTTCATTGTTTGTAACCGAGTAGCCTACGCTGAATTCTTCGGTCCACATTCCGGAGCTGCCATAATACTTAAAAGCCAGGGCAATACCGCCGGCAGCGGCAGGCAGCTCGGGTGAAATGAGATACTGCGGCGGAGCGGTGGTCCACTTGAACTTAAACGCTTCGTCTTTAATTCCCGTACCGCTGACGCAGTTGCTCAGCGTCCAGCCGTCAAGCGCGTTCTCGCTGCTGAAATCGTTGCTGTACGGGAGCGTAAGCGAAGAATCAGCCAACGCCGTGACAGGCGTTAAGGAAAACGCCATCAGGATGGATAGAATAATGGATAATATTTTTTTCATACTAATAAAACCTCCTGAAAAATGATAGAGTATTCCAAGTTTAATATATAATATGTAATTTAATATTTCAATATATTGACTGATTTTGGCATTTGACATTTTTCAGTCAACAAATTATAATCAAGGTGAGGTGATTAATATGCTGAAAGATAAATTAGAAATACTGTTTAACGCGCTCAATACTAAAGCGAGAGAAATTGCCGAATATACAAATATGGGAGTTACAAATATCAGCCGACTGAAAAGCGGCGCTCGCACACCTAATCCTAACAGTACTACTGTTGATAAGTTAACAGACGGTATTATTTTATATTGCAAAAAAGAGAATAAAACGGACGTGCTGCGCACAGTTATTAAGACTGACAGTGAAGAGTTAAAAGAACCGCTCAAAAAATGGCTTTTCCCGAAGGAAAAGGTTATTGATACAACCTCATTTCCTTCAAAACTGAATGCTGTTATGATTCTGACTGATACCTCTAATAAAGAGCTTGCACAAAGCATTAACCTTGACGCTTCATATATAAGCCGAATACGGAGCGGAAACAGAATACTGAAACCAAGCTCGCCGCTATATGAAGCAATCAGCCACGCTTTGTTTGCAAAAGCAGTAGATAAAAATCTTATTGAAGAGATTAAGGCATTAATTGAATACAGAGATGCAGGCGATGACGAAAGCATATATTACAGCTTTAAAAACTGGCTGTGTCATTTTCAGTCGGAGGACGAGCATATAAAAAGACTTTTGCAATCTATCGACGCAGTAAAACTTCCGCAGGAATTACCGTTTGATTTGTCTGCGCTTGATTTGTCGTACTCGGAAAACGAAAGATATATAAATGAGAGCGGCTTACAGGAGGCGGTGCTTCGCTTTCTTACGGAGGTAATTAACAGCGAAGCAAAGGAAATATATCTCTATTCTGACAGCAGTATCGACTGGATGACAAAGGATAAGGAATACAGTGCAAAATGGGCGTATCTTATGTTTCGCCTTGTTTCAAAGGGCATAAAAATAAAAATCATCCACAATATTGACAGAAAAATATCCGATATGGTAAACGCTGTTCAAAGTTGGTTGCCGCTTTATATGAGTTGTTGTATTGAGCCGTATTATACCAATGTCAAAGCAGGTAAGCGTTTTTCTCACACAATGTTTGTTTGTCCCGACGTTGCTTGCGTATCAGGCTTTAATCCTTACGGTGACACGCACACTTTATATCATTATTACACCGACAAAACAGAAATTGCTTTTGGTGAATATCAATTTGGCGCTCTGCTGAAAAACAGCCTTACGCTTGTGCATATGCAAAAAGGAAGCGGAAAGCCTAATCCGAACGCTTATAAGCAAAAATCCGAATTCAGCAATATTGAAATTTCCATTGATTCCGTATCGGTTACGGTAACGCGCACGACAGAGCCAAAGGTGTCATTTGTAATTCTCAACGACCTGCTTTGTAATTCAATCAGGGCGTATTGTACGAATACCTATAAAAGACTGCAAAGCTCTGATTAAAGCCGAAAACAGCGGTATTATCAGTTAAGATACGGCTTTTGATAAATCAAAAATAAAAACACGTGCATAATCAAAAAGCGACCCGGTATCAACCGAGTCGCTTGTTTAATGAAATTTATTACCGCGCGATGAATACAATAATTCTTTGGAGAATAAAACATACATCGCATATATTTGAATAGATATTACTTTACTCTAATTGTAACTGTTACGGTTACGGCCTTTGCATCATATTCACCATTGCCTGCGGCTGTGACCTTAATTTTAACCTTATACTTACCTTTCTTTAAGCCCTTCTTGACGGTAATTTTACCGTTCTTAGCAACTTTAAAGTATTTTTTAAAGCTCTTCTTACCTTTCTTAGCAGAGGTAAGCTTATATGTCACTGCGCCCTGAGCGCCGCTTACACTCGCCCACTTCTTAAGAGCAATTGTACGCTTCTTTTTCTTAAGCAGAGCAAATTTAACCTTTGGCTTCTTAGCTTTAACGGTAAGAGTGTTTGCCTTTTTTGTAAGCTTAGCAACGGGCTTTTGTGCTACAAGCACTTCGCCGCATACCGAACAGTGCTTTCCTTCCGTTTTACCTTCGGAAGTATAAGTTGCAGGAACGGCTTTATCAACAACCTCGGTATGACCGTTAAACGCACAGACAGTTTCCGAGAATTCGGGTACGTCCGCATCGTCTTTTGCAATTACATAATAGCTGAAATGGTCAAGATACAGATAGGCAAATGTTCCGCTCTTAACAATTTCAACTTTATGCTTAACGCCGTTTTCTATTCTGTAAGCATATAGTTTGCCGGCGCGGATAAGAGCGTCGTTATCTAACGAAACCTTTACCACTATTGTACCGTCAGGCTGAATATTCGTGCTCTCCTGAGTCAGATTAAGGTCATAAACAGTAGCATTTGTTCTTGAACTTGAAGCAGCTACATATTTTATTACGGTTTCCTCCTGATAAACATCACCGCAATTTGAACATATAATACTTGCTACAGACTGTTCATCTGTTTTTACAATGTTTGCACAGTAATTGTGTTGACATACAGGCGCGGTTTCGCTGTAGCTGTATCCGCATATTGAACAGGTGTATTTTGTAACAACACCCGTTTCACAGGAACCTGAAATCTCAGTGTCAAACCTATGAGTATGCTCAATAAACACAGCCGAAAATTCAAGGTCTTCGCTTTCCATTTGATAAGGCACGATATCATTCCAGCCGACAAAAATGTAGCCTTCAGGCGCATTGACTTCGGGAGGAACAATAACCTGACCTTCTCTGTATTGCTGCAGAGTTTCATTGCCGTTAATAATCCATTTAACGCTGTGCTTCGGTGAATTATTCTCTGCTGTAACGGTAGTTACACGTTCGGTTGCAACAGTATTATCTCCTACAGCAAAGGTTGCGTACTCAAGCTGAGGAGGCGTTATTACAGCGCCCGGAGCTGTTTCTTCTATTGCATAAACTTCGCCGTCAACTACATATTTAACTATGTATCTTGAGCTGTCAATTTCAATATCGGCAGGAGGGTTGAACTGTGCCACTACTGTGCCGTCTTTTTCAAGATAACCGTTATCCTCCGTAACGCTGTAAAAGCCTGCGTCAATTGCGTTTTCATTTGCGCTGACTTCATATGTCACAGTAATTCCGTAACCCGTTTGCGTACCGTTATCAAATATCGCTTTAGGGCTTATGTTTTCAATGCGGAGCGTAGTTGTTCCGTCATCATTACGAACAACAGAAATCTGCTCGTTTGATACACCGTAGGTGCTCACAAGGGACGAACGTAAAGCCGTTTCCTGCTCTTGCGTTAACGTGAAATACTTAGAAACAGTATCCACTACGGTAATATTTGAGAATGTAATTGTATTTGATATTTTCTGTGCAACAATATTGTCAAAAATGCTAGCAAGAGTATCGGAATTATCCGCTGTAATAAAGAAGCTGTCATCTTCCTTATCGGCGCCGTTATTTATCTGTGTGCTGTTTGGATAATTTGAAGAAACATAATGCATAAACGCATTCATCTTTTCATTATCGCTTGAGGGATTTGCAGCAAGCACAGTATCAGGGGACGCGTCTATTGAAACACCGACGGAGTAAATATTTGCACCGTACAGTTTTTTGATATCCCCGGCAGTACTGATAGCGCTGTTAGCATAAGCGTCTATAAAGTCTCCGTAATAAGTCGGAACGCCGTCGGTAAGGAAAACTACTGTTTTTTCTCTGCTGTCGTCTTTATTGTTTGCAAGAATTCTTTTTGCAACATCAAGGCCGTAATCCGAACGCGTAGCGCCGTTAGCGGATAAGCCGTTAATCGTTGATATCAGAGCCTTATTGCCTGCAGGCACAAATGCATTTGAATATCTGTTGCCGGTCAGAAGGCTTGCCTCTGAAGCGAAGCTGACAATGGCAATACGGTGGTCAACTCCGTTAGCTTCGGCATTTTCGGCAATTTTTCCGACGAAATTACGCGACACCTCTTTGAGTACCTGCAGCCTCGTTTTTCCGTTTGGCATTCTATCGTTCATTGAGCCTGAGGTATCCAGCACAAGGATTATGTCGGTTGGAACTGCGCCGTACTTAACCTTAGCATTGAGTGTTTCAGCAAATGCCGAAAGTGTAATCTTAGCAATTCCGTCTTCATATACAACATTTTTATCCGTTTCAAGCTCGGATTCATTGTCAGAAGATTTCAACTCATATACAGCCTTGATTTCTATATCTTTATCAGAAAGAGTATAATCCTCCCAATAACCGATATATCTGCTTCCCTTCTGAGGTACTGCAGGCTCGCTAATTACAGAAGCTCCCGACATAAACCGAACCTTATCAACGATTGTTTTACTTCCGTCGTCATTCACAACAACAAATGTTGCGGTATAAGAAGTAATTATGTCAGTATCTCTGTATTCAATATGCGTTTCATCATTTTTACATATTCTTTTTTCCTGACCTTTTTCGTCAATTGTAGCTTCTTTTACAGTAATCCATTCGCCCCAGTCGTGGCCCGTTTTGGCAATAGGTTCAGTGTATTTATGGCTTGCGTCGTTTCTGCAGGTGTAGGTTTTCACACCGTCTTCTGTGCAGGTTGCAGGAGTGGTGATAACGCCGCCGTCATAATCGTGACCGAGAGCCGCAACAACTTCCTGAGCTACAAGAACTTTATTGCAAACCGAGCAGTGTGAGCCTTCGGTGAGACCTGTTTCGGTACAGGTCGGAGCGACAGCGGCGTCGGTAACCGACTTATGTCCGCTCGCTTCAATATCTCTCGTTTCTATATGTGAACTGTCGTTCTTGCAGACGCGTTGCTCACTGCCCTTTTCCTCGCAAGTTGCGGGAGTGACAACTTTCCATTCGCCCCAGTCGTGGCCGAGAGGCTCAGTATAATCTCCTACATAGCTGTCATCGCCGCGTATACACGTATAAGTTGTATATCCCTGCTCCGTACAGGTCGGCACTGTTACTACAGCCTGATAGCTGTGTGTAAGCGCGTCAACATCCTCGCCGCCTCTTGTTTCTTCAATGTGGCAGCGGTTACAGCTTCTTGTTTCTACTGCAGTCTTTCCCTTTTTTGTACAAGTAGGCTCAACTGCCGGTGTTGTTACCATCCACTCGCTCCAGTCGTGACCGAGAGGCTCTGTGTAATCGCCTACGTAGCTGTTATCGCCACGTATACACGTATAAGTTGTATATCCCTGCTCCGTACAGGTCGGCGCTGTTACTACAGCCTGATAGCTGTGCATAAGGGCGTCAACATCCTCGCCGCCTCTTGTTTCTTCAATATGGCAACGGTTACAGCTTCTTGTTTCTACTGCAGTCTTTCCCTTTTCTGTACAAGTAGGCTCAACTGCCGGTGTTGTTACCGTCCACTCGCTCCAGTCGTGACCGGAAAACAGCGCGGTATAATCTAAATCCCTGTCAGGCATTGTTTTTTCTACAGACGCAACTGATTCTCCGTCTTCACTCCAGCCGAGGAAATCAAAGCCCGATTTTTCAGGGTCATCAGGAACATTTATCGGTGCGCCAAAATATAATTCACTACTTGAATCATTAGTGCCGTCATCAAATGTAAGGGTATGCTTATTTCTTCCGATGTATACCTTTAAAACAAGATTTTCACCTTGTGTGAGTACACCGCTTAAAACGCTGTTTTCAGTGTCAAGATAGAATCCTTCTTCCAATGTATAATCAGCGGTAACAGTTTCATTGAGCGTGTATTCAGAGTTTTCGGTTGAAACTAACTGATAATCCCCATTCGTATCCATTAAGTATCTTTCTACGGTGTATTCCTTAACTCCGACAGAAGTCCACTGCGCATTTAATGTTATGGATTTATCATCGGTATAGGTATCACCAGGATAATACTTTTTGGAAAATAATGAGGTAGAAGACCAATAGTTAAAATTATATCCGTATCTTGTCGGTACTTCATCAGTAATAACCAAAGGCTCTCCTTTGTTTTTAATCTGATATTCAGGTCCTCCCTCTCCGCCGTTTGCGTTATATGTGATTAAGTATTTATCTGAACCCAGCTCCGTCCAGACTGCGTATAAAGTGGTTGTTTCTCCTGAATAGTCGGCACCGGGTTGATAAGTCGCCTCTTCGGCATCAGGAGACTCAGCCCAGCCTTTAAAAATATAACCGTCTCGCTTCGGTTTAGCTGTACTTAACTTAATTGTCTCTCCTTCACAATAAGTTTGAGTTGCAGGGGCATACTGACCGCCGTTTGCGTTATAGTATACAAAGCGTTCACCCTGCCATACAGCATAAAGCGTAATATCTGCATTTTTGCTGTATGTATCTCCCGGCTGATATTCAGGAGTAGCATATACCGTACTTAAATCAGCTGAATAAATATCCTGATAAAAACTAATAATACTTGAATTAGATTGTTTGCCGCTGACAAATGCTGTTTTCGGAGCCCATCCGAGGAATGAATACCCCTCCCTTTCGGGAATCTGAGAGCTGAGAGTTATATCTGTACCGTGTGTCTTTTCTTGTGAGGACGGAGCATTTTGGCCTCCGTTTGCATCATAAGTAATTGAATATATTGACGAATTTGTTCTGTATCTGTAATAAGTAACATCCTTATATTCATCAGCGCTGTTAACAAGAAAGACAATCTGATTTCTATTGTCTGTCTGTCCGCTCTGGTCGGCGCGAAGCGCATAGCCCACCTGGTTGCCCCCGTTTTTACAATATGACATAGAAGCGCCGTTACCCGGTAACTCGCCGTTGGCTGCTGATAAAATATAGCCCGGGCTTACATTTCTGTAATAACCGGGAGGATACGCCTGAGTACCCTTTGTGTAGGAATATACAGAATAATAAGAGCCTACGTTTTCAAAGTAGTGCCAGTTTCCTCCTGTGTTGCTGTACACATATGGGTTTGAGGCAGAATCTCCTGCATACCATGTGCAATAATAATCATAATCATAACGCGTACGCCAGTATTCGCTGACAGTTTTTGTTTCAACCTCTGTATTGCTGTCTTCCGTTACGGGAGTAGTTGACCAATCGCTCCAGTCGGAATAAATCTCCGTTTTTGCATACGACAAAATTGAATATGACGAAAAAACCATAACTCCGGCAAGAAGTACCGAAAAATACTTCTTCAATCTTTTGCCCATACTCTAACCTCCACTAATAAAAACGTTGCCAAAAACAGCGTGCTGAATAGCCGTATTCAGCGTAGCTTAGTCTGTTTATATTGTCTTATAAAAAATTATACATATATATTTACATTTTAATATATTTGTGCCATATAGTCAATAAATAATTCCTATGCAGTAAGCTTAAAAAGGTTGCACCTCATTAATCTGATACGCCCATACAAAAAGCCAAGCTACTTTCAGTAGCTTGGCTTTTTGTAAGATTTTAGCTTAACGATAGTTATTCAGCTTCGTCAGAAACTTCCTCTTTTTCGTTGATTTTCTTTGTTCTGCTTTCAAGCTTTGGTAAAATAATCTCGCTATAAATAATCACCGCAATTGCCGCAGCGGGAATTGCAAGAAGAACGCCAAGCATACCCGCAACCTTTCCGCCGAGGATAATAAGCACTAACGTCCACACAGCGGGAATACCGAGCGAGCCTTTAAACAGTCTCGGCTTGATTACAAGGGCGTCAATCGCCTGAATTACGCAGGAGAAAATCAGATACCATAAAGCATTTATCGGCTTATCTATAACAAGGAAGAAACAGCCCAGCGCACCGCCGATAATCGGACCTACTGACGGAATAATATTCGTCAGCGCCGCTATAAGCGCAATGAGCGGAGCATACGGAAGTCCGACGATTAGCATAAACACAAGCGTTGCTACGCCAACGATAAGCGCGTCAAGAAGCGTACAACCGAAATAGCTTATGAATATCTCGTGACAGCTTTTCCATATTTTATCGTTTTTTGCCGCCTTTTCCCCATCAATAAAAGCGTAGCGGAGTTTGAGAACAACGCCCACAAGCGTTTTTTTAGTGGCAAGGAAGCAGAAGCCGAAAACAAGCCCCATACCTATATTCAGAGCGCCCGTTCCTATAGTTCCCGCCGTATTAAGAATAGTCTTTGTATTATTCTTAACAAACACAACGAGCTTATCAAGAGCGCCCTCAACGAGCGAGGAAAGGTTATCTGTGCTGATATTAACTCCGAATTTTGATGCTAATTCCTGAACTTTTACAAACAGCCCCTCAAGCTTGAGCATATAGCTGTCCCAGTTTGTTACAAGCTTGCTTACGCTGTGAACAAGCGAAGGAATGAGCGCAACAAGAAGAAGAACGATAACAAGCACCATACATACAAGCGTAAGAATCACGCCCGCTGTATGACGCGCTGAATCCGTTTTCATCTTTTTAAATAGCTTTTTTTCAAAGAAATTTGAAACGGGATTAAGAAGATAAGCGATGATTACGCCGATTATAATAGGCGCAAGAAAAGCAAGCACCGATTTGATTGCGCTTCCCACAGCGGGAAGATTGGCTATTAACACATAAAAGAGTATAGCCGTACAAAGCGCAAAGGTGTACGCAAACCAGGGCTTTTCAAGATATGTTTTAAGCTTTTTCATAAAAGTCTCCTTTATTAATCGCCGGGCTTAAAAACGTATATTTAAATGCATTTTAAGTATACCATACTGTTACACAAAAAACAACAATGTAATATAAAGACGAGGTGTTTTCAATATGACAGGCATCTTGACTTTTTTGTTGAAAATTAGTAATATAAAACAGCAATCAGAAAATCATAACGTCGGGAGAATCTAATTATGACAATAAATAAAACGCTAAATGAGGGCACACTTTTAATCGCCGTTGAGGGCAGGCTTGAAACAACTACCGCGCCTGAGCTTGAAGCAGTAATAAAAAACGAGCTTGACGGAGTTACAAGCCTCGTCTTTGATTTTTCAAAGCTTGATTACATATCCTCAGCAGGACTCAGAATTCTTCTAACCGCTCAGAAAGCTATGACCAGACAGGGCGAAATGAAGGTTTGCGGCGCAAATGAAATTGTTATGGAAATCTTTGAAGTAACGGGCTTTTCGGACTTTCTTACAATTGAATAATAAAATAAAAAGAGCAGTAACAAGGGTTACTGCTCTTTTTATTTTACTTACAAATCTTTGCTTTTACGGCTTGAAGCGATTTGAGCATAACAATTTGTATATGTGCCGTTAACGAATAAATCAGTCTGCATTAAATGAAATGGCACTATTCTGCTGGTTGTCCATAACTGCGTC
>CAMNAP010000064.1 GCA_946531445.1 uncultured Clostridia bacterium
TCCTGATAATTAGGATAAGCCTGATATGCATTGGGGTCAGCCTTAGGGTTAGGACCGTAAGCGTTGTCGCCGGGCTCACTGTCTGTTACAAGAGCAATGAAGATAATAATCCATCCAACAATCGGAATCAGGCCGAGAAGATAATATGTTCCTTTCTTTCCCGTGTCGTGAAGTCTGCGTACAACAAGAGCAAGCTCAAGCACAAATAATGCAATTGACAATAAGCTTGAAAGTGAAGAACCAACCGCACTGTCTGTTCCGAAAGCTCCTGAAATAATACCTCCTAAAGCTCCTACAACTAAAGAGTTAATAATAACTACGCGCCAATAATCTGAACGTCTTGTTCTTCCGTTAAAGTTGAACAAATTCTGAAAAAACAGCGAATAAGATTCGCCTATGCTTTTTTTAGGTGCCATAAATTTTACCTCCATTTAAAATTTTTACCTTTCGGTTAAAATCATTATAGCATATAAATATTTACTACGCAATAAAAACATCAAAAACAAAAATTAATAAAATATTAATAATATTTCATCTTGTAAAATGAATTAAAAGTGCTATAATTCTTTTTTATAATTACTGCTACAGAGGCGATTTTATGAACAATTACGATAAGACATTAAATGCCGAAGCGCTCAGCGATGATGAGCGGCTTGCCTACAAGTACAAATTTCTGCGCGACAAGATTATTTACAATTTTGACAAGGGAAGCAGGATTCTTAAAATAACAAAAATTATTGCTACGGTAATATTTTTAATCTTCACCGTATGCGGTATTGCAATAAGCCACAAAACTCACCACGAGGTTCAGTGGCTTCAGGCATGGATAATTCTAATCTTCCTTAACATAATCATATTTGTAATTGCCGACTATTCAAAATACCTTGTTGAATCAAAGGTTATCCCTTATCTTAAAGACGACAAACAGCTTGAATTCGGCGAATATGACATCTTCCTTGAGGACATAGACGGTGAAAACGACGAGGAAGAGGAAAAAGACAACGAAGAAAGCGAGGAATACTAAAATGAAAAACATAGCTAAAATCTTCCGCCGCGATATAAAAAGCATTTTTACAAATTCTATGGCTGTTATACTTGCCGTCGGCATTGCGGTTTTGCCTTCGCTTTACGCGTGGTTCAATATATTTGCAAACTGGGACCCCTACGGCTCAACCGGCAATATGCAGGTTGCCGTAGTAATTGAAGACGAGGGCTACAAATACAGAGATATTGAAATAAATGTCGGCGCCCAGATTGAGTCAAATCTTAAAGCAAACGACGCAATTGACTGGCAGTTTGTATCAAAGGATAAAGCGATGAAGGGTATTGAGTCGGGTAAATACTATGCAGGTATTGAAATCCCCAAGGGCTTTTCAAAGTCGCTTACAAGCATTGTTACAAACAACTTCAAGCAGCCGCAGATTACATACTATGCAAACGAAAAGAAAAACGCTATTGCAACAAAAATAACCGACAAGGTTGTTCAGACAGTTCAGCAAGAGGTTAACGAATCCTTCGTTACAACAGTAATAAATGTTGTAAGCTCGCTTATAGACGTTGTGGCGGAAGCAACCCAGAACGGTGCGCTTGATACCTTTGGCGACCTACAGACAAAAATTGATTCTGCAAGGGACACCGTTACAAGCGTTCAAAAAACAGTTAAGGGATTTGAAAACATAATGACGCTTTCAAAAAAGCTGGGAGACGCTGTTAACGACAACAATCTTAACGACGTATTAAAGCAGGCTGACACGCTTATTGACAGTGGCGAGGATATGGCAAAGCTTATACAGAACAGTGTAAACGCAATTACCGACTCTGTTGATTCAACGCTAACCTCTGTTTCAAAGGACATTTCCTCCGCCTCAAAGGCGATAGATTCAATCAGTACTAAGATGGGCGATGACGCCGCCGCTCCGCTTGCCGAAGCCGAAGCAAAAATGCTCAAGTTGAAATCTCAGCTTGAAGCCGTAAGAGACGCACTCCAGACGGTAAAAAGCTATCTGCCTATTAAATCGTCAGCACTTGATACAGCTATAGCAAACGTTAACAAACGTATCTCTCAGGCAGACAGAATTCTTTCCCTCATTAACTCTGCAAAAAGCGGAAACGCTCAGTCGCAGGTAAAAAAAATCACCTCCGAAATGAGTGCCCTCTCCTCGGGTATTACAACAGTTCAGGACGACTACAAAAAGAATATCAAGCCGATTATTGACAAAAGCCTCACGTCTGTTATTGATATGCTCACCGTTACAGGCAATCTTGTTTCAGACCTCAACGCAGACTTGCCCGCTATTCAGTCGCTCGCGGGAAGCATAGGTTCAACGGTTGAAAGCGGTGAGAATGTAGCAGCTTCAATTGATTCGCTCCTTACGGGCGTTAACAAACAGCTTGAAAGCCTTTCAAAAAAGCTTGAGGGACTCGGCGACAGCGATATTATGAACACGCTGCAAAATATGTCGGGAACAAATTCACAGCAACTCGGCGCGTTTCTCGCCTGCCCCGTAATTGTAAACACCGAAAAGGTTTACGGAATTGAAAACTACGGCTCGGCTATGGCTCCGTTTTACAGCACGCTGGCAATCTGGGTTGGCTCAATGATTCTTATCGCCGTAGTAAAAACCACCGTTAAGCGCAAAAAAGAAATAGGCGACAACGTAAGGATTTATCAGACCTATTTCGGAAGAATGTCCACCTTCCTTCTCTTCTCGGTTGTACAGGCGCTTATAATCTGTCTCGGCGATTTGTATTTCCTGAAAATACAGTGTTACCACCCGCTTATGTTCATTCTTGCGGGAGTCGTCGCCGCCGTCGCCTTTAATGTTTTCGTTTACTCTCTAACATTCACGTTCGGCGATATAGGAAAATCAATTGGCATTATCTTCCTTGTAATTCAGATTGGCGGCTCGGGCGGTACTTTCCCGATAGACGTAACGCCCAATTTCTTCAGAACGCTTAATCCGTATATGCCCTTTACTTACGTAATCAACGCAATGAGAGAGTGCGTATGCGGGACCTACGGCGCTGATTACTGGCTCGATTTACTCAAGCTTTGCGCTTATATCGGCGTAGGTCTTGTAATCGGTCTCGGCGTTAAATTCCTTGTAAAAAAGCCCATATGCTTCTTTGAAAAGCGAGTTGAAAAAACAGAACTTTTCTGATAACAAAATAAAACGCAGTAATCACTGCGTTTTACTTTTTGAATATTCCCTTTTTAACGTAAGGCTGTGAGCTTATTTCCTTAAGCTCGTAGCCTGTTTCTTTTATCGCTTTTTTAAGCGCCGCCTCGTCTACAGCCGAATCCGAAACAAAGCTTGTTTCCCCCTTTTTGTGGGAGGAGGTAACCTTTTTCGCGTTCGGTACAACGCGCCTTACCGTGTCGTTTATGTGCGCCTCGCACATACCGCACATCATACCGTCAATTTTAAGTATATATTTATTCATAACAATCTCCTAAGTGTCAGGGCGGCTAACTTTAGGAATAAAGAATAAGGAATGGAATAAGGATAGGAACGGGGAGGTTAGTTATAGCTAACCAATATGGCATATAATAAGTTAGCCGCCGCTAACTGTCTATACTATAACACGTTTATTACCCAATGTCAACAGAAAACTATAAATTTTTTTATTTTGCTATTTGTTGACCGCAGGGCATATTTATGTTAAAATTTTTCAGAGGTGAGAAAATGAAGCTTGCAGTTATCGGAGGCGGCGGAGTCCGCTCAATGTTTTTGGCAAAAAGCTTAGCCCAGAAAGCAACGGCGCTGAATATAGACACGCTTGTTTTTATGGACAACAATGAAAACAAGCTAAATATATACGGAAAAATGGCGAAGCACGCGGCGGGCATTATCTGCCCGGAGCTGAGCTTCAGCCTTACTACAGATGCAATTGAGGCAATTAAAGACGCCGACTATGTTATTACAACAATACGCGAGGGCGGCGACGAAATGAGAGTACGTGACGAGCGCTGCGCTCTGTCCCTGGGTGTGCTCGGACAGGAAACCACGGGAGCCGCAGGCTTTTCGTTTGCTATGAGAAGCGTACACGCGCTTGTTGAATACTGCGAGCTTGTTAAAAAATATGCTAAACCAAGTTGTAAAGTATTTAACTTTACAAACCCTGCTGGGCTTGTAACTCAGGCGCTTCACGATATGGGGTACGATTTCACCTTCGGTATCTGCGACGCGCCGTCGGGAATGCTTCGCTCCTTTGCCTCGCTCTACGGAAAAGACGGCGACGAAGCGGAGGGCGAAATTTACGGTCTTAATCATCTCAGCTATTTCACGTCAATTAAAATCTGCGGCGAGGAAATGCTTGATAAGCTCATTGAAAACGACGAAGCGTACGAAAAAACAGATATGCGTTATTTTGAAAAAAAGCTTCTTCGTGAGCGCGGCTCAATACTAAACGAGTATCTCTACTATTTTTACTACAGCGAGAAGGCGCTCGGCAACATTCTTAAAGCCGATAAAACGCGCGGCGAGCAGATTTGCGAAATCAATAAAAAAATGACCGCCGAGCTTAGCGAAATTGATATAGACAACAACTTTGAGGCGGCGCTTGCAATTTATGAAAAGTGGTACGGCGAGCGCGAGAATAATTATATGGCGAGCGAAACGGGGGTAAAAAGAAAAAACAAATGGCACTTTGATTTACTTTCCCGTGACAGCGGCGGATACGCAGGAGTCGCGCTTAAATACATTGAAATTATCAACAGTAAAAAGCCCGCTTCAATGATTCTGTGTACAGAAAATAACAGCGCCCTTCCCAATCTCAGAGACAGCGACATAGTTGAAATTACCTGCGACGTTACGGCTGACGGCGTTACACCGCACCGCTTTCCCGACGCAGACGAGCAGAACCTTGAGCTTATAAGGCGCGTAAAAATCTATGAGCGCCTTGCCTCTCAGGCAATTATAACAAAGAATAAGCAAAAGGCAGTTGAGGCGCTCACGCTTCACCCGCTTGTAAACTCCTATTCACTCGCAACGAAGCTGACTGACAGCTTTCTTGAAATAAACAAAAAATACACACAAGACTGGAGATAGATATGTCATTCATCGCAGGAGCAGGCGTAACTAACGCCGACTTACTATACACAGGCGTAAAGCATCTGCCCAAAAAGGGCGAGGAGGTATATTCAGAGGGATTTGAGCTTCAGCTCGGCGGCGGAATTCCCGCAACGCTTATTAACCTTGCGCGCCTCGGTATAAAAACAAAGCTTGCAACCGAGCTCGGCTGCGACATTTTTTCAGATTTCGCAAAGCACGAATTTAATAAAAGCAATACTGAATATTTAAACCTTTACGGTTTTTCAGGCGGCGCGGGCTTCCCGCTCAACGTTACCTCGGCGGCGATTCTTCCTGACGACAGAAGCTTTCTCACCTACGGACGAAACGCGCTTGAGCCTACTGACGAGAACAAAGAGCAGTTTTATAAGCTTGCAAGCGGCTCAAAGATAACAATTATGCAGGCGGGCGGCTTTACAGACGTTTACAAAAAGCTGAAAAGCGAGGGTACAATACTCGTCTTTGACACAGGCTGGGACGACGGTATGAGCCTTGACACATATAAGGAATACCTTGAACTTGCAGATTACTACACGCCCAACCGAAAGGAAGCTATGAAAATAACGAACACCTCAACGCCCGAGGCAGCGGCTGAGGTGCTGAAAAAATACTTCAAAAGAGTTATTGTAAAGCTTGACAGGGGCGGCGTTATGGGACTTGACGAAAGCGGAGCGTTCACCGTCGGCGCAATTGATAGCTTCCGCCACGTTGACTCAACGGGCGCAGGCGACGCGTTTCTCGCGGGCTTTTGCTACGGTCTGTTTTATGATTACAGCTTTAAGGACTGTCTGCTTCTCGGCAACATAACGGGCGGTAAGGCTGTTACCGCCGCAGGAGCGCTCAGCGCCTACTGCGACAGCTATGAGCTGATTGAACACTTCAACAACGCAAAATAAAAACGGAGCAATGCTCCGTTTTATTTTTTTACTTCAATGTTCCGAAAAGTCCTCTGATAAGCTGTTTTCCAATTTCACGGCCTACGGTGTTTGCGGCTGAATTAATCGTTTTGCCGACCGGCGAAGTACGACGTCTGCTGCCGCCGTAATACGAGGAGGAGCGTTTCTTTGAAGCAAGCTTTTCCTTTTCGCGCGCAAGCTTTTCTTTTTCCTTTTCAAGCTTTGCGTACTCCTTTTCAAGCGCGGTCTGCTCCTTTTGCTTTTCAAGCTCTGCCTTTTCTGCTTCAAGCTGCTCCTGCGCCGCGCGCTCTGCCTCCTGCTGCTCGGAATATTTTGACATAAGAATTTCGTATGCGCTCTCTCTGTCTACGATTACCATATACTTTTCATACAGCTTACTTGTTGCAACAACGTGCTGTAATTCAAGCGGCTCAATAATATTCATAGAGCTTCTCGGCGGAAGAATTCCCGCTCTTTCAACAATTGTCGGAACGCCCTTTTCATCAAGCACTGAAACAAGTGCCTCACCTACTGCAAGCTCCTGAAGTACGGTTTCGGTATTGAAAGCAGGGTTGGCACGGAACGATTTTGCCGCGTATCTCAGCGCCTTCTGGTCGTTTGGCGTATACGCTCTGAGCGCGTGCTGAACGCGGTTACCTATCTGACCGAGCACGCTTTCGGGAATGTCGGCAGGGTTTTGTGAAATAAACCAGACCGAAACGCCCTTTGAACGTACAAGTCTGATAACCTGCTCAACCTTTTCAAGAAGCGCTTTCGGGGCGTCGTTAAATAGAAGGTGCGCCTCGTCAAAGAAAAACGCAATTTTAGGCTTATCTATGTCGCCGACCTCAGGGAGCATTTCATAAAGCTCCGAAAGCATCCATAAAAGGAAGGTTGAATATAACAGCGGGTGCTGGAACAGCTCCTGACACTCAAGAATATTCATAACGCCTCTTCCCTGCTCGTCCCAGTCAAACCAGTCCTCAAGCTCAAGAGCGGGCTCGCCGAAGAAAATATCGCCGCCCTCATCCTCAAGCATAAGAAGCGCGCGCTGAATTGCGCCGAGAGTCTGGGCGCTCACGTTACCGTAGGTCAGCTTAAAATCGTTTGCGTTGTCGCCGACATACTGAATCATCATTCTTAAATCCTTGAGGTCAAGGAGCATAAGTCCCCTGTCGTCGGCAATTCTGAAAATTATTCTGAGCACGCCGCTCTGAACGTCGTTAAGTCCGAGAAGTCTTGCTATAAGCTCAGGACCCATTTCGCTTATCATTGTACGCACGGGATGTCCGTTTTTTGCGTAAACGTCAAAAAATCTTACGGGGTAAGAGGTGTAATCAAAATTCTCTATTCCCATTGTTTCAATTGAGCGGAGAATGTGTTTATTTTCGCTTCCCGCCTTACACATTCCCGAAAGGTCGCCCTTTATATCCGCCATAAATACGGGAACGCCGAGGTCTGAAAACGACTCGGCAATTACCTTAAGCGTAACCGTTTTACCCGTACCCGTTGCGCCCGCAATAAGTCCGTGGCGGTTTGTCATTGACGGCTCAAGGTAAATTCTGTTTTCACCCGTTGCAAGCCATATTTTACCGTTGTCAGCTGTATACATAAATTTCACTCCCTATGTTTTATGCCTTTATTGTAACATAATTTCAGCTTTCTGTAAATTACAGTTTTACAGCCCTTTTCTTACTCCAGGAGGAATAATACTTCTTTTTGCCGATTATCTTATATGCCCGGATTCTTACATAGTACTTTCTGCCCGCTTTAAGCTTTTTGACGGTAAGCTTTTTTGCAGTTCCTTTTTTAACCGTCTTTTTCTTTGATGACTTCATATTCTTTTTAACCGAATACTGAATTTCATAGCCGTCAACTCCGCCGACATTCTTCCATAGAGCAGTAAATCTTCTTTTGCCCTTTTTGAGCTTTGTCAAATAAGGAGCGCCGAGCTTGTTAACGCGCTTTTGCTTAACTATCACCGAGCCGCAAACCTTACAGTGACTGCCCGCAGTAAGTCCGTAGTTCCTGAACGTAGGCTCAAGAGCTTTGTCAGTAACAGGCGTGTGCGCCGTCCTGTCGGTTTTTTCCGTATATGAGCTGTCACAGCGCTCGCATTTATAGGTGTTAATGCCATGCGCAGTACAGGTGGGATTTATCTGCGATATAAGCTTGTAAGAATGAATGTGGCTCTGATAGTCAATCACAACGGGCTTATTTATAACGCCGTCGTTACCCGTAAGGAGCACAACGTATTCGCCCTTATAGTCGCTGCACGGAATTCTCGGTCTGAACTCAACATCAGCTCCCGTTGCGGTAAACTGAGTCATATAAAGAAGCGAATCGCTGTTGAATTCATAGCTGTCACGCGTTCCCTTAAGAGCAATGATTGCGTATTCATTGCCCTCAACAAGTTTGTCATAGGTGTAAGTGTTTCTGTTGAAGGTCTCAACCTTTACGTCGTCTTTAAACTCGCTTCTCATATAGCGTGAATCAACGCCGTTGTCAAAGAAATACAGCTTTTCAAAAGTGTTACCGCTTTGAGATACATAGCTTATTCCCTGCGGCGCTTCGTTTTTAACAGCCGCTTTAAACGGGAAAACGCTCTTTTCGGTGTATTCGCCCAAATCGGTATAATCAACATCGGCGTCAACAGTATTATCGGGCTGCGCCTCTGTTACGCCGTTAACCGTATTTCTGTAAATTATAAAGCTTTCCATTTTGTTATTGTCGCTGTAAAGCTGTGAGCCCGTTTCAAGCGCGTCGTCCTCGCTTCTTGAAACATAAAGCCTTGAAGCAAGCGACGCAGGTCTTGAGTCCGTGTATTGTTCATTGTTATATGCAATAACAAAGTTTCTCATAACGTTTGAGCTTGTGTGCATTTCCTGCCCGACGTTTTTCACGTTGTTATTCTGAGCGCAGGTAAACTCACAGAAATCCGTAAAGCTGTTGTTTCTTACAACAACGTTTTCCATAGTGTTGTTGCTGTTTCCGCCTACAGCACAGCTCATACGCAATCTTCCGCCCGTATTACCCGAAATCAGAACGTTTTTTACTGTATTGCCGTCTGCCGTTTCGGGAGAAGTAAGTCCGCCCTGCTGCGTTTCTCTGCCGTAGATATACCACGTATTACAGTCAGAGCAGTTAACGTCAATAACGCTGTTCTCGTCAAGCTCGTTTTGGCTTATATAAATACCGTCTGCCGTTGAATTATCACAGTCGCCCGAATACGCAAAGAAGCAGTCAGTATTAACAAGCGTGTTTGCGCAGAAATACAAATCCTTGTAGTTTACGCTCGCCGATGTTCCTGCCGCTTTGCACGCACCGCCAAATGCGAACAGGCCGTAATCGCTGAACTTACATTCTAAAACTCTTATATTCTCATAGCTTTGAGTTTCAGCTTCATTATCGTCAGGTCTTATTGAAAACGAGCCGTCAAGAAATTCTATTCCGTAAAGTGTAACATTTTCGGTAGGCAAAAGGATAATCGGGTGAGCGTTTTCCCTGTCTGAGTAAACAAACTTAACGGGCTTTTCCCTATCGCTGCTTCCGTCTATTACAAGATTTTCTGCGGTAATATTAATATTGTTATAAGAGCCTGCCGCAACGCTTTCAACACTGTTGTCAAACCTGATTGTATACGAATTATGAGCGTCATTATTAGCAATTGCAACCGCTTCTCTGAAGGTTACATAAGAGTCGGTAAAATCCA
>CAMNAP010000065.1 GCA_946531445.1 uncultured Clostridia bacterium
GACACGCGGACATATTCGCTGTATTTAAGTGAAGATACTATCTTTTTTGAAAGCATTGCCTTTACCGTTTCTCTTGCCAACTGCGATTTTTCGTAATACATTGCAACGACGTCACGCACAATTTCATCCATAATTACAATAGCGGAAACGGGATAGCCCGGGAGACCGATTACGGGTTTACCGAGCGCCTCGCCGAGTACAGCGGGCTTGCCGGGTTTAATTGCAATTCCGTGTACCAAAACCGTGCCAAGAGAAGCGACAATTTCGCTTGTATAATCGTCGCGTCCTGCGGAGGAGCCTGCCGAAACGAGAACGATATCACACTCCGAAAGGGCTTTTTCTATTGCCGCTTTTATCAGCTCTTTTTTATCTGGCGTTATGGGATATGTCTTTGCTTTTGCGTTAAATCCGCTGAGCATTCCCTTAAAGACGGTTGAATTAAACTCTATTATATCGCCTCTCTCGGGGCTTGCTGTCGGCGGTACTATTTCGTCACCCGTCGGGATAATTCCGACAAGAGGCTTCTTCATCACTTCAATTTCGGTAATGCCGCCTGCAAGAAGAGAGCCGCACAACGACGGCGTAAGGACTGTACCCGACGGCGCAATCATATCGCCCATACAGATGTCCTCGCCGACCTGGCGCACATTCTGCCACGGTACAACGGAAGAGATTATTTCATAATTTCCGTTTTCGCCTTCAATTAAATCCTCCACCATAATGACCGCGTCGGCATTTTCGGGTAGCGGATCGCCTGTGTCAACAACTGTGTAATCCGCAGGCGTCAAGGTAACGGGCGTGCGCTCGCTTGCGGTAAAGGTAAACTCTGCCTTAACCGCAACGCCGTCCATAGCCGAGGCGTTATAATGCGGTGAGCAGATGTGCGCATAAGCGGCGCTTTTTATAATTCTGCCGCACGCGTCTGTTACGGGGACAGTTTCGGTTTTACCCGTAAAGCCGACCTCTTTTAAGTGAGCAAAGTATTTACTTTTAGCTTCATCAAGCGGAAGATTGTTCAGATAGTTATACTTCATAATTCATATATTTCCACGGTTGTTCCTTTGAATAAGCCTTCGGCATTGCGGTCAATACGGATAAAGCCGTCTGCTTCGCTCAGCACAGACACAATGCCCGACTTTGTATGAACGGGAACAACCTCGTTTTTTTCGTTATATTTTACGCAGAGGAATTCCTCTCTGCCGTGGTTTGACGGAATATTTACCGCGAGTACACCGCTTTTCTTCGGCATATCTTCGGGCATATTCATAGTATTTTTCAGATATTCGCTGACTACTAAGCGGAATACAAAATACGCCGCCAGCGGATGTCCGGGTAGCCCGAACACCGGTTTTCTGTCAACAATACCAAAAATGGTCGGTTTGCCGGGTTTCATCGCTATGCCGTGGAAATACGCCTTTCCGAGCGCGTCAATTATATCCACGGTCATATCTCTTGCCCCTGCCGATGAGCCGCCCGAAATCAGCACGGCGTCGGCTTTTTTAATACAGTCTTTTACTGCGCTTTCAATTTCATTTCTGTCATCTTTTACTGCGCCGTATTCAAATACTTCACAGCCGTATTCCTTTACTGCGGCGGACAGTAAAAACGTATTAATATCTCTGATTTGCCCCTGCCTTATTTTGCCTTTTACAATTTCATCGCCTGTTGAAATTATTGCAAGCACGGGCTTTTTGTAAACGGGTATCTCATATATACCGAGCGCTGCAAGCACGCCGATTTCGGCAGAAGTGATTTTTGTTCCTTTTTTCAGCGCCGTTTCGCCGAGGGCAATATCGTCCCCCGTTTTTGTTACATTCTCATAAGGCGCAACTGATTTATAGATAAGGCAGAGACCGTCGGCATTATCAGTATGCTCAACCATTACAGCGGCGTTGGCGCCCTTCGGCAGCATACCGCCCGTTGAGATTTTTGCACACTGTCCGCTTTTGAGCGTGAAATCAGCGCTTTCGCCCATAAGGATTTCGCCGACAGTGTTAAGCTGAGCGGGAACAGACGCACCTGCGCCGAAGGTGTCTGCCGCTATTACAGCGTAGCCGTCAACCGTAGTTCTGTTGAACGCAGGGATATTTTCTTGTGATACAATATCCTGCGCCAGCGTTCTGCCGAGTGCTTGGCTTATATTCACTTTTTCAGTTGAGGGAATTAGTTGTTTCGTTTTTTCTTTAATAAGCGCAACGGCCTCTTCCCTTGTCATAACATTCAGCATTCTATTTTCCACCCTGCGATAAAGCTTTTTGCCCAGTCTGTTCCCGGATGCGCGAGCACCTCTTTCGGTAAGCCGTCAGTTTCGATTTTTCCGCTATTCAGAATAATCAGCCTGTCGGCTGCACTCATTGCAAGCACGGGAGAATGGGTACTCATCATCACGGTACACACGTGCTGTTTTTGGTATTCCTTTATCGCGCTGATAACCAACTCTGCACCTTTTGCGTCACACGCGCTGGTAGGCTCGTCAAGCAGCAACAGCTTGCAATCCCTGACAAGCAGACGGCACAGTGCCAGCCTTTGCAATTCACCGCCCGAAAGCGATGAGGCTTTTTTATCTTTAAGATGTGATAATTCAAGTGTTTCAAGCAGTCTTTCAGCTTTGCTTTTATCCGCGCCGCCGAGTGTGATATTCTTCATCAAATCGCCGCGGAAAGCATAATTCTGTTGCGGGAGATAAAGCATTTTATTAGGCGAGTCAATTTCGCCTTCGGTTTCTTTAAGCGTACCTGCAAGAATGCGAAGCAGTGTTGTTTTTCCGCTGCCGTTGGCACCTGCAAACACGACGGTTTCGCCGTCGTTAATTATAAGTTCAGGTATATCAAGCACTGTTCGTTCGCCGTAGCGTTTTTTGAGATTGTTTATTCTAATCATTCGGCGCCTCCTTAACAATAAATGAAGCAAGCGCATTGACTATAAATGCTATAATCAGCAGAATAATGCCGAGTGCAAGCGCAAAGGAAAACTTTCCCTTGTTTGTTTCAAGCATAATCGCCGTAGTCATAACCCTTGTTTTCCACTGGATATTGCCGCCCACAATACTGACCGCGCCGACCTCGGCAATTGAACGTCCGAAAGCGTTAAGCACAACGGAAAACAGCGAGGAGCGTCCCTCGGAAATGCAGAGCCCTGCGATTTTTCCCTTTGAGAGTCCGAGCCCTCTTGCAGTTTCTATAACGGGTCTTGACGCGCTTTCAATAAACGAAGAAGAAAGCCCGATAACAACAGGCGTAATTAATAATACCTGCGCAACAACCATTATCTCAACCGTAAAGAGAAGATTCATTCTTCCGAACGGTCCGTAATGGGTGAACAGCGTATACACAAGCAGGCCTGCCACCACCGGCGGCAAGCCCATAAGAGTGTGTATCAGTTTTTTGATAAACGATTTTCCTTTAAAGCTGCGCGTACCGAGCAGAGCGGCGAGCGGAAGCCCTATAAGGCACGAGAGAGTTGTGCTGAAAAAGGACATTCTGAGCGTTACACCGATAATCTGTAGCAGCTCTTTATCAAAGGAAAACAGTAATTCAAACGCCTGCTTTATTGCTTCCATTATTTTTCAAGAAGCGTGAAAAGCGGAGTGCCGTATTCCTTTTCGCCGTATTTTGCGATAAGTCCGCTTGCTTCTTCACCGAGCATCCAGTCAATAAACGCCTGTGCGCCCTCGGTGTTGATCCCGTCAATCTTTTCGGGGTTAACGGCGATAAGAGAATAGGTATTCTTCATATCCTCGCCCTCTTCAAGAACGATGTCAAGATTAAGCTCATTCTTCATTGAAAGGAAGGTTGCCTTATCTGTAAGGCAGTATGCCTGCTGCTCGCTTGCCATTGTAAGACAAGCGCCCATGCCCTGACCTGCGCTGATGTACCATTTATCAGTTTCGGCGTTCGGCTCGTTGCCTTCGCCCCAGATTTTAAGTTCAGCCTTATGTGTTCCGCTCTCGTCGCCACGGGATACGAACTTGCTCTGGCCGTCCTTAATCTTGCCGAAAGCGGTAGCCGCGTCAGCGCTGCCTTTAACGCCTGCAGGGTCGTCTTTAGGACCGACGATTACAAAGTAATTGTACATAAACGGGAGTCTTTCCACACCGTAGCCGCCTGCGATAAATTCCTCTTCAGAAGCCTTAGCGTGAACGAGAATCACGTCGGCATTGCCGTCGATAGCCTTCTGGATTGCCGCGCCTGTACCTGCGGACTGTACCTCAACCTTATATCCCGTTTCCTTCTCAAAAGTAGGAAGAAGGTAAGGAAGAAGCCCTGAGTCGTTTACCGAGGTAGTCGTTGAAAGACGGATTACCTTGCTGTCCGCTGCCGCCTGAGTTGCGGCCTCGGTGGATGCGGCGTTGTCGGCAGGCTTAGCAGAGCAAGCTGCAAATGCAAACGCCATAACAAGTGCCATGAGTAATGCTAAAAATTTTTTCATGATAACTGCTCCTTTTCAAACACGGAAGGCATTGCCGTTTCCCGCAATACCCTTTAGCCGATGTGAAGTTTATTTCGGCTACGCTTTGCAAGGCATATGTCTAATAACACTTAGCCTTGCAGAGTCGGGCAATATCATCACTCTTATCATAGCACATATTACTAAAATTTCAATCTTATTTTTGAATTTTTTGTGTTGAATTTACAAAAACTGTATGATATTATTAATATTGGGTGATAAGAATGAAATTTGGAATTATTTGTGTCAGCGACAGATGTTATCGAAAGGAATGTGAAGACAAAAGCGGCGTTGCGATTGCAGAAAGTGTTAAAGAACTCTGCGACGGCAGCGAATATCGCCTTGTTCCCGACGTGCAGATAAAAATTGCAAAAGCGATATGCGAGCTTGCGGACGAAGAAAAATGCGATGTGATTTTCACAACGGGCGGAACGGGCTTTGCGCCGCGTGATGTAACACCTGAAGCTACGAAAGCCGTTATTGAAAAAGAGGTGCCCGGTATCAGTGAGGCAATCCGCGCAAAAAGCCTTGAAATTACAGACAGGGCTATGCTGTCACGCGCTGTAAGCGGAATAAGAGGCAAAACGCTTATAATCAATCTCCCCGGCTCTCCCAAAGCGGTGAGAGAAAGTATTGACGTTGTTCTTCCCGTACTGCCGCATGCTGTTGAAACGCTCAGCGGCAACACGCAAAACTGCGGAGGTAATTACTGAAAATGAGCTTAAAAAGCGATGTACAGGGCTTTGATATTTCAAAAAGCAGCGCGGTAATAGTAGGCTGTGGCGGGCTCGGTACAAATATAGCCGTTCACCTTGCGGGAGCGGGAACAGGCAGACTGCTGCTTGTTGATTTTGATACAGTTGAAGAGCGCAATCTCAACCGCCAGTTTTTCTATACAAAAGAAGATATCGGCAAGGAAAAAAGCAGTATTCTTGCTGAAAAGCTACGCGCCTATTCACCCGATACTCAAATAAAATGCCACCGCGGAAAATTTGATTCTTCTCTTGCTTACGGTTACGACATTGTCATTATCGCCGTTGATAATATTGAAACACGAAAAGAGATTAACGACTTTTGTAAGAAAAGTAAAACGCCCTGTATAAACGGCAGTATCGACGGCTTTTTCGGAACGGCGTATCTTTATATTCCCGACAAAACGCCCGATTTAGAGGCGGCGGGATGTTTAAATAAGACGGATAAAAAAATGCATTCACCAAGCGCAACGGCCGGTATAATCGGCGCATTGGAAGCGAAGCTTGCTATTGACTTTTTTCTCGGCAAGGCAGAAAGCGCGGGCAAGCTGTATATATACGACAACAATGAAATTCACGCACTTGAAATAAGGAGTGATTTAATTGACTAAGTTAAAAGGCTATATGGGAAAGGTGCTGTTTGTTGACTTAACAAAGCAGACATCTGAGGAATTTCCGTGGACAGATGAGGACAGAAAGCGGACTCTCGGCGGAAAGGTAATGGCGGCGGACATTCTGCTTCACCACATTACACCGGATATGAAAGCGTTTGATACGGATAACTGGCTTGTTGTTACAACGGGACCGCTGACAGGTACAGGCTGTCCGAACACCTCGCGCTTTAATATTTCCACGATTTCGCCGCTGACGAATATTATTACCTCGTCAAACTGCGGCGGCGACTTCGGTCTTTCACTCAAGCGCGCAGGCTATGACGCAGTTATTTTCAGCGGGAAAAGTGAAAATCCCGTAACAGTTCACATTGAAGAGGACGAGGTTACCTTTGAGAGCGCTGACGGACTGTGGGGACTCACTACAGGCGAAGCGCAGGAAAAGCTGCTTGATTATCCCGGCAGACTCGTTATAGGCCCTGCAGGTGAAAACAAGGTGCTTTATGCCTGTGTATTCAGTAACGAAAGAACGGCAGGGCGCGGCGGTGTAGGCGCGGTGTTCGGCGACAAGAAGCTTAAAGCCGTTACCGCGAGAGGTACAAAGCTCCCCGAGCTGTATAACGAAGAAAAGCTCCGCGAGCTAAATGTTAAGTGGACAAAGGTATTAAAGACTCACCCGCTGACAGGCAGGCAGCTGCCTAAACTCGGAACAGCAGGACTTATTGCACCGATGCAGGCTCATTCTATTCTCGCTACTAAGAATTTCTCAGCAGGCAGATATGACGGATTTGAGAAGGTATCGGGCGAAGAGCTTGCGGAAAAGCACCTTGTTTCAAACGGCGCTTGTACAACCTGCGTTATACGCTGTGCAAGGCGCGTCAATGTTGACGGCAAGGTTGTTAAAGGTCCTGAGCTTGAAACGCTCGGTCTGCTCGGTCCGAATATTTTAAACGACGATATTGAAAAAATCCTGAAATGGAACTGGGAGCTTGATGAACTCGGTATGGACGCTATTTCCTGCGCAGGCTCAGTTGCGTTTGCTATGGAGCTTGCCGAAAAGGGCGTTCACGATTTTGGAATTCACTTTGGCGAAACTGACAATATTTCTCAGATGTTTGAGGATATCGCCTACCGCCGAGGTGAAGGAAACGAGCTTGCCGACGGAAGCAAGCGTATGAGCGAAAAGTTTGGCGGAAAGGAATATGCTATTCACGCAAAGGGTATGGAGCTTGCCGCATATGAGCCACGCCACGCTGTAGGTCAGGGACTTGGCTACGCCACGTCAAACCGCGGAGGCTGTCACCTCAACGCCGGATATATGGTTGTTGTTGAGGGACTCGGTCTTGATGTGAATTCACTCACACCGCACGGAAAAGCAGCGCTTGCGATTATGTTCCAGAATCTTATGGAATCCGTTTCCGCGGCAGGAAGCTGTTTGTTTACAAGCTACGCCGTACTGCCCGGCTTCTTAATAGGCAAGCCGAATATGCTGCTTACAAAAGCTATTCTTGCGGCATTCCCGTATGTAGGACCTGTTGTTAACCTGCTCAGCCACTTTACAAAAGTACCGCAGATTAATATTCCTCTGCTCCCCCACGCTATTGCTGTTAAGCACGCAACGGGGATGAAATCCAATATGGCAACCTTCCTCACCTGGGGCGCTTACGGCTGGAATGCCGAGCGCATCGGTAACGTAATTTTAGGTCAGAAGGCAGGCGCCGACAAGCTTCCCAAGCGACTGACCGAGGAGCTGCAGGACCCGAACAACCCCAAAACTAAGGTACCGCTTGAGCAGATGAAAAAAGTATTCTACCGTGCACGCGGCTGGAAGGACGGCATTCCGACCTGGCACCGCCTTAAAACGCTTGGTATAAAGATAGAAAAATCAGTTTATGACGCTGCGGTTACAGCGGCAAGAAAGTAGACAGGGAGGGATAATATGGCAACAGTAAAGGTTAAGCTTTTTGGCGTTTACAGAGTTGACACTCATATTTCAGATATAGATATTACTGCCGATAAGCTCTCCGATTTATTGAACGAACTCAATAAAGTCGCTACGGGAGAACATAAAAGCAGCCTTTCCTTCAGCGACGCTACCGTTTATATCAACGGTGAGCACTGTAAAAAGAAAAGGCAAAAACTAAACGACGGGGACGAGGTATGGTTTCTCTCCCCTTCCTCGGGAGGTTAAGCTATGGCATTTAAAATTGATGAAACGAAGTGCGTAGGCTGCGGAGCTTGCGCCTTTACCTGCCTTTTTGACGCAATCAGCGCGGCGAATGACGACGCCTCGCTCTATACGATTGATGAAACAAAATGTGTGGAATGCTCGCAGTGCTCCCACGTTTGCCCCGTAAGTGCTGTCAGCGCTCCCGAGGGCTACAGACGAATAAAAAAGGTAACGGTTATTCCCGAAAAATGCAAGGGCTGTACAATGTGCAACCGCGTCTGCAAGGCAAAAGCGCCGACAGGCAAGGTTAAGGAGCCGTTTGAAATCAATCAGGAAAAATGCTTCAAATGCGGTCTCTGCGCTTCAAAATGCCGCTTTGACGCCATTGAAGTTGAGTATTTCAATTAAGCGGTAACAAACGACAGAATTTGTCAGAAAACAGAAGCTGTTGAAGTCATAAGGCAAGTGCATTTATAAAATCATAATAAATTAAGGTGCGGATTTCTCCGCACCTTAATTTATTTTTCCTTAAATGGTATTTCATACTTTTTCTGTTGCAATAGTTGTATAAAATGAAAAAGGACAGGAAGGGGCGCCCTAAATAAATATAGTTAGCTCTATTTACTTAGGGTGCCCCTGATTATTATTGACAGCAAAACTGATATCACTTATAATTTTAGTATAAAAATATGAGGGGCTATTATGGCGGATTTGATTAGAAACGAAAACACTCCGAACTCGCCCGAGCCGAAGAACAGCGGACGGTTTACGGCAGGAATTATACTGCTTCTTCTTGCGGTGATATTTGCGGCGAGCGGATTTATTACAGGACATTACGCCCTGCTTTTAGTATTTCTTTTACTGCTTATTTCAGGGTTTGCCGTTTTGCCGCGCAGGAGCGCTGATGAGCAAAATTACGAAGCGAAGATGTACGGTGACAGAGGTGAGAGGCAGGCGGGCTTTTTGCTTGAAAAATGCCTTCCCGACGGGTATACCGTAATACAGAACACAGTTGTTTTATACAAAGACGGGAAAAGCGAGATTGACAACATAATTGTTGGCAAAACCGGCGTTTTCATTGTTGAGGTAAAAAACGTAAAGGGCAATATTTACGGAAACCTCAATGAAAAAAACTGGATACAGGATAAGACGGACAAATACGGAATTGAGCATCAAAAAGAACTATACAACCCCGTAAAGCAGGTTGGAACTCACGTTTTCCGCCTTGCGAACTATCTTAGGGATAACAGGATTTTTACGCACATAAACGGCGCGGTCTACTTTGCAAACCCCGAAACGGCAGTGCATTTAAACGGCGACAACACAGATATTCCCGTTTTTACATACCGCTCGGCGCAGGGACTTATTGACTTTATAATGAGCGGCAACGCTAATCTTTCAGATAAAAGCATTAAGAGAATAATTCAGCTTCTCAGCGAAGCAAAAGAATAAAAAGCCTGGATTGGGGCACCCTAAGTAAATAGGGTTAGGTTTTGGCTTTGGTCTTTTGCCCCTAAAGACATTAAAAACCGCCTGAATACGTGAGTATGCAGGCGGTTTTGTAATCCCTTTATGCGCTAAAATTACTTTGCCAAAAC
>CAMNAP010000066.1 GCA_946531445.1 uncultured Clostridia bacterium
CCCGAGGTTGAAATCTTTGTTGCAAAATATCCGTTGAGAGCAACGGCGTCAAGCACCTTCTCTGTATCTTTATTTGAAATAATTGTTATAACAAGTTTCATTTAATCACTCATTTCTTAGAATTTAAATTGCCAGAGCGATAGCCACGATTACGGGCATAGTTATTATTGAAAACACGCTCGTCTGACCGACAAGCTCGCTCGGCAGAGCCGTATCGTTATCATACTTTGCGGCATACATAGCAGTATTTGTTGCAACGGGAGCGGCGGCGGAAATAGTGAGCGCCGTTCTCATTTCACTGTTTACGCCGAAAAGCTTAAACACGAAAAGCATTGCAACGGGAATCAGTATGAGTCTTAAAAACGATACGAAATATATTTCCTTTTTTGCAAAGATATTTTTGAAATTACAGTTGGCAAAGAACGTTCCGAAAACTATCATTGCCATAGGCGAGTTGCAGGCGGAAACACGCTGCATTGTACCGTCAAGTATTCCGGGAAGCTTCACCTGAAGGAGAAACAGCGGTATTCCTATTATTACGCTGATTGAGCCCGGATTCAGAATAAGATTTTTAAGGTTGATTTTTGCCTTTTTGCCCGAAACCTCGTGGATACCGTATGTAAAGGCAAAGACGTTGAACACCGCAACGTAGCAAGACGAATAGAACACACCCTCCTTACCGACAACGCTTTCAGCAAGCGGCAGAGCAAGAAACGCCGCGTTTGAAAAGGTTGTTGCATAGTGATATATTCCTCTTTTCATCACGTCTGTTTTTCTGAAAGTGAGCGAGGATACGCCGATTGCGAAAAGGTGGGTAATCAGCGCGAGAAGGAACGCAAAGGCAAGCCCTTTTAAATGCTCCTCGGTTCGCTCCATATTCAGAAAGGTGTAGATTATTGTTATTGGTAATATCAGGTTGAACAGCAAGTCTACAAGCTTTTTTGCGTCAGCCTGAACAAATATTTTTGATTTATCAGCCGCAAAGCCTACCGCAGCAATGAGATAGAGAACTCCAACCTGGGTGGCTACTGTTGCAAGATTTGATGTAAAAGTGCTCATAAGAAGCTGCTCCGTAAATTATTCTTTATTCGCACCTTCCTTTTCAAGTGAAGTGTAATAGCTGTGCAGAATATTTTTTTCAAAAAAGAACGTGAAGCCGCAGAGCATAAGCCCCGTCAGCGCCATTGCGTTTTCGCCGCTTAATACATTTGCCTTATATGTAAGGACAAGAACAAGTCTGTCTACAAAATACAAAACCGAAAAATATGAATACAGCCTTGCGAAAAGCACTGTTGTTCTACGCGCGTTCCCTTTTTTATCAATTTCAAGGGCAAAGGAATAGAAGAAGCAGACAAGCATAAATATCATTACGTATTTAAGGTTACTGTCAATACTCTTCTCAAATCCCGTTGAAAGCTCAATCAGATTGAAAATACACGAAATTGCCCAGAGCATCGGGACAACGTGGATTAATCTGAACTCTCTGAAATCGTAATTCTTGTTACCGAAGGAAAAGCCTATTATTACAAAATAGCCGCTTGAAATCAGCGCGCATATTCCGCTCATTATCATTGGCAGAATATACGTAGGCGCAGTTTTGTGGAGCTTAAAGGCGTTGAAAAGCAGAACGCACTGAACAACGAAGTTTATGAACAGCCCCGCGCTTGCGATGTAGGAAAAAAGCTCAAGGTGAAACGGATTTTTGAATTCAAACGTTTCGGCGTAGCGTTTTATTTTAAGACTTTCCCACGCGATAGCACATACGGACAGCAGGGTTAGAACAAGATAGACTCCCGCAAGCGCATAGCTTGTATAATACACCGAAAGGAAACGTACAACGGGCGCAACAAGCAGCGACACAAAAACATATAAAGTGTAAAACCATGTACTGTTTTTTTGCATACTTATCTCCGTTATTCAACTCTCTGGTCTATCGGGATATACATTCTCGGCTTGGATACGCTCTTGTAAGCGGGACGCATAATTCTTCCGCCTGTTGTGAGCTCTTCAATTCTGTGAGCCGACCAGCCTGCTATTCTTGCAGTTGCGAACAGCGGAGTGTATAAATCGTCCGGAATACCGAGCACCTTATAAACAAGACCCGAATACAGGTCAACGTTTGCGCACATTGCTTTTTCGTCGCCCTTTACCTCGGCAAACACCTGAGGCGTGAGCTTTTCAATGTTTTCAAGGGTTAAGAATTCCTTTTCAAAGCCGTGCTCAATTGCAAGCTTTTTGGCGTTCTTCTTAAGAATTTTTGCTCTCGGGTCAGACAGAGTATAAACAGCGTGTCCCATTCCGTAGATAAGACCTGAGCGGTCGTTTGCCTCTTTGTTGAGAATTTTGATGAGCATTTCTCTCATCTGCTTTTCATCAGTCGGGTCCTCAACATTTTCAAGAATGTAATCCATCTGCTGGGATACCTTGATATTTGCGCCGCCGTGACGCGGACCTTTAAGCGAGCCGATTCCCGCGGCAATTGCAGAATAAGTATCGGTTCCGCTTGAGGTGAGAACTCTTGTTGAAAACGTTGAGTTGTTACCGCCGCCGTGGTCAGCGTGGAGCATAAGACAGATATCAAGAAGATGTGCCTCCTCCTGAGTGTACTCCTTATTAGGTCTGAGCTGACGGAGTATGTACTCGGCGGTTGAAATATTCTTCCTTACGGGGTGAATATACATTGACTTGTTGTAAAAAGCTCTTCTTTTAACCTGATACGCAGTGTTCATAATTGACGGGAACTGCGCTACAAGCTGAAGGCTCTGACGAAGCACGTTAACCTCGGACGTATCGTCGGGGTTTTCGTCAAAGGAGTAAAGCGCCATTACGCACCTTGCCATTTTGTTCATAATATCCTTTGACGGGTGCTTCATAATAATGTCCTCAACGAATTCGTCAGGGAGCTTTCTGCATTCGCCGATAACCTCTTTGAACGCGTAGAGCTGTGACGGAGTCGGAATTGAGCCGAAGATGAGAAGCCATGCGACCTCCTCAAAGCCGTATCTTCCGTCGTCTATACAGCTTTCAATAATATCGTTAACATCGTAGCCTCTGTATAAAAGTCTTCCCTCTTTGGGTACTCTTTCACCGTCGAGGATATAATAGCCCTCAACTGAGCAGACTCTTGTAAGCCCTGCCATAACGCCGGTACCGTCGGGATTTCTGAGTCCTCTTTTAACCTCATATTTTTCAAATTTTGTAGGGTCGATTCTGTTGTTCTTTTCAAGCTCGCCGCAGAGCGTTGAAAGCGCCTCCATCGAAATAGGCGAAATATAATTTGACGGCATAATCAATCCTCCCCCTTAATATACTGTAAATATGCTAATGGATATAATAATCCATTTTAATTATTATTTGAAAGTACATTATATATTATTTTTATTTAGATGTCAAGAAAGCGGAGGCGCTATGAAGAAATTTATCATTGTATTTATTGTCATTTTTCTGATTACGTTTACAGTTCCTTTTTCCTCGCTGACGAAGGACAGCGGAAAAGAGAACAAGCAGGGCAAGCAGGACGAAATAGTTACTATCTTTAACCGCGAGGGGGGGCAGGAATAACGTAACCGCTGTCGCCGTTTATAACTATTTCTGGAAGCTGAGCATTGTTCCCCTCTAATTCGTTAACAAAAACGAGGGCGTTTTCGCGCCTTAGCTCCTTACAGATTCCGTCTATCGGGACTCGCTCGTTTCTGAAACCGCACTCAAGAACGGTGTAGGCAGTTTTGCTTTGTGAAACAAGCATATCTGTTCTGAGTTTCTTATTACCGTACAGCTCATCTTTAATTGCTTTAATGTCCGAAGGGCTGAGCTTTTCGGAGAGAACAATTATTTTCGCCTGACCGAAAAAGAGCGAATCGGGAAGAGTCTTTTTAAGATTGGTGTACGCTTCTTTCAGCGTGCTTCCCCTGCCCTGCGCGTTTGAAGTCAGTGAGGAAGCGAGCCCGTCCGTTTTTCCCGAGCCTCTGTTTAAATCAAGATACTGAATCGTTAAAAGATATTCGCCGTTTTCCCTGTCAGCCGCGATTGCCTGAACCACCGTCATATCGCTGATTTTACTGCCCTCTCCCGTGTTGAAAGCGAGGACAAAAGCGAGCGCAACTGCTATAGCGCCGTAAACATATTTCACCGTCTCACCCCTGAAAAGAAAACTGTATATTTTAAATATTCGGCAACTGTAAGCGAAACTGTAAAGACAATATCAAGCTTGTCAAAATCTCCCGCGCGTGCAAGCTGAAATAGCGCAAACACGGGATAAGGATAAAACCCCGCTGCCTCTCTGAGCCGAAAGGCGCACATAAGAAAGAGAAAAAATGCACAGCCATATGAACATATTACTGACAGAAAAGCGCTTTTTATATCAGCGCGCGTTTTGTTTTTCGAAATGAGAATAAGGGCGGGAGCATCAAGACATTTCAGCGCGCCGAAAGCCCATTTTGACATATCGGACGGCGGTATTGAATACGGCTTTGCAAGGCTTAAATTACCGAAAAATCCGACGGCAACGCTGAACAAAAGCACTGCCGCACAGACAGGAGCAAGCCTTGCCGCACAGCAAAGCCCGAGCGACGAGGAATAGCCTATGGCAAGTACAAAAATAAGGACTATTGCGGCGACGGGTATGCCTACCGCAACTGCTTTGTTCTTAAAATCCAAAAGGCTGACAAGACTCGGTACGCACACCGTAACAGCAATCAGAAAAAGAAACGCTTTGCTTTTTATTTCTCCTTTCATACGCGCTGATACTATGCACGCCAAAGCACTTAATACAAAAGTGAGGACAAGCTGAAAAGCAGCATACAAAAGCGTGACGTCTTCGCTTAAAAAGAGTGAAGAAAGCCGCACCGTAAAGAGAATACAAAACAGCTGTGCAGACGGTACTTTTTCGCTTTTAATTCCAGTCATTGCTATCACCCAAACTGTTAATTCTTACGCGGCGCTTTGAAAGCTTTTTCCAGCTCTGACGGAGCAGTGTATCGCCGAGTGAAGAGCTATTAAGCGGCGAGAGAGGAGCGCTGTAATTAACGCCGTAAGCCCCGAGAGCAAATATATTTGACAGCAGTACACAAAACGAAACCGTAATTCCGAAAATGCCCGAAACACCCGCTATAACTATAAGGACAAGCCTCATTACAGCAATGCGCTCATATAGCGGATAAACGGCATAAGACGAAATCGCGGTAAGCGCAACAATTACAAGCATAGGCTCGCCTACAAAGCCTGCGGACACCATCGCTTCGCCGATTACTATTGCGCCTATAATTGATACTGCGTGACCGACTGTTTTAGGAAGTCTCAGCCCCGCCTCACGCATAATTTCATAGAGAAGATGGGTTATAACAGCCTCGCCGAGCAGAGAAAACGGCGTTGTATCCTCGCTTGAAGCAATTATATAGAGAAGCGTTGACGGGATAATCTCCTGATGATATGTCCCGACGGCAACGTAAACTGCAGGCAGAAACAGAGATATAAAAAAGCTGAAATACTTTAGAAGTCTTACAAACGAGGAGTAATAGGCGGGGTTGTTGTAATCGTCAAGCGAGGAGAAATTGTCGGTAAAAAGATATGGAGTGTACATAACAAACGGAGTTCCCTCCACCATTACGGCGACGCGCCCCTCAAGAAGCTTTGACACTAAAACGTCGGGGCGTTCCGTATTTCCGACGCACGAGAAAAAAGACTTCGGCCCGCCTTCAATAAAGGCGGCAATACTGCCGTAATCCTCGACGAGCTCAAGCGGTATGTTTTCAATTTTTTCCTCAATTGCTTTAACTGTATCGCTGTCTGCCGTGCCGCTTAAATACGCAAGCACAACGGGAGTTTTTGCAGTTTTCCCCGCTTTGAGCTGTTTCATTTTTAAATCGGGAGTTTTAAGGCGTTTTCTCAGCAGCGCTTTATTGTCATTAAGCGTTTCAACAAAGCACTCCTTTGCGCCCTTTACCATTGCTTCGGTTGTAGGCTCGTCGGTATTTCGTCTGTTCCACCCCTGAACGCCGAACGCAAGCGCTTTGCCGCACCCCTCAAGGCAGAAGATTAAAAAACCGCTCATAAGAAGAAAATAGCCGTCTTCAAAGTTATCGGTTTCGTTTATTTCAACAGCGCCCGCTACACACTGTCTGATTTTATTCATATGTTCCTCATCATCAGCAAATTCAAGACGGCTTTCAAGTATGGGCTTTGTAACGCTTTCGGCAAGCTGAAGAGAGTCAACAAGCCCGTCCATAACGCAGAAAAACGCCCGCTTTCCGTTTACGGTAATTTCGCGCAGAAGAAAATCGGAGCAATCCTTAAAATCCGCTTTAAACGCCTCGCGGTTGAGCTCATAGTCGGAGTAAAAATACATCTCATCACCTGTATTATTATTGAAGCTTCGGCAAATAATATTCACGGTGATTAAATGACGATAACTATAATACGCTCAATAATTATTTACTTTTTTGTTGTTCTTGCCGTAAGGGTTATGGGGCGGCGGCAGATAGGCGAGCTTTCAACTCACGAATTTGTTATTACAATACTGATAAGTGCAGTTGCAACAGTTCCGCTTGAGGATAACGAGATACCGCTTTCAAACTCGCTTCTTCCCATTCTTATTTTAATCAGTCTTGAAATAATTCAGTCGGTGCTGTCGCTTAAATATCAAAAGTTCAGAGGCATTTTTGAGGGTAAACCGATTTACATTATTAAAGACGGAAAGCTGATACAAAGCGAGCTCGGACGGCTGAGGCTTACGGTTGACGACGTTGTTGACAACTTAAGGCAACAGAAAATTTTTGATATTTCGCAGGTAAAAAACGCCGTTGTTGAGCCAAACGGGAAAATTTCCGTTCAGAAAAAGGACGACAGGGGCGCATTTACAACGCCTGTTGTGACCGACGGAAATATTATCACAGAGTATTTCGGGCGAAACGAAATAAGCGAACAGAAGATAAGAAAGCTTTTAAAAGAAAGAGGCATAAGCGCAAAAGAGCTTATGCTGCTCACTCTTGACGAGAACGGAGAAATATATCTTATTGAAAAGGAGAATTAGATGAAAAGACTTTGGTTTGCGGCGGTATTTCTCTTGCTTTGCATAGGGCTTTGCTTTGCCGAACAGCACTATATAAACAAGTTCTATAATGAAATGAGCACAAAGCTGGATACGGCGATTGTCTGCGCTGAGCCTGACAAGGAAGCGGCGGTTAAAAGCGTTAAGGAATACTGGGACAAGAACAATAATCTTATTTTCACCTTTACAAATCACGGAGTTCTTGACGAGCTGTCAGCGCTTATTCGCTCGGCTGATTCGAAAAGCCCCAACGATGATTTACGCAAGGCGAGAGCTACGCTTGAAGTATTTTACGAAAACCAGAAAATCACCTTTGCGAATATATTTTAATTTACAATAAACAGTTATTATGATATAATCATCTCGGTGAGAATATGATTATTTTTGTTTTAATTCTCGGCGTTATAATCATCGCTTCGTCAAAGTTCAAGGGGCGAAATGAATTCAACGCCGAATATATTTCCAAAGACTCAACGCTTCCTGTTAAGGGAATATTTGTAATACTAATACTCATAAGCCATACAAAGCTGTTTTTCCCGAACGCTCTTTCGGGAAGTCTTGACGAGGCTTACGTCAGATTTCAGGGACATATTGTACAGATGGTGGTTGCGATGTTCCTTTTCTACTCGGGCTACGGAATTATGGAGCAGATAAAAAAGAGAGAGTTTTCGTACATAAAATCTATGATGACGAAAAGATTCCCTAATCTGCTGTTAAACTACGATATTGCAGTTTTGTTTTACATTGTTCTTACAATATGCCTGAGAAGAGAAGTATCGTTTACCAAGATAATTTTTGCGCTGACAGCGTGGGACGGAATAGGTAACTCAAGCTGGTTTATATTTGTTACGCTATGTCTATATCTGCTTACAGCACTTGTTTTTTCAACTACAAAGCGTTTTACAAACAAAAGATATTACATAATTAATATTATTGTTCTTACCGCGCTTTCCGTCGGTCTCGCGCTTTTATTGAAGAGTGCGGGCAAGGAGTCGTGGTGGTACAACACAATCGTTCTTTTTGCCGTTGGCTTCTGGTATTCGTACTTTAAAGAACCGATTGAAAAATTCGTTATGAAAAACGATTTGACATATATAATAACAATATGCATCATTTCAATTTGCTATGTTCTTTCATATCTTCACAGAGGAGATTCGCTTTTAGGGTATTACCTTTTCGGAATTGCGTTTATAGCGGCGGTTGTAGCAGTTACAATGAAGCTTGAAATCAAGAGCAAGCTTTTAAACTGGTTTGGCGAACACGTTTTCAGCATTTATATTCTTCAGAAAATACCTATGATGATTATGCAGAAAATAGGATTTGCACAAGCTCACAGATATCTTTTTATCATTCTGTCTATTATAATTACCTGCCTTATGGCTGAGGCTTACGACATTATGTTTGCAAAGCTCTCGGCTAAAATATGGAAACCGAAAAAGAATTGATGCTATAAAAAAAGGACGCCCGCTGCCCCACTTTTCATAAGGAGGTCACGGTTTAAGTTGTCCGCATTCATCCATCTTGGCGTTTAAAATTACCTGAATACGCAAGTATGCAGACAATTTTGTAATCACCAATCCGAATAAAATCAAACAAATTAAACTGCATTGCACCTCAAAATCAAATGTTTTGTGCAAGTAGCAGGCACAAATAAACGGCAAGGCTGACGCCTTGCCGTTTATTTTAACGAACCAGTTGTGCAAAAAAGTTGATAATTGAGGCGTAACATCCTCATAACAAGTGGGGCTTGAAACGCCCTTTTTCTGTTATTATTTTACAATGATTTTTACGGTTACGGTTTTTTCACCTTCAATATATTTGCTGTTACCTGCAGCACTAACCTTAACCTTAATCCTGTATGTGCCTTTCTTAAGGCCTTTCTTTACGGTGATTTTACCGGTCTTTTTATTGATAACTATCTTCTTGTTACCCTTAACCTTTTTGTAAGTAACCTTGCCCTTTGCCTTGCTAACTGTAAGAGCCTTTTTACGGGCGATGGCAACGTTCTTTTTCTTGACTGTTGCCTTATTAACCTTTACAGTCTTAGCTTTAACCTTAAGGGTGTTCTTTTTCTTACCGCAGTTTTTACAAGTCTTGGCACCGCCGCTGAAATCATGGCCGAGAGGTTCAATATCCTCAAGAATTTCAGTTTCATCGTCAAATCCGAGAAGGAATTGAGCTGTATACTTTGTTTCGCCCCACATTGTGCAGGTAGGAGCTTTATTAACGTCTGTATCTATAGTGCCCTTTTCGGTAACCGTCTTACCGCAGCGCTTACATTTACCAGTACACGTACAGTTATTATTCTCGTCCCACTCTACCTCGTATTCTGCGTTAATGCCTGTGCCGAAATCGTGCTTAAGAGCCTCAATCGGTCCGGTGGTTGTTTCCGTATCAAAGCCCTGTGCGAACGTTGCGGTGTAAAGCGCCTCGCCGTCTTCAGTACATGTGGGCTCTGTCTTAACGCTCTTAACGCCTGCAACAGTTTC
>CAMNAP010000067.1 GCA_946531445.1 uncultured Clostridia bacterium
TTAGTTTTGTTTGCGGACGATGCCGTATTCGCCGATGTCGGGGCGGAAGTATTTACAGCTGCGCCCTGAGCCGAGGTCTGAGAGGAGCTTTATATACTCGTCCTCGTCAAGCTGTAAATCACAGTAATATTCGTCCGCTTCCTCATCATATGTGTTATACCAACACTTTTCACATAAATCAGCCATATCAGTTAAGCGGTGTTTCCTCTTCGTTTACCTTATCGGCAACCTTTACGTTATTTTTATCAATATGAACGGCGGGGATAATAAGCCCCGGTACGCCGCTCATTGCGGTTGTTGAATGGATAATCTGGCGAAGGAAGGGGAAAAGCTGTTCAAAGCTTTGGGTATGGATATCCTCTCTTTCATCCTCCTCGCCGTATGAGAAGAGCGCCTGAATTTCCACTCTTATTGAAAACGGTCTTAACTGCTCGTCGTTTACTCTGAAATCAAGCTTACCTACGCAGCGGTTTTCCTCGCCGAAATAATTTACATTGTAGGAAAACTGTTTTGCAAGCTTAATTTCCGTTCCGTTTTCAACTCTGTTTTCAAATGTGATTGAATCAACCTTAAATGTTAAAAGCTCTACCATTTTTATTACCTCACCATTCTTACATTATTCAGCTTTATACTGTCATCGCCGTACTGAGCCGCTTCGCCCTCAAAGCGAATAAGCTCAAGGCGTTCAACATCCTGCGCGTCAAGGGCGTACTTGTAGCTTTCGCACTTTTCGCCCCAGGCAGTTTTTGTTTTCATAATTGTTATATCCTTTGCGTATCTGATGAAAAACGCAGAGTTATCAAGCTTTTCAACGCCCCAGTCAAGGCACGGCCTTAAATCGTACAGACCGCAATCCCACTTTGACGTTTTAGAAAGCGTTACGCGGCAGTTTTCAAACGTTACGTCCTCAATTAAATTATCCTTGCTTCCGTAAATGAGAACGCCGTTTTCGCCCTTTGCGGTTATGTTTGAAAAGCGGATATTTTTAATTTTTCCGCTTTTTGTATTTTCGTCTCGGTTGAGAGAGGTTATTACAATCGGCTCCGCCGTTCCCCACCAGTCGGGACAGAAGCGGCGCGTTTCAATCATAATGTTTGAATAGCTTACGTTTTCAACGCTTCCGCCGTCGCGAATCTGAATTGAAAGCCCTCTGTTTGAGCGCGAAATTATACAGTCGCTTACAATGATATTTCTGAAATCGCCCACGCCCTCTGTTCCTATTTTAATTGCGGCAGAGGTTGAAATGAGCGTACAGCCCTGAATTATAATATTTTCGCAATTTCCGTATTCGCTGTTGCCCTTTGTTGTTTTGAGGCAGATACAGTCGTCCGCACATTCAATATGACAGCCGAGAATTCTTACGTTTGAGCAGTGGTCGGGGTCAATTCCGTCTGAATTTGCAACGTCAAGGTCGTTGAGAATTCTTATTTTGTCAATAAGAACGTCGTCACAGCCCGCAGGATGAAGAGTCCAGAACGGAGCGTCAACAACCGTAAAATCCTTAAAGGTTATATTTTTGCTGTTTTCAACGTAAATTGCAGTAGGACGCGGATAAAATTCGCCCGTTACATAGTACCTGTCCTTACGCTGAACAAAGGCGTGGCCGTTTGCGTCAATAACGCCCTCGCCGCTAATCATACAGCCGTGTGCGCCGTAGCCGTAGATAAAGACGAAGCTCGGCTTACCCGTTACGGGATTGCCTATAAGCGCGGTTTTCGGGTCGTTAATAAGCTTGTTAGGTCTTATGTAGCCGTCAATATTTGCGGTTGCCTTAAGACGCGCGCCTTTCTGGATATGTAAATCAACATTCTGTTTAAGGCGGATTGAATCGCTGTAAAAAACCTTACCGCTTTGCAGGACAACACGCCCGCCGCCGTTTTTGGCGCAGTCGTCAATTGCGTGCTGAATTGCAAAAGAATCGTTAGTTACTCCGTCGCCCTTTGCGCCGTACTGTAAAACATTATATTCCTTCATATTCTTCCTCGCAAAATAAGTCTATATAGTTAATATACCACATAAATTATATATTTACAATAGAGCAAAAATAGTATAAAATACTTATAACTCAAAGTGGGGGTTTTGTTTTGAAGAAAAACGAAAAGAAAAGAATTGAGCTTTTAGACGAGCTCAGAGGCTTTGCAATAATTGCAATGATAGTTCACCACACCTTCCTTGACATTACCTTTGTACTCGGCATACCGTGGGGCGAAAGGGTGTTTGACCGCCTCTGCGTTGTTCAGCCGGTATTCTGGGCGATATTTATTGTTATTTCGGGAATATGCTCGCGCCTTTCGCGAAGCACGCTCAAAAGGGGCGTAATTGTCCTTGCGGCAGGGCTCGGAGTTACGCTTGTAACCGCAGTTTTAATGCCGCTTTTCGGTTTTACGGGGGCTGAAATATATTTCGGAATACTTCACTGTCTCGGAAGCTGTATGATTATAACGGGGCTATTAATGCCGATAATTAAAAAGATAAATCCGATAGTCGGTATGGCGGCGAGCGTAATACTTTTTTCGGTATTCTACAGCGTAAGCTCGGGCTCGCTTCTCTTTGGCTTAATACCGCTTCCCGACGCGCTTTACAGCACAAATTACCTTGCGCCGCTCGGCTTTTTCAGCAGCAGCTTTTTCAGCGCTGATTACTTCGGAATACTGCCGTGGCTGTTTATGTTTCTTTTCGGCGCGTTTCTCGGAAAATACGCTTCTGACGGAGCTTTCCCGAAATGGACGTATAAAAAACGGTGTGCTCCGTTTGCATTTGTGGGGCGAAATTCACTTTGGTTTTACCTTGCGCACCAGCCCGTTATTTACGGGGTGCTGTTCCTCGTTTCACTGTTTATAAAATAAAGAAACGCCGTATCTTGCGATACGGCATTTTTTGTTTATTTTACTTTAACCTTTTTTGCCTTTGACCATGCACCGTAGTAGGTTTCAGAACCGTACTTTCTGTAAGCGCGTACTCTGAACTTAAACTTACCCTTTTTAAGCTTCTTTGCAGTGTACTTGGCTGAGGATACCTTCTTGAGCGTTTTCCACTTGCCCTTTTTATAAATCTGAACCTGATAGCCCTGAGCGTTTGCAACCTTCTTCCACTTGAGGTTAACCTTCTTGCCCTTTGCCTTTGCCTTGAGCTTTGTAACCTTACCCGGAATTAAGTACGTTACAGCAACTGCAACCTTATTATTCGGTGCAACAAGTCGTGCGGAAGCGGAAGTCTTATTCTTTGAAACAACATTTCCGTTTACGCTGATGCTGCTGATTGCGTAGCCGTATTCAGGCTCAAGGCTGAACGTTGCAACCTCTCCGTAGGTGTAGCCCGACTTGATGTCGTAAGACTCTGCACCCTTGAATACTGACGGAGTGAGCTTTGCGTATGAGGTTGGCATTTTAAGCTTATAAATTGTTGAATCAGTCATATCAGGCGAGATTGTTGACGTATTAGTAAAGTCGTCAAACGAGTCGCCCTTTGCGGCTTTTCTTGAGTAGATGATACCGTCTAAGTCGTCATACTCATCCTCAACGGGGAAAGCAACATAGCAGCCGGGAAGCGTTGTTCCTACTGTGTTGCTGTCCTCGAATGAGTTCTTTACTGCGTAGTCGGAATTAACCACTGTTCCGTCGGTCTTATAGGTAAAGCTGTCGCCTCTGCCGTAAACGTACGGACCGCTGCAGAAGATACCGCCGTTTCCGTAGCCTACGTTACCCTCGTAAACGTATAATGTGCTTCCGTCCTCGTAGTAATACTCATAACAGTCGTCGCTGTCAAATACTGCCTTTGACTTTGTCCACGTGCTGCCGTCAAATGTGATAACGGTTGGCATTTCGCCGCTTTCTACCGCACCGTATACGCCGTAAAGCTTGTTTTCATACTGAATGAATTTAGTGTATGCTCTTCCCTCAGGAAGTCCCTTTGAAAGCTTTTCAAACGCTTTCTTAGCAGTGTTGTATTTAAGCACGGTTTTATCAAACTCACCGTCCGAGAAGCCGCCAGCAAGGTAAACCTCGCCGTTGTACGCCGCAAGGCTTCCGCCGTAAACTGCAGCTTCGGGAAGCTCGCCGAGCTTAGCTGTTGCATAGCTTGTTAAATCAATTGAGCCGAAGGCTGAGTCTGTTCCGATAACGGTACCGTTTGCGGATACAACGGGGTTGAGGGCTGTAAAGTAAATCTTACCGCCCGTGTAAACGGCGCTTGTAATTTCTGCGTCGTCAGTTGAACGTCCCTTGAAGATTGTATCAAAATCAACGTTTGCCGTTCCGTCCTCATAGACGTACATACTCATATACTCATCATAGTACATACGGCCTACTGTTCCGAATTTATTGATATAGTAAGCGCTGTCGTCAACGGGAAGCATTACGCCGCCGCTTACATAAGAGGGCTCTCCCATTACGTCGGTTGCAACGGGGATTGTCTTTTTCTTTGAAAGAAGCACGGCTATTCCGTCGCTTCCGAGAGCGTTTGAAACCTCTATATAGCTTCTCTTTGTGTCATAATTATTATCGTTGATTATAATTTTTGAATTTGAAACAGAAACGGGATTAACTCTTAAATCGTTAACCGAAACTCTTGTAATATTTCTGAAGGAGCCCGTAATTTCAACCTTTCCGTCAGAGGTGTATGAAGCGCCGAAGATGAACGGAGGCATCTTTTCGGGGTCTTCAAGAGAGAGGAGCTTTGCGTTTGAGGTTAACTCTTCAAAGTCTTCATTATATCTGCCTGCGTTTTTAACCATATTGACAACGTCAAAGGTTGAAGCGTCGCTGAATGCGTTTTTAAGAAGTGCGACAGCGCCTGCAACATACGGAGTTGCCATAGAGGTTCCGCAGTAGAAATCGTACTTTTCAAACTCTTCCTCGTCTACTCCCTGCTTTGAAATTGCAAGGTCGTCAAGTCTGAAATCTGTATCCTCTGAATTTGCTTCGCACAGGAAAACGAGCTTTCTGTCTGTTGACTGAACGTATTCATCGTCGTACGGCTCGCCGTCCTCGTCAACCTCGTTTGAGGTGAAGAATTCGTGTGACCAGTAGTTTGCTGTTTCACTTCCGCCGAAGAGCACCTGATAGCTGCCCTCAACAACATCCTCAAGCACTGCGTCTGCGGGAACGTCAAATACGGTAACATACGAATCCTTTAAGCCGCCGCACATAAAGCTTACGGAATAAGGCATTGTCTCGTCTTCAATTGTAAACGGAATCTCAAAAGCGTATGTAAAATATGAGTTTTTCTTGAAGTGGTCCTTTGACTTCATTGCAAGACATTTTCCGTCTGTAGTGCCGAAGTTGGAATCGGCAAGAGTAATTTCAAGATTATCCGAGCCGTCCATTTCCTCTGACGGCTTAACTACTGTAGGATAACCGAAATCGCCCTCGCTGAAGGAGGAGTTGAAATCCTGGAATTTATCCGTAATTTCTGCATTTTTCTCATCAGAATAGATTGACGGATTGTAGCAGTAATACGAAACAGTTGAAAGAATATCAACGCCCGGAGCTGCAACGTCAACATATTCCGGTGAATAGTTTGAGAAGTCGGCAAGCTCGTCCTTTTCGTTTGTAGCAGCAACGGTTAAAGCGTATCTGCTTTCTGAGCAGGCGGGAATGGTATAAACGCCTTCCTCCATACCGAAGAAGGATTCATAGGTGTGCTCTGAAAGGTCGGCGCTTTCGTTACCTGCGGCGATAACGGAAACGGCGCCCTTTTCGCCGAGTCTGTCAAACACCTCGTCAAAGAGCATCTGCTCGGAATAATCGCCTTCGCCGCCCCAGGAGTTGTTGATTGCCGTTACGTTTGCGCCGAGGTCCATTGCTCTGCTAATATAATCGTAAGCAGCGAGTACGTCCTCGTCATATCCGCCGCCCTCGTCGTCAAGCCACTTAAGAGGCATAATTTTAACGTTGCTCTGGTTGATACCCGAGATACCCTTGCCGTTATTTGCGGCGGCGGCAATAATACCTGCGCAGTGAGTTCCGTGGCCGTTACCGTCACGCGGAACGCCGTCCTCATTTGTGCCTGAAAAATCGTAGCCGTGCTTACCTACAAGCTTTGTTCCGTAGGTGTTAGTCCAGATAAGGTCCTCAAACTCGGGATTGTCAAAATCAATACCTGTATCAGCTATTGCTACAATCTGTTCCTTATCGGATTTCTTTGCCATATCCCAGAGCGCCTCTGCGTTAAGGTCGCTGTTAACCTTACCGCCGTTCTGACCTGTGTTGTCAAGCGCCCACTGGTACTTGCTGTACTCATCAGAGGTAATAGCAGTTGCATATCTTTTATAGTTTGGGAAAGCGTACTTTACGCCCGGGTTTGACTTAAGCTTTTTGATAATCTCTTTTGTTGAAAGAGTACCCGACTTAAGCACAGCGACGTTAAGCTGTTCGCTCTTCTTGCCGCTGAAGGAATGAGAGGCTTTGAGCTTTATTCCCTTGCCGTAGCTTGAAGTACCCGCAAGGAGATAATTCTTTTTTACGCCCTCGTTTAAAACGGCGATAACCTCGCCCTCAGCGTATTCAATTTTTTTACTTTCCTTTTTTGACTGAGCAGCCGAAGCTGTAAGCGGAAATGCAGTAAAGGACGCGGCCATTAAAACCGAAAGAAAAACTGCAAGCGCTTTTTTGAATAGCTTTTTCATTTTTGTTTCTCCTAACATTCAGTAAGCCGTAAGGCTTCAATAAATAAGTTGCGAAAGGCTAAGAAATGTCACACACTTTTCGGCTTTTCTAAAACAAATATAACATTAAGTAATAGAAAGTTCAATAGAATTTTGTCGCGTGACTGTGGATTTAACCAAAAATTAACAGATTCGTAATTTATAACGAATCTGTTAACGAAAATTATTGACTTTTTGCGTCGCAGGTTATGCGGATACCGATTTTCTTAAGCACCGACGTATCAACGTTTGAGAGCATTACGGTTGAATGCATTTCGCAGTTCTTAAGATTTTTAAGCTGAGCCATTGCCTTTGCGGCGTTTTCGTCTGTAACAGCCGAAATTGAAAGCGCAAGAAGTGTTTCGTCCGTATGAAGGCGCGGGTTTTTACTTCCGAGATAGCCGAGCTTAAGCTTTTGTACCGGCTTGATAACCTCGGGATTAATAAGTATTATTTCGTCGTCAATACCCGCAAGGTACTTGAGCGCATTGAGAAGAGATGAGGAACAGCAGCCGAGGAGCTCGGACGTTTTACCCGTAAGAACAGTTCCGTCTGCAAGCTCAACAGCGGCGGCGGGACCGTTTGTCTCTTCAGCGCGGAGTCTTGCGGCGCCGACAGTTTTTCTGTCCTCCTCGCTGATTCCCGCCTGATTCATAAGAAGCTCAATTTCGTAAAATTCATCGCTTCTTCTGTCATCTTTAGCGGCGGCGATTTTTGCGTCAAGATAGCGGCGGATAATCTCCTGCTTTGAAGCTTCACGGCAGGCTTCATCGTCTATAATACAGTTGCCCGCCATATTAACACCCATATCGGTTGGCGACTTATAGGGACACTGTCCGTAAATCTTATCAAATATAGCTTTAAGAACGGGGAAAATTTCAACGTCGCGGTTGTAGTTTACGGTTGTTACGCCGTAGGCGTCAAGGTGCCACGGGTCAATCATATTAACGTCGTTAAGGTCTGCAGTTGCAGCCTCATAGGCGATGTTTACGGGGTGCTTAAGCGGAATGTTCCATATAGGGAAGGTTTCAAACTTTGCATAGCCCGCCTTGATTCCCCTTTTATGCTCGTGATAAAGCTGTGAAAGGCAGGTTGCCATTTTTCCGCTTCCCGGACCCGGTGCGGTTACGACAACAAGCTTTCTTGTTGTTTCAATATAATCGTTTTTGCCGTAGCCCTCGTCGGAGACGATTTTTGAAATATTTGAAGGATAGCCGTTTATTACATAGTGGTGGTAAACCTTAAAGCCCATTTTTTTAAGGCGCGTCTCAAACGCCTCTACCTTTGCGCTTGGGGCATACTTTGTAAGCACTACGCTTCCTACCATAAGGCCGATACCCGTAAATTCGCCGATAAGACGGACAACGTCGTCGTCATAGGTTATGCCGAGGTCGCCCCTGAGCTTTGCCTTTTCAATATCCTGAGCGGATATTACAATTACAACCTCAGCCTCGTCCTTGAGCTTGAGGAGCATCTGAAGCTTACTGTCAGGCTGAAAGCCCGGAAGCACGCGGGAAGCGTGGTAATCGTCAAAAAGCTTACCGCCGAATTCAAGGTAAAGCTTGCCGCCGAACTCGTTAATTCTTTCGCGGATACGCTCAGATTGCATTGATTTATACTTATCGTTATCAAATCCGATTTTATACATTTTTTATCTCCTTCATTTACCGCAAATCTTAAATTACATTGTAGCATTTTTTTAATAACATTTCAACGGCAATATAATAAAAATATCTTATTGACATAAAATAATTAATGTGATAACATAGCGGATAGATATGAATTAAGGAGGCTTTATATATGGAAATCACAAAAAATACTACAATGGGCGAAATGCTTAATTACGACAGAGGTATTGCAACAATTCTTATGCAGTCGGGTATGCACTGTGTAGGCTGTCCCGCTTCTATAGGCGAAAGCCTTGAGGAGGCTTGTATGGTTCACGGAATCGACAGCGACGTTGTTTTAAGACAGATTCAGGATTACCTCAAGGTTAAGGAAGCAAACAAGTAAAACTACAGCGGGCTTTGCCCGCTTGTTTTATAGGAGGAAATATGGCAAAAAATATGAGCTTAAGAAACTCGCTCATACTTGTTTTTACGGCGCTTATATGGGGCGTTGCATTTGTTGCTCAGCGCGAGGGCGGCAACGCGACGGGTCCTTATACCTTTATTTTTCTGAGATACATAATAGGCGGTGTTGTTCTTATTCCCGTTATAGGACTTCTTGACAGAGCGGGAATTTCCGCCGACACGAAGCCGAAAACAAAAGAGGACCGAATTCTGAATTTAAAGGGCGGTATCGCCTGCGGAATATGTCTTGGTACGGCTTCAATTTTTCAGCAGGTAGGAATGTATCTCGGCACTGCGGCGGGAAAGGCAGGCTTTCTTACAGCGTGCTACATAATTCTTGTTCCGGTTCTCGGGCTGTTTCTTAAGAAAAAATGCGGAATTAATGTCTGGATTGCGGTTTTAGTTACGGTTGTCGGGCTGTATCTTTTATGTATAAACGAGAGCCTTACAATGCAAAAGAGCGACATCCTCGTTTTGTGCTGCTCACTTGTTTTTGCAATGCATATACTGACAATAGACCACTTCATAAACAGGGGCGCAAACGGCGTGAGAATGAGCTGTATTCAGTTTTTTGTTTCGTCGGTATTCGGGCTTGTTCCTATGTTTTTTATTGAGCTACACGGCTCGTTCGGGGAGCTGCTCCCAGCCCTTACGGTTGCGTTTAGCGGCAAGGCGCTGATTTCAATTTTGTACACGGGAATAATGAGTTCAGGCGTTGCGTACACGCTTCAGATTATAGGGCAGAAGGACGTTAACCCGACTGTCGCCTCGCTTATAATGAGCCTTGAGTCGGTATTCTCTGTTCTTGCGGG
>CAMNAP010000068.1 GCA_946531445.1 uncultured Clostridia bacterium
TTAGGGGCAAAAGGACAAAGCCAAAACCTAACCTTCCTTATGACGAGCGCCCCAATCCCTGCATTTTTTTATTGATTAAAGTATTAAATCACTATATAATAGTTATTGAATAAAACTATAGCGGGGAATATGTTATGAAAAAGAAAATCTATACAGTTGCAACTTCGCACCTTGACACAATCTGGTCTTGGGACTTTGAAACCACAGTAAGCAAGTATATTTATAATACACTTGTTGAAAACTTTGCGCTTTTGAAGAAGTACCCGAGCTATGTATTTTCCTTTGAAGGCTCTTACAGATATGAGCTTATGGAGGAATACTATCCCGAGCTTTTTGAGGAGCTTAAGGGGTATATAGCTGACGGGCGCTGGAACGTTACCGGCTCAGCCTTTGAAAACGGCGATGTTAACTGTCCGTCACCCGAAGCCCTTTTCAGAAATATTTTAATCGGTAATTCATATTTCGATGAGAAGTTTGGTAAACGCTCATGCGATATTTTTCTGCCTGACTGCTTCGGCTTCGGATGGGCGCTTCCGAGTATAGCACACCATGCGCACCTCAAGGGATTTACTACTCAGAAGCTCGCGTGGGGAAGCGCTTACGGAATACCGTTTGATATTGGTAAATGGTACGGCGTTGACGGAAACTATATTTATGCTTCCTGCAACCCGCATTCTTATAACTTTACTTTTAATAATCTTCGCAACTGGGACTTTGTAACAAATAAGCTAAAGGAAAACGAAAAATACGGCCTTGACTGGACGTATATGTTCCACGGTATCGGCGACAGAGGCGGCTCTCCCGAGGAGGCAACCGTTAAATATGTTGACGATGAAATCAAGAAAAATGACGAGAGTGATATTGAAATAGTAGCGGCTTCGGCTGACCGCATATACAGAGATATAGACGAACAGCTGCCTCAGGAGGTTAAGGACAAACTGCCTGAGTGGAATAACGAGCTTATTATGCAGAATCACGGCGTAGGCGGTTACACCTCGCGCGCAATAGGTAAGCGCTGGAACGCGAAGTGTCAGGAGCTTGCCGATATGGCTGAGCGCTTCGGTGTTATGAGCTCCTATTTCGGCGCGTCGGATTACAACGAGGAAATAATTGAAAAATGCTGGAAGAGGGCGATTGCTCATCAGTTCCACGACGACATCCCCGGTACGTCAGTTCAGCGCGCATACAGAAGAAGCTGGAACGATTACGCAATGAGTATAAATCAGCTTGAGGGTGAAATTGAGGCTTCGCTCGCTCCTATGACTCAGCTTCTTGACAGCGGCTTTTGCGCAGGTACTCCCGTAATGGTAGCAAACTCGCTTGAGTACGGCAGAAAAAGCCCCGTAATTGTTGAGGTTGAAGGAATTAATGATAAACACGTCAGAGTATTTGACAGCTGCTCAAATGAGGTTCCCGCACAGATTTTAAGCGAGAAGGACGGCGTAAAAGAGATTCTCTTTGTTGCAGAGGTTGAAGCGCTCGGACTCAGCGTCTTTGACATAAGGGGAAGCAAGCACCCGTCAAAGGTTAAATCAAGTATAAAGATTGACGACACCGCAGTTGAAAATCAGAAATATATTGTAACCCTCAACAGAGCGGGAAACATCTCTTCAATTATTGACAAGGAGGACGGCGACAGAGAGCTTCTTAAAAAGCCGATAGTTCTCGGTCTGTTCAACTACACAGGCTCCAAGGACTGGCCTGCGTGGGAAATGAATTACAAAGAGGCTGACAAGGAACCTGACAGAATTCCGAAGCTCGTTTCGTTTAAAATAGTTGAAAGAGGTCCTGCGCGAGGCTGCTTTGAAGTTATTCAGCAGGACGGAAAGAGCACCTTCAAGAGCTACGTTTGTCTTACCGAGGGAAGCGACTACGTTGAGGTATATAACGAGATTGAGTGGCAGAGTATGAGAACGCTTGCCAAAAACAGATTCTCGTTTACAGCCGAAAACGAAAAGGCTTCGTTTGACCTCGGACTCGGCGTAATAAAAAGAGATAATATGAGCGAAAAGCTCTTTGAAGTACCTGCTCAGAAGTGGGCTGACATAACCGACAAGAGCGGCGAATTCGGTGTTTCCGTTATCAGCGAATGTAAGTACGGATGGGATAAGTACGACGATTCTACGCTTCGTCTTACAGTTCTTCACACGCCGAAAAAGAATTACAGAATTGACTCAATGCAGTCAATGATGGATTTAGGACTTAATATTTACTCATACGCAATTTGTTCTCACAAGGGCGAGAAACTAAGCGGTACTCAGCTTCAGGCAAAGCTGTTTACAACTCCGCTTGTGGGTATGAGTATGAAAAAGCACAAGGGTGAGCTGTCGGGCAGTTACTCGTTCGGCGGCGGAAGCGACAGCAGCGTAATCGTTCGCTGTATCAAGAAAAAACACCACAGCGACAGTGATGAATTTGTTGTACGCTTTAATGAGGGTAATGGCGAGAATGTAAAGGGATATGCCTTTACGCTTGGCGAAGGTATTGAAAGCGCCTGCGAGGTATGGGCAAGCGAGGAATACCGTGGTGAAGCCGTTGTTGAGGACGGAAAAATAGTATGCGATTTCAAACCGTACGAAGTAAAGTCATTTGCCTTTACACTTAAGAAGAGCGAAGTAAGCGCAAGAAAGTCCGTATGTAATCCGATTGAAATTGAGACTAACGGCGAGTGCGACTACATACCCGAGACTCTCAGAAAAGATGAAATTAACGTAAGCGGTATTAACTTTAAGCTCAGCGGAAAAGAGATGATTGCTGACGGACAGACGCTTGAGGTCAGAAACGGAAAGTGCCTTGCACTTCTGTGTACAAACTTCGGAGGCGACGATTATGTTAACAACGCATATGACGCGCTTGCGCGCTGGGATTTATACGATTTCGGCGAGACGGCGTATATAAAAGACGGAAAGCTCGGCTGGGAATTTACACACTGTCTCAACTGGAAGGGCGAGGTGCAGTTTGCAAAAGGTCTGTATTTCTGGATAAAATATATTGACAAAACAACCGACCTTCCGAATGACAGCGATATAGTAATTATTGCTGCGAGCGAGATTGAAAAGCCCGTATCAAAGCTTCTCACTCCGCTTCACGACAGAATTGAAAACAACAGAGAGTTTACTTTTAAGAAAAGCCTTAAGGAAAAGCTCTGGTACTTCAATTCAAAGCTTGTATGGAACTTAAATGACAGAGACGATTTTCTCCGTCATAACAACAACGGAAAAAACGGAAAACGAATTGAACAGCCTAAAAAGAATTTTTCAACAAAAACATTTGATAAATAAAGCTTGATGAGGAAAAGTCTATGAAACTGAGACTTGAGGAAAACTGGACAACCAACAACAACGGAGTACCGCTTTTTGATGAGCAGGTTGAAAGGTATCTGAACGTTCTTCCAACCAACGCTCAGGCTGAAAAGGCGGACAAGCCGTTTTACTGCTTCATCCATTACGGTATGAATACCGCAACGGGCAGAGAGTGGGGAAATGCCGCAGAAACGCTTGAGGATTTCGACATTACAAAGTTTAAGCCGAAGCAGTGGATAAAAACGATTAAGGCTTCGGGAGCAACGGGCGTTATACTGACCTGCAAGCACCATGACGGTTTTTGCTTATGGGCGACGGGCACAACGGATTTCAACGTTATGAATACCGAGCTTAATCAGGATGTTGTATGGGCGGTTAAAGAGGCGTGCAAAGCGCAGGGGCTTGATTTTGGCGTTTACCTTTCACCGTGGGATATGCACGAGGAGAGCTACGGCACCGAACAGTATAACGATTTCTTCTGCCGTCAGCTTACTGAGCTTCTTACAAAATACGGCGATATTTTTGAAGTTTGGTTTGACGGTGCAAAGGGCGCGGGAGCAAAGGCGTTTCACTATGATTGGGACAGGTATTATCGAGTTGTAAGAACGCTTCAGCCAAACGCTAATATAGCAATTTGCGGTCCCGATATACGCTGGGTAGGAAACGAAGAGGGCAAGGCGAGAAAAAGCGAATACTGCGTTGTTCCCGAATATCTTACCGTTGCCGAAACAATTGAAAAAAACTCACAGAGTGAAGAGAATAAAAGCGTTGCGGCTATGCCGAAGTCGTCAGACGAGGACCTCGGCTCAAGAGAGCTTCTCGCCAAGCACGAATATCTAAAATGGTATCCCGCTGAGGTTGACGTTTCAATACGCAACGGATGGTTTTTTCCGGGCGGCGGAAAGGTAAAAAAAGCAAAAAAGCTGTTTGGAATTTACCTCGATTCCGTTGGTAACAACAGCTTTCTTCTGCTCAATGTTCCACCCGATAAAAATGGCGTTATAAGCAGAAAGGATAAAGCGAGTCTTAAAAAGCTTGGTACAATGATAAACAGTATATACGCCTCTCCCGTTCTCTCTCAGAATTACGGGCAGCTGAATCCTGAAACTGACGGCTATACAGAGTTTCACTTTGATTCAACAAAGAAGCTTAAATATATTATCCTGCGGGAAGATATTACCAAAGGTCAGCGGGTTGAACGTTTTGACATTTTCCTTATGAAACCAAACGGAAAATACAGGAAAGCTTATTCGGGAACAGTTATAGGTATGAGAAAGATTATCAGGGTTAAGGGCAGTTATGATTCTGCACTTCTTATAGTTCGTCAGTCAAGAGGCGTTCCGATTTTTAAAGAGATTGGCTTTTATGAATAATAACTCTTGAATTTTATAAATCTTAATGATATATTATTCTATAGCATTAGAAAAAACGAGGAGCATTTATGTTTGGTCAAAAGAAAAATGCAAAAGGCCTGAGCATTATTATTGTAGGCTGCGGAAGAGTCGGCGCAACGCTTGTTGAACAGCTTACGCAGGAGGGCCACGATATAACAATTATTGACAAGGACGCCAAAAGAGTTTCGGAGCTTTGCGATTTATACGATATTATGGGAATCGTCGGCAACGGCGCTTCGTTCGGCATTCAGATTGATGCGGGAATAAAAGATGCAAATCTTATTATTGCAGTAACGGAATCAGACGAGCTTAACCTTCTTTGCTGTACTGTTGCAAAGAGAGTCGGCGACTGCGCGGCTATTGCGAGAGTACGCGACCCTGACTATTCGGTTGAAATTGGTTATCTTCGCGAAAAGCTCGGCCTTGCAATGATTATTAACCCTGAGCTTGAGGCGTCAAGAGAGATGTCCCGTATACTTTGTCTACCTACGGCGCTTGAGGTTGACACCTTTGCTCACGGTCAGGCAGAGCATATCAAGTTTAAGGTTAAAAAGGGAAGCCTGCTTGACGGTATGAGCCTTCGCGAAATTGGCTCAAAGACGGAGGGCGTGCTTATCTGCGCAATTGAAAGACACGGTAAAATTTATATACCCAAGGGCGATTTTACCATACAGGAGGGCGACCTTCTCTCGTTTGTTGCAACGCGCAGAATGGCGAGAAATTTCTTTAAGACCATCGGCTCAAAAACTCACCAGGTAAAGAATACGCTTATTGCAGGCGGCGGTACGTCGGCTTATTATCTTGCAAGACAGCTTACGCACGTAGGCATTGATGTTAAGATAATTGAAAAAGACAGCGCAAGATGTGAAAGACTCGGCGAACTGCTCCCGAAAGCTATTATCATAAACGGTGACGCGACTGACGAGGATTTACTTATTGAAGAGGGAATTGAAACGGTTGAATCGTTCGTTCCGCTTACGGGAAGCGATGAGGAAAATATCCTTTTAACTCTTCACGCAAGACGTGTTTCAAAGAAGGACGCAAAGGTTATTACAAAGATAAACCGAATAACCTTTGACGACGTAATAAATCAGCTTGACCTCGGCTCAGTAATATATCCGCGATATATTACCGCAGAGGCAATAATTGCCTATGTAAGAGCGAAGAGCGCTTCACGTTCAAGCAATATTGAAACGCTTTCATATATGTTTGAGCAGAGAGTTGAAGCGATTGAGTTCAACATTGAACAGTCGTACAAGAATCTTACAAACATTCCGCTTATGAATCTTGATTTAAGAGACGACGTTCTTATTGCATTTATTAACAGACACGGAAAAATCATTATCCCGTCAGGTCAGGACGAAATTCTTCCGGGCGACACCGTTATGATAGTTACTACGCATACGGGATTTGTAAATATAAGCGAAATACTGGACTAATTAATAATTATGAATTTACCAATCATTCGTAAAATTATCGGATATGTTTTAATTCTGGAGGCGCTTCTTTTACTTGCGCCTCCTATAGCCGCGCTTATCTATCACGAAAGCGAGGGAATAGCATATGTTATAACCGCCTCAATATGTATGATTTGCGGCGGGCTGCTTGCTATTAAAAAACCGAAAACCACAGTTTTTTATTTGAAAGAGGGTTGTGTTGCAACTGCGCTTTCGTGGATAGTTCTTTCGGTTTTCGGCTGTATTCCGTTTATAATTACGGGCGAAATTCCGAGCTTTGTTGACGCGCTGTTTGAAACAGCCTCGGGCTTTTCAACAACGGGTTCAACGATACTTGACAACGTTGAGGCGATGTCTCACGCGTCACTTATGTGGCGAAGCCTTACTCACTGGATAGGCGGTATGGGCGTACTCGTTTTCATTATGGCGGTTGTTCCGCTTTCGGGCGGCTCAAACATTAACCTTATGAGAGCTGAAAGCCCCGGTCCGTCGGTTGGAAAATTAGTTCCCAAAATGAAAGAGACAGCGCGCCTGCTGTATATAATATACATAGTTTTTACCTTGCTTGAATTTATCTTTCTTGTTGCGGGAAGAATGCCTATATTTGACGCTTTCTGTACCGCTGTAGGTACTGCGGGTACGGGCGGTTTCGGCGTAAGGGCAGATTCTCTCGCGTCATATACGCCTTATGTTCAATGGGTGGTAACGGTATTTATGGTACTGTTTGGCGTCAACTTTAACCTCTATTACTTCATTCTTCTTCGTCAGTTCAGAAAGGCGAACGCGATTGAAGAGGTTAAAATGTATATAGCAATGATTCTCGGCGGAACGGCAATAGTTGCTTTTAATACAGTTCACCTTTTCTCGTCAGCTTCTGACAACATAAGAACAGCCGCTTTTCAGGTTGCTTCGCTTACAACGTCTACCGGATTTACAACAATAGACTATGATGCATTCCCGACGCTCTCAAAAACGATATTCTTCCTTATGATGCTTATCGGCGCGTGTTCGGGAAGTACAGGCGGCGGAACAAAGATTTCGCGTTGGATTATTCTCGGCAAGGCGTTTGTTGCTGAAATTCACTCTTACCTTCACCCCAAGAGCGTCAAAAAGCTTAAGATGGACGGCAACTCGCTTGATAAAAGCATAGTCCGTTCAACAAGCATTTACTTCTTCGCTTTTTCGGTAGTATTTATTATATCGCTGCTTATAGTTTCAATTGAGGGGTATGACTTCACAACAAACTTTGCGGCAGTGCTTGCAACAATTAATAATATCGGACCCGGTATGAGTCTTTCGGGCCCGTCTGAAAGCTTCAGCTTCTTCTCACCGCTTTCAAAGGTTGTATTTATCTTTGATATGCTTGCAGGAAGACTTGAGCTGTTCCCGTTCCTTATGCTTCTTACTCCTAACGTTTGGAAGAGAAGATAAAATAAAATGAATAAATCACCTGCAAATGTGTAAGATATTTGCAGGTGATTTTTTTATGCTTTTAATGTGTATTAAGGCTTTTGCTGTCGGAGGAATAATCTGCGTTATCGGTCAGCTTCTTATTGATGTTACAAAGCTGACTCCTGCAAGAATTCTTGTAAGCTTCGTCTGTATCGGCGTTATATTGGGAGCAATAGGCTTTTACGGAAAAATAGTAGACTTTGCGGGAGCCGGGGCTACGCTTCCGCTTACGGGCTTCGGTAACGCGCTTGCAAAGGGCACGCGCGAGGCGATAGACAAAGACGGTCTCATAGGCGTTCTGACAGGACCGCTGAGCGCTATGGCGGGCGGAGTTACGGTTGCTGTGCTTTCGGGACTCGTAGTTGCGCTTGTGACTAAGGCAAAGGATAAATAGAGCGGGGGATAATATGGCTATTTCAAAGGATGAATACTCAAAAATGACTGACAAGGCGAGCCCGAATTCGCCCATAATTATGAACTGCGTTAAGGCGTTTGTTTTCGGCGGCGGGATATGTGTTTTCGCTCAGCTTTTAAACGAGCTGTTTATAAGTCTTGGGCTGGGTGAAAAGGAGTGGAAGCTGCTCACACCGTCTGTAATTATTGTCATTACGGCGATACTTACGGGAATCGGCGTTTACGACAGGATTGCGCGCCACGCGGGAGCGGGCTGTATTGTGCCGATTTCGGGCTTTGCAAATTCCGTTGTTGCACCCGCGCTTGAATATCAGCACGAGGGCTACGTCCTCGGCACCGCCGCGCAGATGTTCTCTATTGCCGGTCCCGTAATAGTCTACGGCACCGCAACAAGCGTGATTTACGGATTAATCTATTATCTTATGACAAAATAGAAGCAGGAAACCCTGCTTCTATTATTTACTGTTCGTGAATTATATGTGTGTTTTTATAAACCAGTTGGTCAAAAATCTCAATTCCCCATCCAACCTCATATTCTGTATCATTTTCGTTTTCATCCTGTTCGGCGATTCTATGATATTTGACAAATGTGTAAGCTACTGAACCGTAGCCTCTTGAACCGCCGTCGAATATGTGTACGGCTTTATATGGAACAATTATAACAATTGCCAATACTACAGATAAAATAATTATTATCTTTTTCATAAAATTACTCCTTTATTTTAGAATATCACATCTATTTATTGTTTTCAACACTTAATGTTATTTTGTAGCAATATGTGGATTGGACATATAATTAATAAAGACTTATTAC
>CAMNAP010000069.1 GCA_946531445.1 uncultured Clostridia bacterium
GCTTGCGTTTTGCTTTAATCACGAAGATTGTTTTGACGCCCCACCGTCTCCGCCAAACAAAAACACCCTTTTGGGTGTTTTTTTGAGGTGGGGTGAGAACCCACGTAAATAAAACAGCCTGACTCAACCAGGCTGTTTTTTTATTCTTTTATTATCCTTGCTACCGCTTCAACGTGCGGCGTTCTCGGGAACATATCAACGGGAGTAACCTCTTTCGTTTTGTAGCCCTTTGAAGCAAGTATTTCAAGGTCGCGTGCAAGCGTTGAGCTGTCGCACGAAACGTAAACAATTCTCTTCGGCGCCATTCTTTCAATAACGTCAAACAGCTCCTTCTGACAGCCCTTTCGCGGCGGGTCAAGAATAACAACGTCGGGTGTTATTCCCCGTCTTTCAAGCTCCTTTGCGCCTTCAAAAGCGTCGCCGCAGAAGAATTCTGCGTTTCTGATTTTGTTTATTTCTGCGTTTCTCTTTGCATTTTCAATCGCCTGGGGAACTATCTCTATTCCGAAAATCTTTTTAGCGCCGTCTGCCATTGTAAGCCCAATCGTACCAGCGCCGCAATATAAGTCAACAACCGTTTCCTGTCCCGTAAGGGACGCGTATTCCCTTGCGAGTGAATACAGCTTTTCACACTGGTCATGATTTACCTGATAAAACGAATTAGGCGAAAGCTCAAACCTGAGTCCGAGCAGCCTATCGCAAATAACATCGCTTCCCCACAGCGTTTCGGTGACGTCGCCGAGAATAACATTGCTCTGCTTTTTGTTTATGTTTACACAAATACTTTTAACAAAGCTGTTTTTTCTGAGCTCCTCAATGAGCATTTCCTTTTGCGGAAGTGAGTCGCCATTGATAACGGCGCACGCCATTACCTCACCCGTCGATGTGCCTCTCAGGTAGATATGCCTTAAAAGTCCCTTGCCTGTTTTCTCGTCGTAGGAGCTTATATTCGCCCTTTTTACCCAATTTGCAAACGAGTTCAGACAAGCTTCAAAACTCTCATTTTGAAGCTTACAGCCGTTCACAGGGATGATTCTGTGGCTCTTGTAGGCATAAAAGCCCGCGTACAGCTCGCCGTCGCTGATTGAAACAGGAAACTGTCCCTTATTTCGGTAGCCGTCAATTTTTTCTGCGCCGACTACGTCATTAACGGGAACGTTCAGGTGTCCTATTCTCTCAATCGCGTCCTTAACTCTGCCGCGCTTGTATTTAAGCTCCTCAGCATAAGTCATATTGCGGAAGGAACAGCCGCCGCATTTGTCGGATACGGGGCAGTCGCTTTTGATTCTTGACGGCGAACAGGTAATTATGTCCTTGATAATTCCTATGCAGTAGCGCTTTGAGGTTTTAATTATGTGCGCAATAATTATATCCCCCGGAACAGCCCCGCGAACAAAAACGGCTATCCCGTTATAATGCCCCACAGCGCTTCCCTCGCTCGTCATTGCCTCAATATTAAGCTTTATATCGTCGTTCTTCTTAATATCCATACTGAAATAATACCATAAATCAATATTAAAGTAAACAAAAAGGAGAGTAGCAACTCTCCTTTTTTGATTTATTTCTTCTTTTCTACTGCTCTCTGAATTGCCTTTATAATCTCAACAATCGGAATTACAAGGAAAGCAATGCCAAGCGAGGTGAAGTATTCGGTTGACGTAATCTCTGCAAAGTCAAACGCGTCTCTCAGGAACGGGATGTAAATAACAACCGTTGAAAGAACAAGCGAAAGCACCATTGCGCCGATGAGATACCAGTTAAGGCTACCCATCTGAGCTATAGACTTACGGCGAGAGCGCATATTGAACGAATGGAAGATTTCACACATTGAAAGCGTAAGGAACGCCATAGTCATACCGTTCTGGTGAACGATTCCGTCGTTAATTGCAAAAATACCCATAAATGAATTAATCGTAACGCCGTGGTCCTTAGCACCCATTACAATACCTGCAATATAAGCCGCAAGCGTAAGCACGGTAACCATTACGCCCTGCCAAGCGCAGTCAATGCCCATACCGTTTGCAAAAATACCGTCCTTGCTGTCACGCGGCGCGCGGCGCATAATGTCAGGGTCGCCCTTTTCCATGCCGAGCGCAAGCGCGGGGAAGCAGTCTGTAATAAGATTTATCCAGAGAAGATGAACGGGTTCAAACAGCGTAAAGCCTAAAACCGTTGCAATGAATATTGTAAGAACCTCGGAAAGGTTGCTTGAAAGAAGGAACTGAATTGACGCACGGATATTGTCGTAAATCTTTCTTCCCTCTTCAACAGCGGAAACGATTGTAGCAAAGTTATCGTCTGCAAGCACCATATCGGCAACGTTCTTTGTAACGTCAGTACCTGTAATGCCCATACCTACGCCGATGTCAGCGTTCTTGATTGACGGCGCGTCGTTAACTCCGTCGCCCGTCATAGCGGTAATCTTGCCCTTCTTCTTCCAAGCCTGAACAATTCTAACCTTGTGTTCGGGCTGAACGCGTGCGTAAACCGAGAATTCCTCAATTCTCTTATCAAGCTCCTCGTCGCTGATTTTGTTGAGCTCAGCGCCTGTAATTGCATGCGATTCGTCCTCAATTATACCAAGCGATTTGGCAATAGCAACCGCCGTGTCCTTGTGGTCGCCCGTAATCATAATCGGACGAATTCCTGCAGTTGCGCATTCTTTAATCGCGTCAACAACCTCGGGACGAACGGGGTCAATCATACCCGTAAGACCGACGTAGCAAAGCTCGCGCTCAAGCTCTTCAGGTTCGTTTGACGGCTGAACGGCGTATGTTCTCATTGAAGCACAGAGAACACGAAGCGCTTTGTCAGCCATTTCCTTATTTTGAGAAGCAATCTGTGCCTTAAGCTCGTCTGTCATCGGTACCTTTTTACCGTCAACAAGCGCAGTTGTACAGAGTGAAAGCACAACATCGGGAGCGCCCTTTGTGTACTGAACAAAGCCGTTTTCTGTCTGATGAATGGTAGACATCATCTTACGGCCCGAATCAAACGGAGCCTCGCCGACTCTCGGGAATTTTTCCTCAAGCTCATATTTTTTAAGACCGAGAGTATCGGCATATGCAACAAGCGCCGCCTCTGTAGGCTCGCCCTTAACACTGCCGTCCTCCTGAAGCTCCGCGTCACAGCAGAGCGCCATAGCCGTTGCGAGAAGCTTTTCATCATCTCCCTTGTACTCAACTACGGTCATCTTATTCTGTGTAAGCGTACCCGTTTTATCAGAACAGATAATCTGCGTACAGCCGAGAGTTTCAACCGCCGTAAGCTTACGGATAACCGCGTTTCTCTTACTCATCTTTGTAACGCCGATTGAAAGAACGATTGTAACAACAGCCGCAAGTCCCTCGGGAATAGCCGCAACAGCAAGCGAAACGGCAACCATAAAGAAGCCGAGCGCATTGTCAAAGCCAACCTTTTCGCCGACAGCAATTGTTCTTACAATGTCAAATGCGAAAATGAATACGCAGATACCTAAAACTAAAATTGAAAGTATCTTTGAAAGCTGATTAAGCTTAATCTGAAGCGGAGTCTGTTCGTCCTCTGCCTGAGCAAGCGCGTCGGCAATTTTGCCCATTTCGGTGTCCATACCCGTTGCAACAACAACAGCCTTGCCGCGTCCGTAAACAACGTTTGAGCCCATGTAACACATATTCTTTCTGTCGCCAAGCGGAACGTCGTCTGAGCCCTCTGTGTCAATAATATCAACAGTTTTGTTAACGGGAACGGATTCGCCCGTAAGCGCCGCCTCTTCAATTTTAAGCGAAGCGTTTTCAATAATACGGCAGTCTGCGGGAATGCTGTCGCCCGCCTCAATAACTACGATATCGCCGATTACAAGGTCCTCGCTTCTAACATCGATAAGCTTACCGTCGCGTATAACCTTTGACGTTGCGGCGGCAATTTCCTGCAGCGCCTCAATCGCCTTTTCAGCCTTAGCCTCCTGATATACGCCGAGAACTGCGTTAATAATTACAACAACCATAATGATTACTACGTCTGCATAGCCCTCGCCTTCGCCTCCGAAGGTAGCCGTAACCGCACTGATTACAGCCGCAACTATAAGAATAATAATCATCGGGTCAGCAAGCTGAGATAAAAAGCGTTTAATAAGCGAATCCTTTTTACCCTCTGCAAGCTTGTTCTTGCCGTTTTTCTCAAGCCTTGCCTGAGCTTCTGCGGCTGAAAGTCCCTGCTCAGAGGTATTATTCTCTTTTAAAACCTCTGTATAATCTCTAAGGTATTCTTTCATATCTTTACTCCTTTAAATAAAAAGACCTGTACATAGCATAAACTATGTACAAGTCTCATTCTTTAAAACTAAACCAGCCTTGCGGCATGCTTGTTGACTTAGTTCGCGCTATGTAAGGGTTTGCGCGGAATTACTCCCTTATACAATTTAGTATTTTACCATATTGTACCGGCAAAATCAATAAACAAAATATAAATTATATTGTCAATAAAAAGGCGTGTGACCGAGTGATATTTTGCCGTAAACGAAGTATGGCGGAAAGCGTGTTCCTTTTAAAGCTACGGATTTTTTCGTCAGACAAGGCTTAGGCGAAATATCATCGACGGGAGCATACATTCGGTATGTGACCAAGTGATATTTTGCCGTAAACGAAGTATGGCGGGAAAGCCTGTTTCTTTTAAAGCTACGGATTTTTTCGTCAGACAAGGCTTAGGCGAAATATCATCGACGGGAGCATACATTCGGTATGTGACCGAGTGATATTTTGCCGTAAACGAAGTATGGCGGGAAAAGACGTGCTTTAAACGCGTGCCACCATTTCGCCGTACTCATCCTTGCATTTTTTGATATACTCCTCAACCTGCTGAGCTGTAGGCATAGCGTCTGAGCAGGAGTGAGCGGCGATAAGAATTGAAGCGGAGGCAGAGCCGAATTCAAGACAGTCAATGATGTCTTTGCCTTGAAGAAGCGAATAGAGAAAGGCTGAGCCGTAGCCGTCGCCGCCGCCGAAGCCCTTGAGAAGAACTGCGGGGAAGGGCTTGATGTCGTAGAAATTGCCGTCGTTTGTGTAGGCGGTTGAGCCCTTTTTGCCGTGCTTGATAACACAGATTGCAGCACCGAAGGACTGCCAGTATTTAGCGGATTCGGGGTCGCTTTCCCTGATTCCGATAATGCCTTCGGTAAGGTCAAATTCCTCGCGCGAGCCCATAATTACGTCGGCATTCTGCGCTAAAAGGCTGTAGTATACGGCAATTTCATCTTTGCTCTTCCAGGTATACGCTCTGTAGTCTATGTCAAAGATTACTCTTGTGTTATTCTTTTTTGCAAGCATAACTGCTTTGAGGCAAGCCTCTCTTGACGGGCTCTGAGCAAGCGCCGTTCCGCTTACAACAATAGCCTTTGCAGAGGCAATGTATTCCTCGTCAATGTCCTCGGGAGCCATACAGAAATCCGCAACGTTTTCACGGTACATAAGAATTGACGATTCTGTTTTAGAGAGAATTTCAGTAAATGTAAGACCGATATTTTCGCCGTTCTTAGCTCTTGTAATATGCGATGTGTCAATTCCCTCGTTGTTGAAATAGTCAACAACAAAGTCGCCGAACTGGTCGTTACTTACACAGCCCTGAAAACCAACCTTACAGCCGAGTCTTGCAAGACCTACGGCAATGTTAGCGGGTGAGCCGCCAACGTATTTGTTGAAATTGGAGCTTTTTGAAAGCGGCATATACATATCTGTCGGGTTAAAGTCAATTGCAATTCGTCCAATCGGAATAAAGTCAATCGGCTTTGTCATATCAAATGTAACATAGTTCTGCATGTTTTACTCCTTTATGCTTTATTATCTGTACCGAAAATCAATATGTGTGTCTTTGCGTTCTGATAAGCGCCCTCAACCTCAGCTTCCTGAAGGTCGTAGTAGCCGTTTATCCTGTTTTCATTATAGCATTTTCTGACGTTGTTTTCAACCTTGTCAAAGGTCGCCGTTGCAATATTTATTTTTTTAATTCCCGTCTTTGAGCATCTTACAAAGTCGTCGGGCGTAATGCCTGTTCCTCCGTGAAGAACAAGCGGAGTTTCGGTTAACGCCTCAACCTCTTCAAGAATGTCAAATCTGAGCTTTGGCGTGCTTTTATAGTTTCCGTGAGCATTACCTATTGCAACAGCCAGCGCGTCAACGCCCGTCTCCTTTTCAAATCTGAGCGCATCCTCGGGACGGGTGCAGTTAATTGCTATATCCTCGCTTCCGTCCTCGCTGCCGCCCACACAGCCGATTTCAGCCTCAACAGCCGCGCCGTACTGCTTCGCCTTTTCAATAACCTTTAAGGTCATTTCAATATTTTCATCAAGCGGGAGATGTGAGCCGTCAAACATAACCGACGTAAAGCCGATTTCAAGCGCCTCGCTTATTCTCTCCATAGTTTTTCCGTGGTCAAAATGAACGGCAACAGGAACGCTCGCACCCTTTGCGGCTGCAACCATAAGCGGACCGATTATGTTAAGAGGCGACTGTTTGAGGCGCACCTCGGCAATCTGAAGAATAATCGGCGCTCTGAGCTCTTCAGCCGCTCTGATTACACCGAGCACCATCTCCATATTAGCAACCGAAAACGAGCCTACGGCGTAGTTACCCTTCTCGGCATCGGCGAGTAAATTCTTCATATTAACAAGCATGCTGTCACCTCTGAATTATCAAAATTGCGAGTCACCAATAAGCCGAGTTCTGTCGTGGACGGTTATCTATCTCGACGTATTGTTGCCAATACGCTCAAGCCGCCCTTCGAGGTTATGTGTCGAGCAAACATCTCCTCTGTCGGCGTTGCAGCGGATGGGGTTTACATGGCAGCAGGCGTCTCCGTCTGCTCGGTGAGCTCTTACCTCGCCTTTCCACCCTTACCGAAAATCGGCGGTATATTTCTGTTGCACTTTCCCTAAGGTCACCCTCGGCGGCCGTTAGCCGTCATCCTGCTCTGTGCTGCTCGGACTTTCCTCATATATCAAAGATATACGCAACCGTCTCGGTAACTCGCACTAATATAATATACGAAAAATATTACAAAATCAATAATTAATAAAATAAAAGTTGAAATAATCTTCTATATGTAGTAAAATCTACCTGCACTAAAATTTACAAAGGTGATATTATGCCAAGATTTGATAACGAAGGCTTTAACCCTAAAAAGCGAATAGATAACGACTATCGGGACAGAAGCGTACCCGACGACGAGAATTATTACAAAAACGTCACTCCAGACGATGAGTTTATTCCGATGCACGCCTCCGGCGCAGAAGTGCTTGACAATCAACCGCGATATCAGGACTACACTAATAACCGTGCACAAAGCTACGCGTCACCCGACGAGCTACGCGAACAGCGCGAGCGCGAGGAATACGCAAAAATGCGCGCGGCTCAGCGGGCGCAGAAAAAGCAGGAATCAAATGCAAAGAAAAAGCAGAGCAGCAAAAAGAAGAAAAAGGTTGCCGCCGTTGCAATAATTCTTGCAATAATTCTGATTCTTACGGGTATGGTTGAGGTCGTGCTTGCAAAGATGAATTACGACGAAAAGAAAGAAAACACATACGTTTCAGCCGCTCAGCTCCAAAGCAGCCCGTCGGTTAAAAACATTCTTCTTCTCGGTGTAGACGCAAGAAAGAATCAAAAGAAGGAAACAAGCCGCCCGGATACAATGATGCTCATTTCCCTTGATACAAAGCACCACTGTATAAAAATGACCTCATTTTTAAGAGACACATGGGTTTACGTCCCGTCGCTCGGTCACGAGCAAAGGCTAAACGCCTCAACGGGTAAGGACGGCTACAGCGGCGTTGTTGACGCAATTGAATACAACTTCGGCGTTAAGGTTGACGGCTATATTGTTACAAACTTTGAAATGTTCAAATCGCTTGTTGACTCCGTCGGCGGCGTAGACATAACGGTAACGAAGAAGGAAGCAAAAGAGGTTAATTCACACCGCGGCCGTTACGGCAAGGTAAAGCTTAAATCGGGAACTCACACCTTAACGGGTAAACAGGCGCTTGCTTACTGCAGAATAAGAAAAATTGATACCGACTTTAACAGAACTCAAAGGCAGAGAACGGTTATGACAGCCCTTCTCAACAAGGCAAAGAAAAATCCTTTCAGGCTTTACAAAATGGCAAACGCCGGCGCTGAGTACATTGAAACAGACTTAACAAAAACTCAGCTGAAAGGAATTGCGGCGTTCGCGGGCATTTGTGTAAGCGGCGAAATGTTCCAGGAAAGAGTTCCGTTTGAGGGAACGTGGGAATACGCCAACAAAGGCGGCGCAAGCGTTATTGCAATAAACATTGATAAAAACAAACAAATGCTGATTGATTATATCTACAACAAAACAGCAAAAGAGCTTAAAGCTCAGCAGGAAAGCGAAACAAAAAGCGAATAAAAAGCTAAACGGCGTATGACTTCATCATACGCCGTTTTTTATATCTGCATAAAGAAAAGAGGCACGGATTTCTCCGTGCCTCCCTTGGTTGTTATGAAGTTTTGACCTTAGTCCCAATCATCGTAATCCTTGTCGATTCCGGTTGATGCTGTTAAAACGTCAACAGATTCAAATTCTTCAAGGTCAACTTCAGGCTTTTTGTAAAGCTCCTTCATAATTGTACCTCCTATACTAACTCTTTCCCGTGGGAATGAGTAGTTTCAATATTTAATTAGTTAGACTGAGCAACGTTTGAATATGTTACATTACCGTTGCTGTCAACAACGAATGCCTTAGCATACATTGT
>CAMNAP010000070.1 GCA_946531445.1 uncultured Clostridia bacterium
TTCCGTTGACAAGATAAAGCTTATCCTTACCTGAAGCGATAAAGTTTTCAACGTGCTCTTTATATGCGCTTGCATTCGGGTCAAATCCGTTTAAATACTTAACTGCAACGCTTCCGTCGGGATTAGTTGCAAGTATCTGGCCGAGTGAATTAGTCTTTGCCTGAAGCGCCTCTTTCATTGCCGTGAAGCCTAAAAGACCTACGAGCGTTGTTGCGATAGTACCAACAACAAAGCCTATCATCTGACCGATACCGCCCATAATGTTGATTACCGCATTAGCGTCACTCTGAAGGTGAGACGGTGTAAAGTCAGGCATAAGCGAAACAACGGGTGAACGCCAAACTGACATTGTAAAGTTGAAGAAAATAATAACCGTCATCATTAAGATGATTGAAAGCGCGCCTGCCTTAACAGTAGCTGCAACGGGGATAAGGCTGAAGAACACAGCGCAGATTGGCAGACATAAAATTATGTACGGCATTCTCTTTCCCCACTTTGTGCGGGTGCCGTCGCTCTTCTTTCCGAAATACGGCTGGAAGATAACGCCGAAAACGTTATCAATAGTCATAATTGCGTTTACAAGAAGCGCAACAGAAAGGAATGCGGGAAGCTTTGAACCGCCGTCTGTAAGCTCTGTAAGCTTAGCTCTGAAAATTACGGGAACATATGAATTGTAAACTGACCACATCAGCATACAGCCCATAAAGCCGAAGCCGATAAGGAAGGTCTGTTTATAATTAAGACCGTTACCCTTTTTTTGTTTATTACCCATAAATACTCTCCTTTTTGAATTTATGAAATAATTATACAACATAAAGCATTAAAATTCAATAGTTATAAACTTTTGTTAATCTATATAAAAAGAAACGGCAAAGCCTCAGGCGAGGTGTGATAACGAAGGATAGGTTTTGACTTTGTCTTTTTGACTCTAAAACAACAAAAAATCCGCTGAATACGCGAGTATGCAGCGGATTTTATTATTGCCTTATAGCCTAAAAATACTTTGTCAAAACTGCGTTGCATCCAAAATCAACAGATTTTTTGTCAGAACAATGAATAAAAGTCCATTTGGGCTGGCGCCCTAATGGACTTTTTAAAGCGGTTATGGCGGAAAAGATGCGATTTTTGGACTAACCTTCGTTATCGCACCTCGCCTTTAGCTTCGCCTTGCCGTTAATAATATTAAGAATTATTCAAAAGCAGCTCTTACGCCTGCAAGCTCGTCGGCAAGCTCCTTCGGGAGTCTGTCGCCAAACTTAGCGTAAAGTTCGTCAACACCCTTGAATTCTTCAGCCCATGCGTCCTTGTCTACGTCAAGAATCTTGTCAAGCTCTTCCTCAGTCATATCAAGGCCTTCGAGGTTGATATCCTTAGCATAAGGAAGATATCCGATAGGTGTCTCCTGAGCGTCAACCTTACCTTCGCAACGGTCAATAATCCAGTCAAGTACACGAAGATTATCGCCAAATCCGGGCCAGATAAAGTCATCGTTTTCGTCCTTGCGGAACCAGTTAACGTTGAAAATCTTGGGAGCCTTTTCAGGGTCAAGACCTTCGCCGATTTCAATCCAGTGCTTCCAGTAGTCGCCCATATTGTAGCCGCAGAACGGGAGCATAGCCATCGGGTCACGTCTTACAACACCTACTGCGCCTGTAGCTGCAGCAGTTGTTTCAGAGCCCATAATTGAGCCAACGAATACACCGTTGTTCCAGCTCTTTGACTGGTATACAAGCGGAGTGAGCTTAGCGCGTCTGCCGCCGAATACGAATGCAGAAATCGGAACACCGTTCGGATTTTCAAATTCGGGTGAAAGGCAGGGGCAGTTAACTGCAGGAGCAGTAAATCTTGAGTTCGGGTGAGCAAGCGGCTCGTCGCTTGTGCCTTCAATCTTGTCGCCCTTCCAGTTAATGCAGTTTGTCGGAGGATTCTTGTCAAGCTTCTCCCACCATACTGTATTATTGTCAAGGTTGTGGCAAACATTAGTAAAGATTGTACCCTTCTTTGTAGCTGCAAGAGCGTTCGGGTTTGACTTTTCATTAGTACCGGGAGCAACGCCGAAGAAGCCATTCTCGGGGTTGATAGCGTAAAGTCTTCCGTCAGCGCCCTTTCTTATCCACGAAATATCGTCGCCTACGCACTCAATCTTATAGCCCTTTCTGAGATATCCCTCGGGAGGAATAAGCATAGCAAGGTTTGTTTTACCGCAGGCTGACGGGAATGCTGCGCAGATGTACTTTGTTTCTTCGCCGGGCTTTGTAAGACCGAGGATAAGCATATGCTCAGCCTGCCAGCCCTCGTTTTTACCGAGGTAAGAAGCGATACGGAGAGCGAAGCACTTTTTACCGAGAAGTACGTTTCCGCCGTATGCAGAGTTAACCGATACGATTGAGTTCTCTTCAGGGAACTGAACAATCCATCTGTTTTCGGGGTCAACGTTACACTTACAGTGCATACCGCGTACCCAGTCGTCTGAATCGCCGAGGCAGTCAAGAACAGCCTTGCCGACTCTTGTCATAATATTCATATTAAGTACAACGTAGATTGAGTCAGTAATCTCAATACCGATTTTTGAGAACTGAGAGCCAACAGGACCCATTGAATAAGGAATGATGTACATTGTTCTTCCTTCGTATGAGCCTTTAGCTATATCGTCAAGCATCTTGTGACATTCAGCAGGGTCCATCCAGTGGTTAGTCGGGCCTGCGTCCTCTTCCTTAGTTGTACAGATAAGTGTGCGCGCCTCAACACGAGCAACATCGTTAGGAGCTGTTCTGTGAAGATAGCAGTCGGGAAGAAGGTCTTCGTTAAGCTTAATCATTTCACCTGTTTTAACAGCTTCAGCCTTGAGGGCGTCAATCTGTTCTTTAGAGCCGTCAATCCATACAACCTCTGCAGGCTTAAGAAAATCAATTTTTTCATCAAGCCACTTGAGGAGAGTAGGATTCTTTGTGAAAGTAGTTTCCATATTGAATCTCCTTTATAAAACTATTCGCGGACAAATAATTCTTGTCTGTCATTGTAATTATAGCAAATTTTCAGACAATTTCAATAGAAAGGGCTTTAATTCATTAAAAAGTAACATAATTAAAAGACACCATTGTTAATTCTTTATCAATATTGTTAAATATCTGTATTCCTCTCGGGGACAGAGAAAACTCTCTTTGCGTTACCGCCGAGAATCGCTTCAAGCTCCTCGCCCTCAAAGCCAAGCGCCCTTACTCTGTCAAGCGTGACTTTCTGGTCGCTCCAGGGAGAATCGGTTGCAAAAAGGATTCTGTCAGCGCCGTGCTTTTTAACTATTCTTACAAACTGCTCATCGCCGAGCATTTTCCTTTTTTCGTCGGGAACAAACATACCCTCGGGCGGCTCATAGCACCCGAGCACAAAGGCGGTGTCCATATAAACATTTTCGCCCGCAAGCGTGCTTTCAACGTCGTCCCAGCCCTTCCAGCCGCCGAGGTGAGCGAGAACAAATTTATTCGGATTAATCTCTTTCATTACCGTACAAATCATATTTACGTCTGAAAAATTGTGGTGCATAATTCCGATGTCCAGCCCCGCGTGAATAACTACGGCAAGGTCAAGCTCCGCCGCCTTTTCAATTATTCTCATAAAACGGATATCGTCAAGGTCAACGCTCTGATACGCAGGGTGAAGCTTGATTCCGGTTATCCCCTGCTCCTTAAGACGCTTAAGCTCAGCGGCGTAATTCTCATAATCGGGGTGCATTCCGCCAAGTGAAAACAGCCCCGTTTCATTAAAGCTTTCGTTCTTCTTTACCGCAATATCGTTTAATTTTTCAACCTGACGTTCATTAGTCATAACGGGAAGAAGAACAGAGCAATCTATCCCCGCCGCCTTCATAGAGTCGCAAAGCGCCGCGTCCGTTGCCTTTGTATAGGCTTTTGACTCAGCTTTCGCCTGCAGATTTTCAATTACTCCCGCCGCAATTTTTTCGGGAAACGTGTGGGTGTGTGCGTCAATAATCATAATTATACCTCACTATAAAAGCTGACGTACCTGCCGTCAGCTTTTATTATATATTAAGACAGAGAATTTTTCAAATTAATCTTCGTTTTCAACCTCGTCGCCGAGTGATTCTTTTGCCGTTACAATCTGTTTTCTGTTGTAGCACGCAAAGGTTTCCTCAACAAGCTGTGAATCGGGCTTCGGCGTTACAAGGCTTACTATCGGTACGATTACAAGTCCTGCAATCATAGCGAATGCGCCGCAGTTAATCGGTGACTGTAAAATAGTCGGGAATGAATCTCTGAAGAATAAGTTAAGAGTCATTATGCCCGCACCGAAGATGAAAGAAACCCAACATGCCGCTTTTGTTGTTTTCTTCCAGTAGAGCGAATACATAAACGGAGCGAGGAACGCGCCTGCAAGCGCACCCCACGAAACGCCCATAAGCTGAGCTATGAAGTTAACCTTTGTTTTATACTGGAACAGCGCGATTACAGCAGAGATTGCAATAAAGAATACAACAAGAATTCTCATTGAAAGAACCTGCTTTTTCTCGCTCATTTTCTTAATAATGTTGTCTTTGAGAAGGTCGATTGTGAGCGTTGAAGATGAAGCAAGTACAAGCGATGAAAGAGTCGACATAGAAGCCGAAAGAACAAGGATTACAACAAGTCCGATAAGAAGCGGTGAAAGATTTCCGAGCATAGTCGGAATTATTGAATCAAAGCCGTCTTTAAGCGTACCGTCTGGCAGAATCTCAATTTTGTCTGAGAAGAGTCTGCCGAAGCCGCCGAGGAAGTAACAGCCGCCTGCTACAACTATTGCAAAGAAAGTGGAAATAATTGTTCCTTTTTTAATATCGCTCTCGCTCTTGATTGCGTAAAACTTCTGCACCATCTGAGGAAGCCCCCACGTGCCGAGAGAAGTAAGAATTACAACGAACGCAAGTCCGAGCGGGTCGGGGCCGAAGAACGAATTAAAGATACCGGGCGTTGAAGAGACGCTTTCGTCAACGATTTTTGCAAGTCCGTCAAGCGAGCCCGTAAAGCCGCCGTTAATCTTAAGCACAGCGCCGATTACAAGAACTATTCCGAAAAGCATAATAATTCCCTGAATAAAATCGTTAATCGCCGTTGCCATATATCCGCCTGCAATTACGTAAATTGCAGTAAGAATACTCATAATAATGATACAAACCGAGTAGTCAATGTTAAACGCCATACCGAAAAGTCTTGAAAGACCGTTGTAAAGCGAAGCGGTATAAGGAATAAGGAAAATAAATACTATAACAGATGAGGCGATTTTGAGCCCCTTGCTGTCAAAGCGCTGACCGAAGAACTGCGGCATAGTTGCCGAGTCAAGGTGCTGAGTCATAATTCTTGTACGTCTGCCGAGAATTACCCACGCAAGAAGCGAACCTATTACAGCATTTCCTATACCTATCCAGGTTGAAGCAATACCGAATTTCCAGCCGAACTGGCCCGCATAACCAACAAAGATTACAGCAGAAAAGTAAGACGTTCCGTAAGCGAAGGCAGTAAGCCACGGGCCAACGCTGCGCCCGCCGAGTACAAAGCCCTTAACGTCAGTTGTGTGTTTTCTGGCATAAAAGCCGACTCCTATCATTACGCCGAAAAAGAGAACAAGCATAATAATTTTAATCGCCATATCCATAAAAACTTCCTCCTTTTGCTTTACCGCTTTAAAGTTTAACGGTTTAAAGCTTTTATGTGCTATAGTGTACCATTAAACGCCACTCTTGTCAATAGATAAAACAAAAAAAGTTATTTTTACATTTTTTATACACTTGACAACAGTAAACAACGGGTATATAATATGTGCTAAGCAAAAGCTATGACGAAGAAAAGTAATGCGGAAATGTGCTTTAAGAGAGCGTGAGACGGTGGGATTCACGCAGTAACAGCCGCACGAAGAACACTTAAGAGCTGCAAGCTGAAAGGATTATTCTTAGTAGGTGCGCCGTGGGCTGAACGTTATATCGGCAGGCTTTGAAATGAAGCCGAAAGAGGCTCGAAAGAGCAATATAGGTGGCACCACGGGTAACAGTCGCTCGTCCTATAGTAAGGACGGAGTTGGCTGTATTTTTATTTTCAGGAGGTTTCACTATGAAGCACACAGACATTATTGACGTAATTGAAAAAGACGAATTTCTCGGTAAGGAAATTACCGTTTGCGGCTGGGTAAGAACAGCGCGCGACAGCAAGAACGTTGCGTTTCTCGCCCTCAACGACGGTACAAGCCTCAATCATCTTCAGATTGTTATTGACAAAAACAGCGACATTGACGTTGACCCCGAGGCAACTAAGCTCGGCGCTTCGCTCAAGGTAGTAGGCGAGGTAGTTAAAAACGACAGAAACAACACAAACGAAATAAACGCTAAAGAGATAACCGTTCTCGGCGTATGCCCTGCCGATTACCCGCTTCAGAAAAAATTTCAGAAGCTTGAAACGCTTCGCGAAATGCCGCACATCAGAGTAAGAACAAACACCTTTAACGCAGTATTCCGCGTTCGCTCCGTTCTTGCGGCTGCAATTCACCGCTTCTTCCAGGAGAGAGGTTATGTTTACATCAACACTCCGCTCATTACTGGCTCAGACTGTGAGGGTGCAGGCGAGATGTTTCAGGTTACAACAATCGGCTACAGCAAGGATTATAAAAACGAAGAGGAATATTACGCAGACGATTTCTTCGGCAAAAAGACAGGACTTTCCGTTTCAGGTCAGCTTGAGGGCGAGGTTGCCGCAATGGGACTCGGAAAAATATACACGTTCGGTCCATCGTTCAGAGCTGAAAACAGCAACACTCAGCGCCACGCCGCAGAGTTCTGGCACATTGAGCCGGAAATTGCTTTCTGCGAGCTTCCCGACCTTATTGAAATAGCAGAGGAAATGATTAAATACATCATTAAGGAATATATGGAAAAGTGTCCCGAGGAGCTCAAGTTCTTTGAACAGCGCTTTGAAAAGGGACTTACCGAAAAGCTCAACTCAGTAATCAATAACGATTTTGCCGTAGTTGACTACACAGACGCAATTGAGCTTCTCAAAAAGGCTGACGTTAAGTTTGAATTCCCTGTTGAGTGGGGCTGCGACCTTCAGAGCGAGCATGAGAGATATATTACCGAGCAGATTTACAAAAAGCCCGTATTTCTCATCAACTATCCAAAGGGAATCAAGTCTTTCTATATGAAACAAAACGACGACGGAAAAACCGTTGCCGCAACAGACCTTCTCGTTCCCGGCGTTGGTGAAATCATAGGAGGAAGCGAAAGAGAGGCAGACCTCAACAAGCTTCTTTCCGCTATGGAGGAAAAGGGTATGAGCACCGAGGGCTACGATTTCTATCTTGACCTTCGCAAATACGGCTCTGTACCGCACGCAGGCTTCGGACTCGGCTTTGAGAGAATCATTATGTACGTAACGGGAATGTCAAACATCCGCGACGTAATTCTCTACCCGAGAACAGTGGGAAGCATAAAATAACAACACCAAGGAGGACAGTTCTATGATGATTTATCCCGCAAACTATAAATCGGCACTGTCTCAGCGCGAAACACAAAAGGCAATAAAAACAGTTAAAGACACGTTCCAGACGGCGCTTGCAAAGGCGCTCAACCTTGACCGCGTTACCGCGCCGCTTATGGTAACAAAGGCAAGCGGAATAAACGACGACCTTAACGGCGTTGAAAGAAAAGTTCATTTTACTATGATGAATATCGACGGCGAAGCAGAGGTTGTTCAGAGTCTCGCAAAGTGGAAGAGACGCGCGCTTTACCGCTACGGCTACGGCCCTGACGAGGGTATTTACACCGATATGAACGCTATCCGCCGCGATGACGACACGGATAACCTTCACTCCCTTTTCGTTGACCAGTGGGACTGGTGCAGGGTTATAACCGAAGAGGAACGAAACCTTGACTACCTCAAAGAGACGGTTCAGAAAATTGTTGACGCAATTTACCTGACAAACGAAGAGGTAAAAAAGAAGTTCCCCGTTGTTTCGTTTGATATGAAAAAAGAGGTTTTCTTTATCACAACGCAGGAACTTGAGGATATGTACCCCGAGCTAACTCCTAAAGAGAGAGAAAACAAAATCACAAAAGAGCATAAAACCGTATTTCTAATGCAGATAGGCTCAAAGTTAAAAAGCGGAAAGAAGCACGACGGCAGAGCCCCCGACTATGACGACTGGGCGCTCAACGGCGATATCCTTTTCTGGAATGAGCTACTCGGCTGCGCGTTTGAAATAAGCTCAATGGGTATAAGAGTAAACGCTGAAAGTCTCCACCGCCAGCTTGAGGAGGAGGATATGCTTGAAAGAGAAAACTTTAAGTTCCACAAGGGAATTTTAAACGGTACCCTTCCCCTTACAATCGGCGGCGGTATCGGTCAGTCAAGGCTGTGTATGCTGCTGCTTCAGAAAGCCCACATAGGCGAGGTGCAGTGCGCTATCTGGACCGACGAAATGCGCGAGGAGTGCAAGAAGAACAACATAATTCTGTTATAATATTATCGGGAGAGAACGCTTCTCCCGATTTTTTTTGCGATTTTTAAAAATAATCATTGAAAATGAAAATTAAATGTGTTATATTATATAGGCATTAAAAATGCATCGGGGTGTAGCGCAGGTGGTAGCGCACTTGACTGGGGGTCAAGGAGTCGCAGGTTCAAGTCCTGTCACTCCGACCA
>CAMNAP010000071.1 GCA_946531445.1 uncultured Clostridia bacterium
CCTTTACTAATCAGTACAAGGTTCGGATATATACCGTTTGGTGACCCGGACGGGATTTGAACCCGTGTTACCGCCGTGAAAGGGCGGTGTCTTGACCACTTGACCACCGGGCCGATGGTGGCTTTAACTGGATTCGAACCAGTGACACTCCGGGTATGAACCGAATGCTCTAGCCAACTGAGCTATAAAGCCATTTTTAATGCAAGTGAGATTATAATATATAAACCGTAAATTGTCAAGACTTTTTTAATCTTTGCAAAAGATTTATTCATTTTTATTTGTAATAGCACATTCGTTTGACTTTTCCTGCCGTTTATGATACTATAGTCTATAGTATAAATATTTAAAATAAGGAGTGCGCTATGGAAAAGTTAACCAAAACTCAGCAAAAGGTCTTTGATTATATCAAACAGATAATTGACGAAAGAGGTCTTGCTCCGTCTGTACGCGAAATCGGTGCGGCTGTAGGACTTAAGTCAACCTCCACCGTTCAGTACAACCTCAACGCGCTTGAAGAGCTGGGTTATATTGAAAGAGACTCTCAGCTAAAGCGTACAATCAGAATCTGCAAAGGCGGAATTCGTCCCGCCCATGTTCCGCTTGTTGGAACGGTTACAGCAGGTATGCCTATTCTTGCGGTTGAAAGCATTGAGGATTACATTCCCGTACCTATTGACCAGAGAGGAAGAAATCTTTTTGCGCTCAGAATCAAGGGCGACTCCATGATTAACGCGGGAATTCTTGACGGCGATATTGTTATTGTTGAACAGACGCCGACGGCTGAAAACGGTGAAATCGTTGTTGCGCTGATTGAGGACGAGGCTACCGTTAAGCGTTTTTATAAGGAAAACGGTCATTTCCGCCTTCAGCCTGAAAATGACAATTACGCTCCTATTATTGTAGGTGAGCTTGCCATTCTCGGCAGGGTTATCTCTTTAATAAGGAATTATGAATAAAAATTTTAATTATTGAAATATTATATCCTATATGATAAAATCAGTACGACATTTTTTAAGAGGTGAAAAACTATGAGCGAATGCACACACGATTGTTCAAGCTGCTCAAGCAACTGCGCAGACAGAACTCAGCCGCAGAGCTTTCAGCAGCCGATGAACCGGTTTTCAAATATTAAAAAGGTAATAGGCGTTGTTTCCGGTAAGGGCGGCGTTGGTAAAAGCCTTGTAACCTGCCTGCTTGCTTCAAAGGCGCACAAGGCAGGGCTTAAGGTCGGTATCCTTGACGCCGACGTTACGGGGCCGTCTGTTCCCAAGTCCTTCGGTATTACAAGCAAGGCGCTTCAAAATGACAACGGCCTTCTTCCGACAATAACCGAAAGCGGAATAAAGATGATGAGCATTAACCTTCTTCTTGAGGACGTCAACGCTCCCGTTGTATGGCGCGGTCCTGTAATCAGCGGCGTTATTCAGCAGTTCTGGTCAGACGTCTGCTGGGGCGAGCTTGACTATCTTTTTGTTGATATGCCTCCGGGAACGGGCGACGTTGCGCTAACCGTATTTCAGTCGCTTCCCGTTGACGGAATTGTTATTGTTTCAACTCCGCAGGACCTTGTAAAAATGATTGTAAACAAGGCGTATAATATGGCAGGACTTATGAATGTTCCCGTTCTCGGCCTTGTTGAAAATATGAGCTATTACATCTGCCCCGACTGCGGTAAAAAGCACAGCATTTTCGGCGAGTCGCAAATAGATGAAACCGCGGCAGAGCTTAATGTTCCCGTTCTTGCAAAGCTCCCGATTGACCCCGAAAACGCTAAGCTTGTTGACGCGGGCAGAGTTGAGGACATTGAATGTCCCGAGCTTGACGAATTTGTAAGCGCATTATAATAAATGAATTGAGGTGTTAGTATGCCAAAGCGCGAAGGCTATATTTCCTGGGACGAATATTTTATGGGCGTTTCGCTTCTCGCTTCAATGAGAAGTAAGGACCCGAGCACTCAGGTAGGCGCGTGTATTGTAAGCGACGAAAACAAAATTATGTCCGTTGGCTACAACGGCTTTCCGCGCGGATGTTCAGACGATGAATTTCCGTGGGAGAGAAGCGCCGAAAACTCAAACGACACAAAATACCCCTTTGTATGCCACGCAGAGCTTAACGCAATTCTCAATGCTGGCGGTCAGGATTTAAGGGGCGCAAGAATATTTGTTGCGCTCTTCCCCTGTAACGAGTGCGCAAAAGCGATTATTCAAAGCGGCATAAAAGAGGTTGTTTACATATCTGATAAATACGCCGACACTCCCGCTACTCAGGCGAGCAAAAAAATGTTTAACGCGGCGGGCGTAAAGCTCACTCATTTCAAAAGCGATAAGGCAATTACAATTTCCTTTGACGAATCAAAGGTATAAATAATATGAAACAGATTGACATCTACGATTTTGATAAAACTCTGATTCCCTACGATTCCGGCTCGCGCTTTGCTTTTTTCTGCGCGCTTAGGTATCCGTGGTGCATTCCCTTTGCGCCCGTTGTAGGGGTTTTTGCGGCGCTTTGTGTGGCGAATATTTTACCGTGGGATGTTTTCAAAAAAATCTGTTTTTACTTTATGCCGTTTATACCGAGAGAACGGGCGATTAAGCGCTTCTGGGACAAGCACGAAAAAGATGTTTATCAGTGGTTTAAGGACAGACCGCGCGAGGCGCTCGTTATAAGCGCAAGCCCTGATTTTCTTCTTGAGGAGCTACAGAAGAGAATCGGCTTTGAGGGGCTGATTTGTACACGACACAATTACAAAACGGGCGCGATTATCGGCAAAAACTGCGCGCGGCAGGAAAAGGTCAGCCGTTTTTATGAGGAAATTGACCAAAACGAGGTTGAGGTAATAGACGTTTATTCCGATTCACTTAAGAACGATAAGCCTATTTTCTCTCTTGCAACAAACAAATGCTATCATATAATTGACGGCAATAAAAATGAATTCAACTATAAAGACAAATTCAGTGAGGAACTATAAATGAAATATTTTCTCAGCATTTTACTTGCGCTGATTCTTGCTGTTGGCGTTGTTACGGGCGCGTATTATTACACGCACGACAGAACGCTTCCCGGCGAATCAAAGGAGGCTTTTATAACAACGGTTACAAAGCCGCCCGCAACTGAAAAATACGCCGCGAGGACTCTGCTCGGAAGCGATGACAAACACGGCTTCAAGCTCTACAAGAGCGGCTCAAGCGTTATTCTTGAACACAACGGAAACGAGTTCACCTATGACAACTGGAGCAAGGTTATAGACTCCGAGCCGCCAAAGTTCTATTACGCCGATTTTGACGACGACGGCGAAAAGGAGCTTATTATCCGCGCCGTAAGCGGTGAGGACAGCGAGACGGGTGAGTACGTTTACGAGCTTTATGTTTTAAATCCCAAGGAGGGCAAAACCGAGGATTACGACGTTCTTCTCATCTCTCAGGACACCTGGCGCGAGGTACTCGACGGTCAGGTTACGGAAGAACTCAGCCAGTTAAAATCCTGCTCAAAAATCCTGCAGTTTGTAATGGACGAAAAGAGCGCTACAATTACTTATAACAAGGATACCGGCATCGCCGAAAACGGCGCATACATCGGCTACGCAAAGGCGCTTCAGGACGGCAACGGAAAATATATGACTCTCTTCGGCTGGACTAAAAGCAAGGGTATTTTCAAAATAGACGGCGACAAAATTCAGGCTGAGGTAGAGTGTATAGCAAACTACGACGAAACGCACGTTATTCAGGATTTGGGCAAAATCTACTTCGGTCTTTCAATAACAAAGGACAACCGTCTTGTAGTTGTCCCGAAGTCTATGTATTTTGAGGCAAACAAAAAGTTCAGAGTAAGCGACCCGACACAGACTGCAAAGCACAAATGGACCTTTACAAGAAACAATTCATTCGTTCCCAAAGACAGCGGAACCATCAAATGGGCAAAATACAGCTTCAAGCTTGATAAGAGCGTGTTTACCGATACCGTTGATTTTGCTAAAGAGGAAACCGACATTAAATACGTCAAGTCTATTGACATTGACCAGTCCGGGATAACCCTTACCGCCGCGGCAGGCTATACGTTTTCAGCAGACCCCGCTAAAAAAGGCGATTTTTCGGTAACAATAAATAAGGGTGAAAAGGACGAATACGAAATCTCTTACACCGCAAAAATAAGCGAAGATTTAAGCGTTGTAAGAATCAATTTTGACAAGACGTACAGCCACAACTCCGTTAATTCAATTGAGCTGAATTATGGAACAAGATAGTAAAATAACCGCCGAATCTCCCGGCGGCATTAAAACCGTTTATTATAAAAGCATTGACTCAACGAACACTCAGGCAAAGCGACTGCTCAAAGAGGGCAAAAAGCCGCCGTTTCTTGTTGTTGCCGGGCAGCAGACAGCAGGAAGAGGCAGGCAGGGCAAAAGCTTCTTTTCCCCCGACAAAACGGGAATTTATATGTCGCTTGTCATTGAGGAAGATAAGAATACGGATTTTGTAAAAATGACCGCCGCTGCTGCGGTCAGCGTGTGTATGGCGATTGAAGCGCTGACAGATAAAAAGCCCGAAATCAAATGGGTAAACGATATTTTCCTAGACGAAAAAAAGATTTGCGGAATTCTTTGTGAAAGCGTTATAGACGGCAACAGCTCCGTTCCCGTAATAATCGGAATAGGACTCAATGTTACAACAAGTCAGTTCCCCGACGGGCTTGAAAACGCGGGTAGTCTTTCGGCGGCAGTTTCACATTCGGCGCTGACAGGCGAGATTACAAAAAACCTGCTTCGCCTGAGTAAGTCAGACATCTCCGCCTTTATTGATTACTACCGAAACCGCTCAATGCTTATAGGAAAAGAAATTGTCTTTTTTGAAAACGGAAAGGAGTGCGAGGCGCTCGCCGTCGGCATTGACGAAAATTGCGCACTCACAGTCAAAACAAAAAGCGGAGAAATAAAAAAGCTGAGCAGCGGAGAAATAACTGTCAGACAAAAATAATTATGGGTAAAAAGGAAGATAAAACAAATGTTATGCGAGTTCTTGACCAAAAGAAAATCGCATACACGCATTTTTCATATGACAATATGACAACCAACGCTCTTGCGGTTGCAGAGGGAATAGGCACCGAGCCCGAACACCTTTACAAAACGCTTGTAACTACGGGAAAATCGGGTGAGCACTATGTTTTTATGGTTCCCGCCGTATGTGAGCTCGACCTCAAAAAAGCGGCAAAGGCAGTCGGCGAAAAGAGCGTTGAGATGCTTCCCCAAAAGGAGCTGCTTCCCCTTACGGGGTATATTCACGGCGGCTGTTCGCCGATAGGTATGAAAAAGTTTTTTAAAACAACTATTCATTCAAACGCAAAGGACGCTGAAAAAATAACCTTCTCAGCAGGTAAAATCGGAAGGCAGGTTCAGTGCTCCCCGACAGCACTTGAAAAGGTTATACCGCTCGGCTATGCCGACATTGTAAAGTAAGGAGTTAATTATGGCTTTATCACCGTTATTTATTTTATATGTTGTTATCGCGTTTTCTTTTGTTGTTACCTCAGCTTTTCTGTTTTTGCCAAAGGGCGACGAAAGAGTACACCTTATTTTCTTCTGGCTTGCGTGCGCGCTTTCAGCTCTCGTTACTTTTATTAACGCAACGGCGCTTCCCGCAACGTCAGATTATACCGACAAAATAATTCTTGCATGGTGCGGGCTGATTTTTACAGCGCTCGGTATAATTGTAAGAATGCTCAAGGGCAAAACAAACACCGTCGCCAACCTTCTTGTAATGGTGGCAACGGTTTACGGCTGCGTGGGTTATTTCCTTTTCAGCTGATTTTTAATGTACCGAGCGTAGAGGCTGAGTATGTCAATCCCCGTTTTTGCGTAGACCATTCTTGCGCCGACGGTATCCTCAAGCTCGTTGAACACAATTTTACCGCCGTTGAAAACAAAATCAATTCCGTAGTAATCTCCTTTTACAAGGGAGATTATTTTTTTTACAAGCCTTGTTTCCTCAACGCTGAGAATATACGGTGTCGCCTCTCCGCCAAGACTGTAGTTTGAGCGGAAATCGTTTTTGTTTTCGCGCAGTATTGAAGTAATTATCTCTCCGCCGATTACCCATACTCTCAGGTCCTTTCCCAAATCGGAGGCAGGCTTCTGGCACACTGCGTTTTTGTCGTACTCGCTTTCGCTTTCACACATAATAACGCCTTGTCCGCCGTGGGAATTCCTCGGTTTTTTTACAAAAGGAACACTCTTATACCTTGTAGGCATAATCTCAACTGCGTTTTTCTCCATATAGTCGTAACAGAGCTGTTTGTCATTTGCAAGGCGCGAAAATTCAGAGGGATTAAAAACTCTTATCCCTCTTTTTTCAAAGCGCTCGCCGACTTTGTAATCATTAGTTCTGTTAATAACATAATCGGCGTCGCCGTCGTAATCGGGAGTAACAAGCTCCGCCCCTGTTTCACGCTGAATTTTTTCAACGGCAAAGGCGTTTCGCCTTGCTTCCTCAGGTGTGTAAATCAGTATCGGTTTCATAGCTTCTTTATTATGTAGTCAAAAATGTCCTTTGCTGCGTCCTTGCCCGTTATGCTAAGAAGGTTGATAATGTGTGCGTTTGAATTTACCTCGCAGATTAGTGAATGATTAAGTATGTCCACTCCGCCGAAATCAAGCCCGAGCGCCCTGCACGCTTTAACGGCGAGCTCGATTTCGCTTTGTGTCGGGGTGTACTCCTCTGCTGTGGCGCCGTTAGTTATGTTTGAGCGAAAGTCGTTTTTATTTTTTCGCGTCATTGCGGCGACGCATTTGTCCCCTACTATTTCAAGGCGCACATCCTCATTTCCGCCCTCAATGTACTGCTGAAGTAAAAACGGCTTTTCGTTAACGTGAGAGAGCACGTCAGATACACTGTTACAGAGGTAAACCTGCTCACCGAACGAGCCGAAGCACTCCTTGAAAACTACGGGTAAGCCGAGATTTTCGGTTGCGGCGTTTACAAAGCCGGTATAATCGGTTTCAGAATACGAAAGCGGCGCAATGTAGGTAAGCGGTTGCGGGACAATACCCTCAAGCGTAAGATAAGTTTTTGCCTTGTCATCGCAAAGCGCAATGGCTTGTGATGAGTTAAAAACAGGAATTCCTTTGTTTTCAAGGCGCTTTGCAAGATTTACATCCTTGTCCCAGAAAAGAACAAAGTCCGCTTCTCCGTCAAAAAACTGCATTTCCTCGTTGTTTCTTATTTCAAGGATTACGCCCGCTTTTTGGGCAGCTTTTTTAATGTGGTTGTAAAGGACTTCAAACTTTTCGCCCCTGAGGTATGCATTTACCACTAAAATTCCGTTCATTTTCTCACCAACTTTGTGTGCTTTCTTAAATTTATTATATCAAGGCGTATTGCTTTTAGCAACGAAATATTGTAAAATATTTAAGTATTAAAATAACGGAGGATATTAGTATGACGGAATACAAGCTTAAATACGGTTGTAACCCAAATCAGAACCCCGCACGAATTCATATGGACGGAAAGGAGCTTCCGTTTGAGATTCTCAACGGAGCCGCAGGCTATATCAATCTGCTTGACGCGTTCAACGCATGGCAGCTTGTAAAAGAACTCAAAGAGGCAACAGGTCTCCCGAGTGCCGCTTCATTTAAACATGTTTCACCGGCAGGCGCCGCTGTTTCACAGCCGCTTGACGAGGTTGACAAAAAGGTTTGTATGGTACCCGAAGGCTTAGAGCTTTCGCCTATCGGCGTTGCTTACGCAAGAGCAAGAAGCTGTGACAGACAGAGCTCTTTCGGTGATTTCGCCGCTCTTTCAGACACCTGCGACGCTACTGTTGCAAAATTCCTTCAAAAAGAGGTTTCAGACGGTATCATCGCTCCCGATTATACCGAAGAGGCGCTTGAAATATTAAAAAGCAAGAGACGCGGAAACTATCTTGTAATTAAAATTGACAAGGACTTTGTTCCCGAAGAAACCGAAACAAAACAGGTTTTCGGAATCAAGTTTGAGCAGAAGAGAAATAACGCAAAAATCACAATGGACCTCTTTGACGATATGCCAACTAAGGTAAAGGACATTCCCGAGATTGCAAAAATCGACCTTCTCATCTCAATGATTACGCTCAAATATACACAGTCAAATTCAGTTGTATACGCTAAGGGCGGTCAGACTCTCGGCGTTGGCGCAGGCCAGCAGAGCAGAATTCTCTGTACAAGAATGGCAGGCAGCAAGGCTGATATGCTCTGGCTCAGAAGAAATGAAAAGGTTCTCTCTCTTCCCTTTATTGACGGAATCAGAAAGACCGAGGCTGACAACGCAATCGACCTTTATATCTCTGACGATTATGAGGAGCTTCTTAAGGACGGCGTATGGCAGAAATACTTTACCGTTAAGCCTGAGCCGTTTACAGCTGAGGAAAAAGCGGAGTGGCACAAGAAGATGGACAAGGTTGCTCTCGGCTCTGACGCGTTCTTCCCGTTTGAGGATAACATTGAAAGAGCCGTTAAATCCGGCGTTAAGTATATCGCGCAGCCGGGCGGTTCAGTAAGAGATAAGGAAGTAATTGAGTGCTGCGATAAGTACGGAATCGCAATGGCAATGACAGGAATCAGATTGTTCCATCATTAATAAACAAAATCAAAAAACTGGGAGTTAAACAAAATGGTACGAGCAATAGTAGGCGCCAACTGGGGCGA
>CAMNAP010000072.1 GCA_946531445.1 uncultured Clostridia bacterium
TTTAGAGTCAAAAAGACAAAGTCAAAACCTATCCTTCGTTATCACACCTCGCCTATTTACTTGTTCTTTTATTTATTTCGTTTGCAATTTTGTTTAGCGTGCGTTTTGTTGTAAATCCGAGCTCAACAGTTGCAACGCTTCCGTCTTTAAGATAAAAGATAATGCTTGAATATCTGTCTGTAAAGCTTTTTCTGAACGAGGCTTTACTGTCTCTGTGGTATTCGGCTTTTTTTATGTTTGAAAACGAGTATAAATTATCCTTATCAAGAGCGGTAAATTCTATTTTATCCTCGCTTATTTTTACGCCCGATTTCAAAAGCTGACGCGTTGAAACAGCGCCTGTTATTAACACAGTCATATCAATTATAATAAGACAGACAGAATAAAAATCCACGCCGCTTAATATTCGCTTGATTATTAAATACAAAAGCAATAAAGCCGACATATCAAGTAAAAACAGCGCAAGTAGCGACAGCGGCTGAATTATTCTTATAAACTTATTTTTCATAAAAACGCTCCCTTACAGGACAGCTTGTTATTTCAAATTCCTTACCGTTAAGATAATTAAGAATTCCTGCGTCTGAGGTAAAGCTGAATGTGATTTTATAAGAGTAAAGCTCCTGCTTAAACCTGCCGTGCTTTTTGCCGTATTTTCCGTCGCCTGCGAGCGGGTGACCTATTGAAGCAAGGTGGGCCCTAATCTGGTGGGTTCTGCCCGTATGAAGCTTTATTTCAAGCAGGGAGTAGCCGTCCTTATAATCAAGCACCGTATATTCGGTTATTATCCTTTTTGCGCCGTCCGATTCCTTTTCACTTACAGAAACAATGTTTCTTTTTTCGTCTTTAACGGAATAACCTTTAAGTATATCATTTTTCTTTGGCATTCTGCCCTCGGCTACAGTAAGATAGTATTTGTCAATCTCTCGATTTTTAATCTTTTCGTTAAGTATTTTGAGCGCCTGATAATTCTTTACGCCTATAACTATGCCGCCGGTATTTCTGTCTATTCTGTTTGCAAGGGAAGGGGTGAAGGAGTTTTCCTCTTCGGGAGACCATTCATTTTTCTCATAAAGATAACGCTTGAAAGCGGATACAAGTGTATTAACATACTCCTTGCCGTCAGGGTGGCAGAGCATACCCTGTTTTTTATTGAGAAGCGCGATATTTTCGTCCTCGTAGATTATATCCAAATCAGTAGGCGCTTTGAGAAAATCGTAATGCTTCTTTTTTTCAATCAGTAAATCGTCACTTAAATAAAGCTCAATAACGTCGCCCTCGTTTATAATCTGCTCGGGAGTACAGCGCTTTTTATTGAGCTTGATATTCTTTTTTCTGATTTGCTTGAACATCATTGACTTTGGCAGGGACTCATACGTTTTAAGCAAAAACTTATCAAGCCTCTGACCGCTGTCGTTTTCTTTTACGATGATACTTTTCATAGGGCTATTATAGTTTATAATAATTAAAAAGTCAAACTGCAAAAACAAATGTTCTATTTGTTGTTGACAATTATATTTTGTTGTTGTATAATATACTGAATACACATTTATAGCAAAAATATTTTGGGTGGCATAATATGGATAAGTTTAAGTTAGTCAGTAAATTTAAGCCGACGGGAGACCAGCCGCAGGCGATTGAAGCGCTAAGCAAAGGCGTTTTAAGAGGCGACAAGGAGCAGACTCTTATGGGTGTTACGGGCTCGGGCAAAACCTTTACAATGGCGAATATTATTGAAAAGGTAAACCGTCCCACGCTTGTTCTTGCTCATAACAAGACTCTTGCGGCACAGCTTTGCAGTGAGTTCAGGGAATTTTTCCCCGAAAACGCTGTTGAATATTTCGTATCGTATTATGATTACTATCAGCCCGAGGCTTATGTTCCGACAACAGATACTTATATTGAAAAGGACAGCGCAGTTAATGAAGAGATAGACAAGCTTCGCCACAGCGCCACGGCTGCGCTTTCAGAACGACGCGACGTCATTATTGTTGCCTCTGTTTCGTGTATTTACTCAATAGGTGACCCCGTTGATTATCAAAATATGGTAATCTCGCTCAGAGAGGGAATGACTAAGGAACGTGACGAGCTGATTAACAAGCTTGTTGAAATTCAGTACGAGCGAAATGACATTAATTTTGTGAGAAATAAATTCAGAGTAAGAGGTGATACCGTAGAGATTTTCCCTGCAGGAAGCAGCGGAAAGGCGGTACGCGTAGAATTCTTTGGCGATGAAATTGACAGAATAAGTGAAATTGACCCGCTTACAGGAAAGGTTGAGGGTTATCTCAGTCACGCGGCAATCTATCCTGCTTCGCTTTATGTTGTAAGTCAGGAAAAGCTGAAAAAGGCTATGGATGAGATTTACGACGAGATGGTTGAGCGTGTAGCTTACTTTGAAGAAAACGGAAAGCTTCTTGAAGCGCAGAGAATAAGAGAGCGCACTATGAATGACCTTGAAATGCTTCAGGAAACAGGCTTTTGTAAAGGCATAGAAAACTATTCAAGAATTATGAGCGGACGCGCACCGGGAGTTGCGCCATTTACACTTCTTGATTATTTTCCCGATGATTTTCTTCTTTTTGTTGACGAGAGCCACGTAATGCTTCCGCAGGTGCACGGAATGTACGGCGGTGACCGTTCAAGAAAGAAGAGCCTTATTGATTTCGGCTTCCGTCTGCCGTCGGCTTATGATAACAGACCGCTGACTTTTGACGAGTTCTATTCAAAGGTCAATCAGGTAATATTCACGTCGGCAACGCCCGCTGAGTTTGAAAAGAGTAAGTCAACACAGATTGTTGAGCAGGTAATAAGACCTACGGGACTTCTTGACCCGATTATTACGGTCAAGCCCACCGAGGACCAGATGGACGACCTTGTAAGCGAAATCAATTTAAGAATTGAAAGAAAAGAGCGCGTTCTTGTAACAACGCTTACAAAGAAGATGGCTGAGGATTTAACTGCATACCTTGAGGGCTTTGATATTAAGGTGCGTTATATGCACCATGATATAGACACGATTGAGCGAATGGAAATAATAAGAGATTTACGCCTCGGCAATTTTGATGTTCTTGTAGGAATCAATCTGCTTCGTGAAGGGCTTGATATTCCCGAGGTTTCGCTCGTTGCAATTCTTGACGCAGATAAGGAGGGCTTCCTTAGAAGTGAAACCTCGCTTGTTCAGACAATCGGACGTGCCGCGAGAAATGAAAACGGCGAGGTAATAATGTACGCTGATTCAGTAACTCCTTCAATGGAAAGAGCAATAACCGAAACATTGAGAAGAAGGGAAATTCAGGAGGCTTACAATGAGGCGCACGGAATCAAGCCGACTACTATTAAAAAGGATGTTCTTGATATAATTGAAATCACTGATAAAAAGTCGCTTGACAAGGCGGGAAGAAGAATGACTGCTAAAGAGCGAAGAGTTATGATTGAAAAGCTGACGCGTGAGATGAAGGAAGCGGCAAAAATGCTTGAATTTGAACATGCGGCATTTATTAGAGATAAAATAAAAGAACTTTCAGAGGATTAAGTAATGATTAAAAACATTGTTGTTAAAGGCGCAAGAGAGCATAATTTAAAGAATATTGATATTGAGATTCCGAGGGACAAGCTTATTGTTTTTACCGGGCTTTCAGGCTCGGGAAAAAGCTCGCTTGCTTTTGATACAATCTACGCAGAGGGACAGAGACGTTACGTTGAAAGCCTCTCCTCATATGCGAGAATGTTTCTCGGTCAGATGGAAAAGCCAGATGTTGACTACATTGAGGGGCTTTCACCCGCAATTTCAATTGACCAGAAAACAACGAGCAAAAACCCGCGTTCAACAGTAGGAACGGTAACGGAAATTTACGATTATCTCAGGCTTCTCTGGGCGAGAATCGGTATACCGCACTGTCCCGTATGCGGACGTGAAATAACACAACAGACAGTTGACCAGATTGTTGATAAAATAATGCAGTACCCTGAAAGGACAAAACTTCAGGTTATGGCGCCTATTGCGAGAGGAAAAAAGGGCGAATTTGTAAAGGAACTTGAAGACATTCAGAAGCAGGGCTTTGTCCGTGTACGTATCGACGGTGAAATACGAGATATTAACGACGACATTAAGCTAAAAAAGAATATAAAGCACAATATAGAGGTTGTTGTTGACAGGCTTGTAATTAAAGAAGATATAAAATCGCGCCTCAGCGACTCTGTTGAAACCGCAACAAGACTCAGCGACGGAGTAGTTTTAATTGATTTTGTAGGCGAGGGAGAGGAGCTTTTCTCACTCAATTACGCCTGTCCCGAGCACGGAGCGGCTATGGAAGAAATGAGCCCGCGTATGTTCTCGTTTAACAATCCGTTCGGTGCCTGTAAGCAGTGCGACGGACTCGGCGTTTACAAGGAAATTGACGAGGATTTGATTATTCCGGATAAAAAGCTTTCTATAAATCAGGGCGCTATAAAAGCAAGTGGTTGGAATGTTGCCGAGGGAAGCTCAATTGCAAAAATGTATATGGAAGCGCTTGGCAAGGAATATAACTTCTCGCTTGATATGCCCGTTGAACTTCTCAGCGATGAAGCGCTTGACGTTGTAATGAACGGAACGCGCGGAAAAAAGATTAAAATGAAGCGCGTAACGTCTTACGGCTCGGGAACATATTTGAACGATTTTGAGGGCGTCGTAGGTAACCTTAAAAGAAGATACAGAGAAACCTCGTCAGACTGGGCGAGAACAGAAATTGAGTCTGTAATGCGTGACTGTAAGTGTAAGGAGTGCGGCGGTGCAAGGCTGAAGCCTGAACCGCTTGCAGTAACTGTTGGCGGACTGAATATTTATGAATTCTGTAAGATGTCAATTAATGAAGAAATTGAGTTTATGGATAACCTTGAGCTGACGGAAAAGGAAATGCTCATAGGTAACCTTGTAATACGCGAGATTAAAGAAAGGCTCAATTTCCTTAACTCAGTCGGACTTGACTATCTTTCCCTTGCAAGAGACAGCGGAACGCTTTCGGGCGGCGAGGCGCAGAGAATACGCCTTGCTACTCAGATTGGCTCATCTCTTATGGGCGTGCTCTATATTCTTGACGAGCCTTCTATCGGACTTCACCAAAGGGATAACGACAAGCTTCTTGCCACGCTGCAGCACCTTCGTGATTTAGGTAATACTCTGATTGTTGTTGAACACGATGAAGAAACTATGCTTGCAGCGGACTATCTTGTTGACATTGGCCCCGGTGCAGGCGTACATGGCGGCGAACTCGTAGCGGCTGGCACACCAAAAGAGGTTATGGCTTGTGAAAACAGCATTACAGGGCAGTACCTAAGCGGTAAAAGAAGCATACCCGTTCCGACTTCAAGACGTTTGGGTAACGGCAAAAAGCTTACAATTTACGGTGCTCAGGAGAATAACCTGAAAAAGCTTGACGTTGAAATACCGCTTGGAAAGTTTGTAGCTGTCACGGGTGTTTCAGGCTCGGGAAAGAGCTCGCTTGTAAATGAAATTCTTTATAAACACCTTGCAAATAAGCTTAACCGTGCAAAGAAGCACACGGGTAAATTCTCCTCTATGAAAGGGCTTGATGCTCTTGACAAGGTAATCAATATTGACCAGTCGCCTATAGGAAGAACACCGCGTTCAAATCCTGCAACCTATACAGGCGTTTTCAACGATATACGTGATTTATACGCTTCTACAAGCGACGCAAAGAAGAAGGGATATAAGCCTAACCGCTTCTCGTTCAACGTGAGGGGCGGACGGTGTGAAGCCTGCCAGGGTGACGGTATCGTTAAAATTGAAATGCACTTCTTAGCCGATGTTTATGTTCCGTGCGAGGTATGCGGCGGAAGAAGATATAACAGAGAAACTCTTGAGGTTAAGTTCAAGGGGAAGAGTATATACGACGTTCTTGAAATGACCGTTGATGAAGCAGTTGAGTTTTTTGAAACTCAGCCTAAGATTGCAAGAAAGCTTCAGACGCTCTCCGACGTTGGACTCGGCTACGTAAAACTCGGACAGCCTGCAACTACTCTTTCGGGCGGTGAGGCGCAGAGAGTTAAGCTTGCAACAGAGCTTTCAAAACGCTCAACAGGAAGAACGATTTATATTCTTGACGAGCCTACTACGGGGCTTCATACTGCCGACGTATCAAAGCTTCTTGACGTTCTTAATATGCTTGTTGACAGCGGAAATACTATTGTTGTAATTGAGCATAACCTTGACGTCATCAAGTTCGCCGACCACATAATTGACCTCGGTCCCGAAGGAGGTAAGGGCGGCGGTGCCATAGTAGCACAGGGTACACCCGAAGAGGTTGCAAAGGTAAAAAAATCATATACAGGTCAGTATCTTAAGAAAGTATTGTGATTTTAACGTCTGTACACTATATATTGTGCAGACGTTAAATTTATTACATAAATGTAACTATTTATTTATGATTGTAACCATTATTTAATTGAGTTAATCCTTAACTTTTGATATTATTGTAAAGATAAAAACATTGAGCATTAAAGGAGAAAAATTATGGAGAGAAAAGTCGTAATTTTTGACCATCCGCTTATTCAGCATAAGCTCAGCATTCTTCGTAATGTCAAGACGAGAACTATGGATTTTCGCGGACTTATTGACGAGATTGCAATGCTTATGATGTTTGAAGCAACACGTGACCTTCCGACAGAGGATATTAAGGTTAAAACACCTTGCGGTATCGCAGACTGTAAGCAGATTGCAGGCCGTAAGCTCGCTTTTGTTCCTATTCTTCGCGCTGGTCTCGGAATGGTTGACGGCTGTATTAAAATGGTTCCTGCAGCACGTGTCGGTCATATCGGCCTTTACAGAGATGAAGAGACTCTTCAGCCTGTTGAATACTACTGCAAGCTTCCTAAGGATATTGAAAGAAGATATGTTTATGTTGTTGACCCGATGCTCGCAACGGGCGGCTCGGCAATTGACGCTATTACTCAGATTAAACTTCGTAATCCTAAGAAGATAATCTTTATGTGTATTATAGCAGCTCCTGAAGGACTTCAGGCACTGCAGGAGGCACATCCCGACGTTGACATTTATTGCGCAGCTATGGATGACCATCTCAACGAAAACGGTTATATTGTTCCGGGTCTCGGCGACGCAGGCGACAGAATATTCGGTACTAAATAAATGAGAGAATAGAGAATGGAAGTTAAGGCTTCCATTCTCCGTTCTCCGTTTTTTATGTAATAATTAATTTATTGGAGGAAAAACAATGAAACTCGCGTATGACATCAAAGATAAGCCGAAATTCGGCCAGTTAATTATCTTTGCATTCCAGCAGCTGCTTGCAATTCTTGCAGCTACCATCGCCGTTCCGTCAATTGTCGGTAACGGAATGTCACAGTCTGCCGCTCTCTTTGGCGCAGGTGTAGGAACTATCGTTTACTTACTCTTTACAAAATTCAGAAGCCCTGTATTTCTTGGCTCGTCGTTTGCATTCTTAGGCTCAATGTTTGCCGCTTTCGCAGGTGCTGTATCTGTTGAAGCCGGTTATGCAGGTATTATTATCGGCGCCGCTTTTGCAGGCCTTGTATATGTTGCTATAGCAATTATTGTTAAGGTTGCAGGCGTTAAGTGGATTGACAAACTTATGCCCGCAGTTGTTATCGGCCCGACAGTTTCTATCATTGGACTTTCACTTGCAGGAAATGCTGTAGGCGACGCTCTTAAGTTTGCTGAAAATGATGGTTCAGGCTTTGAAATGGGTCTCCACGGATGGCTTGGATTTATCTGTGCGTTAATCACTCTTTTTGTAGTAATGATTTGCTCAGTATTCGGTAAAAAGATGGCTAAGCTTATTCCGTTTATTATAGGTATTCTTGCAGGTTATGCTGTAGCTGCTATCTTCACTGTAATCGGAACTAAGACAAATAACCCTGAGCTTATAATCATTGACTTCAGTGTATTCAGCAATATGAAGGTTGTTGCAATTCCCGATTTTACATTTATTAAAGCAGCTAAGGGACTTTCAGCTGTTAACGGTAAGTACATTGCTACTATTGCTGTTGCTTACATCCCCGTTGCTTTCGTTGTATTTGCAGAGCATATTGCCGACCATAAAAACCTTTCATCAGTTGTTAATAAGGAACTCCTTGAGGATCCCGGCCTTCACAGAACTCTTCTCGGTGATGGAGTTGGCTCAATTGTAGGCGCTGTTTTCGGAGGTTGTCCGAATACAACATACGGTGAGTCTGTAGGTTGCGTTGCAATTACAGGAAACGCTTCAATCGTTACTATACTCACTACTGCAGTAATGGCTATAGTTATTTCTTTCTTCGGTCCGTTTGTAACTTTCCTTTCAACAATTCCTGCATGTGTAATGGGCGGCGTATGTATCACTCTTTACGGTTTTATCGCAGTATCGGGTCTTAAGATGATTCAGAAGGTTGACCTTGACCAGAATAAGAATCTCTTTGTAGTTGCCGTAATTCTTATCAGCGGTATCGGCGGAATGACACTCAAGATTGGCGCAGTTACACTTACAGAAATCGCTTGCGCTCTTATTCTCGGTATCATCACAAACGTTATTCTTTCAAGAAAAAAGGACGATGTTGTTGAAGAAACAGCTGAATAAACAATAATTTATACATTAAGCTCCCTGCCCAGCAGGGGGCTTTTAT
>CAMNAP010000073.1 GCA_946531445.1 uncultured Clostridia bacterium
TTAATCGTCATCGTCGCTTGAGAGCTTGAGAACGGCGAGGAACGCCTCCTGCGGCACCTCTACCGAGCCGAACTGGCGCATTCTCTTTTTGCCCTCCTTCTGTTTTTCAAGGAGCTTTTTCTTTCTTGTAACGTCGCCGCCGTAGCACTTTGCAAGCACGTCCTTACGAAGTGCCTTAACGGTTTCTCTTGCGATAATCTTTCCGCCGATACCAACCTGAATAGGAATTTCAAAGAGGTGGCGGGGTATATATTTTTTAAGCTGCTCGGCAATACGTCTTGCGCGCTGATACGCCTTTTCCCTGTGGATAATAAACGAGAGCGCGTCAATAACGTCGCCGTTGAGCATAACGTCTACCTTAACTAAATCCGAGCGTCTGTACTCCTTGAGCTCGTAGTCAAACGAAGCGTAGCCCCTTGTTTTTGACTTGAGCGCGTCAAAGAAATCGTAAATAATCTCATTAAGCGGAAGCTCGTAGTGAATGTCTACTCTTTCGGGCGTGATATAATCCATAGTTTTGAATATACCGCGCTTTTCCTGACACATATCCATAACCGTTCCAACATACTCGCTTGGTACATAGATATGAGCGTCTGCAAAAGGTTCCTCACTGTAGTCAATATACGCGGGGTCGGGGTAGTTTGTAGGGTTGTCAACCTCTACCATAGTTCCGTCCGTAAGATAGATTTTATAAACAACGCTCGGTACGGTTGCAATAAGGTCAAGGTTGTATTCTCTGTCAAGCCTCTCCTGTATAATCTCAAGGTGAAGAAGCCCCAGAAAGCCGCAACGGAAGCCGAAGCCAAGCGCGCTTGACGTTTCAGGCTCGTAGGAGAGCGAAGCGTCGTTTAGCTGCAGCTTTTCAAGCGCGTCGCGAAGCGCCTCGTAATCTGCGCCGTCTGCAGGGTAAATTCCGCAGAACACCATTGGGTTAACCTTGCGGTAGCCCGGGAGCGGCTCCTTTGCCTCGTTCGGAACTGTTGTAATAGTGTCGCCGACGTGAGCGTCGCCGAGCGTTTTGATTGAGCCTGTAATATAGCCAACCTCGCCCGCTGTCAGCTCGTCGGTTTTTTCCATTGAGGTTGCGCGCATATAGCCCACCTCAACAACGTTAAACGTTGCGCCCGTAGACATAATTTTCATTGTGTCGCCCGCCTTGATTTTGCCCTCCTTGATTCTTACATAGACTATTACGCCTCTGTAGGAATCGTAAACGGAGTCAAAAATCAGCGCCTTGAGCGGCTTTGAATCGTCGCCCTCAGGCGGTCTTATTCCGTTAACAATGTACTCTAAAACCTCTTCAACGTTCTGCCCCGTTTTTGCGCTTATTCTCGGCGCGTCCATACACGGAATTCCTATAACCTCCTCAACCTCCTCGGCGGCTCTGTCGGGCTCTGCGGCGATGAGGTCGATTTTGTTTATTACGGGAAGAATGTCAAGGTCGTGGTCAAGGGCAAGATAAGTATTAGCAAGCGTCTGAGCTTCTACGCCCTGTGACGCGTCCACAATCAGAATTGCGCCCTCGCACGCGGCAAGGCTGCGCGAAACCTCATAGTTAAAGTCAACGTGACCGGGGGTGTCAATGAGGTTAAAGATATACTCCTGCCCGTCGCTCGCCTTATAATCAAGCTTTACGGCGTGCGCCTTTATCGTAATTCCTCTTTCCCTTTCAAGCTCCATATCGTCAAGAATCTGCTCCTGCATATCGCGCTGTGCAACCGAGCTTGTAAGCTCAAGCAATCTGTCTGCAAGGGTAGATTTTCCGTGGTCAATATGTGCAATTATGGAAAAGTTTCTTATGTTTTTCTTGTTAACCGCCAATACGGTATCCTCCGTATCATTTTTTATTTTTGAGAGCGTCAAGGTCTCTCTTCATATATTTTCTGTTGTGTTTATACTTGTCAATCAGTCTGTATCCGTAGTATGCGGGAAGCAGATACGGCTTTTCGTTAAGCACTCTGTATTCGGCTTTCATATCCTCTTTTGAGGGGAAAACCCTGTGGATTAAAAACTTAGACCTTGAGCCGTATTTTTCAATCTCGCTGTCAATATCGTAGCTTGATTTTCCGTAAACGCCGCCCTCAAAAAGAAAGTCAAGAAGCGCCTTTTCTTCCTTTGAAAGCGCCTCGGCAGGAATTTTCTCCTTGCTGAAAACCGAGTCTGCAAGCGCCGTTACGGTGTTTGAAAATTCAAGAATACCGAAGTCCTCAAGCGTTTTGTTTATATAATCCCAGTCAAGCTCATCGCCGCTGTTTTTAAGAAGATATATGTCGCACACAAAGCGTATTCCGCAGCCGTCAATACAGTAATAGTGCTTGTACATATGCCCCATAGTGTAGACAAAATTATCCTCTTTTGTCATAACGTACCTTGAAGAGCCCTCGCCCTCGGGCGTTGCTCTTTCCCAAGGGTTGAATTCGGGACAAAACTCCTCCTCGGGATTGAAAAGCGTTCTGTGGAATTCAAAGGTGCAGTACGGTTTTTTGTAGAAATCGTCGGATATTCCGCCCGACGCGCCGACATAGTAGCCGCGCTTTTTCATAATTTCACACAGCTCATCGCGCTTATTTTCGTCGTAGAGAATATCGTTATCGCTCATCTGCCTCATTGCAGTTTTTGGATAATAATTTCTTATAATAAGCCCCTTGAGGAACATATATTTAATTTCAGCCCTGTCAAGCTCGTCGCAAATCAGAGCGCGCTCGCTGTCTACAGCTATAGTTTTTTTCAGCTCGGAAAGGCGGTAATTGTTCCACATTTCAAGCTGCTTTTCGCTTAGCTGCTCCGTTTTTTCAAGCGCGGGAAGAACAGCTGAATACACCTGCTGGTTTTTGGCGAGCTTAAGAAGTCTGTCAAAATCAACAGCGCTGTTTTTTTCTGCGTCCTCTCCGCTGAGCGAGCACGAAAGAAGCTGTAATAAATAATTTATTTCAGCGTTTCGGGTAATAATCATAGCTTACTCCAGAATACCTAAATTCTCAATTTTTTCAATAACCTCCCTGACGTCGCGTCTTATAACGTCCTCGGGAGCGTCGTATTTTTCACACATTGCCTTAACAATTGAGTTTTCATCCTGCTCCGTTTTGAGAAGCTGAAAGATGTACGCCGCGGTTTCGTTATTGTTTATTATGCCCCTGAGCTTTTTTGAAAGCTTGCCCGTAGCTATTGCAAAATTATTTCCGTCTATATTGCCAAGTACAATATCGTCTTTAAGTTTCATAAAAAAGTCCTTATCAGTTTTCGTTTAATATCTGTCTTGCAACGTAAACGCCGCTCGCAGAAGCGTGTGAGAGCGAATGCGTAATTCCCGAGCCGTCGCCTATAACGTAAAGTCCCTTATGAACGGTTTCAAGGTTGTTGTCAATTTCAACCTCCATATTGTAGAACTTAACCTCAACGCCGTAAAGCAGCGTGTCGGGGTTTGCCGTTCCCGGAGCGATTTTATCAAGCGCGTAAATCATTTCAATTATACCGTCAAGAATACGCTTTGGAAGAACGAGCGAAAGGTCGCCGGGCGTTGCTGCAAGAGTCGGCTGAGTGAGTCCCTCCTCAATACGCTTGGGAGTGCTTCTTCTGCCTGAAATCAAATCGCCGAAGCGCTGAACGATTACGCCGCCGCCGAGCATATTTGAAAGCCTTGCAATGCTTTCGCCGTAGCCGTTACTGTCCTTAAACGGAGCTGTAAAATGCTTTGAAACAAGAAGCGCAAAGTTTGTATTATCCGTCTGCTTTTCGGGGTCCTCAAACGAATGACCGTTAACGGTTACAATTCCGTTTGTGTTTTCGTTAACAACGATTCCCTTCGGGTTCATACAGAAGGTGCGCACATGGTCCTCGTAGTTTTTAGTTGTGTAAACTATTTTGCTTTCGTAAAGCTCGTCTGTAAGGTGGCTGAAAATAACGGCGGGAAGCTCAACGCGAACGCCGAGGTCAACACGGTTTGAAAGCGTGTTTATGCCGAGGCTTTCGCACACGCCCTCCATCCACTTACTGCCCGAGCGGCCTACTGAAACAATACAGTCCTTACAGGTGAATTCACCCTTTTTGCAGTCTACCTTATAGCCGCCATCAAGCTTTTCAATGGAATCAATGTGGGTGTTGAAATGCCACTCAACCTTATCCTTAAGCTCGTTGTAGATATTTTCAAGCACGATGTAGTTTATGTCTGTTCCGAGGTGGCGCACCGAGGCGTCAAGCAGGTGAAGCTGATTTTGTATACAGATTTTTTTAATATCCGAGCCCGCCGTTGAATAGAGCTTACAGTTTTCACCGCCGTGGCTTACGTTAATCTCGTCAACGTATTCCATAAGCTCGGTAGCCTTTTTCTTACCTATATATTCGTAAAGCGTTCCGCCGAAATCGTTTGTAATATTATACTTTCCGTCAGAGAAAGCGCCCGCTCCGCCGAAACCGCTCATAATTGCGCAGGTCTTACAGTTTATGCAGGATTTAACCTTGTCGCCGTCTATCGGACACTTGCGCTTTGCAAGCTCATTTCCCGCTTCAAAAACCGCTATTTTAAGCGTAGGCTTCTTAGTTGCAAGCTCATAGGCGGAAAAGATACCGCCGGGACCTGCACCGATTATTATTACATCATAATTATTACTGCTCATTGCTGTTTTTTAACTCCTCGAATCTTTTTGTCATTGTGGGATTATTCTTTGTAAGCTTTTTAATTGACAAATCGTCAGCCTTGTTATTTGCAAGGCGCAGATTGTTTTCCGACTTAGTGAGATAATCCTTTATTTTATTGAGATGGTCAATTGATTTGTCTATCTCCTCAATTGCGCTTTTAAACTGTCTGCTTGCAAGCTCGTAGTTTCTTGCAAAGCCCGTTTTAAACGCCTCAATATTCTCTTCAAAATGAGTTATGTCTATATTCTGATTGCGTACAAGCTGAAGCTCCTGCTTGTAGGAAAGCGAGTTTAGCGCCGCGTTTCTCAAAACTGTTATCATAGGAATGAAAAACTGGGGACGTATTACGTACATTTTTTCATACTGATACGAAACGTCAACTATTCCCGTATTGTAAAGCTCACTGTCGCCCTCAAGCATAGTTACAAGAACGGCGTATTCGCAGTTTTTCTCGCGTCTGTCCTTGTCAAGCTCCTTAAAGAAATCGGCGTTTTTATGCTTTGTTGCAGTTGTGTCCATCTCATTTTTCATCTCAAACATAATTGAGATAATTTCAACGCCGTTTTCGTCAAGCTCTCTGTAAATATAGTCGCCCTTGCTTCCTGTTCTCGCGTCGTTATCCTTTTCAAAATACGCTCTCGGGAATGCGGTTGCGCGCAGCTTGTTGAACTCTGTTTCACAGTGCACCTCAAGGCTTTCGCCCACCATTTTTGTAGACTGTCTTGCCTTGAAATCCTTATAGTAATCTATCTGCTCCTGCTTCATTCTCAGCTCGGCTTCATATTTTTCCTTGAGAACAAGCTCTTTTTTCTGCCACTGGTCATCAAGAGATGAATACTGCGCCTTAAGATTTACGATATCCTCGCGCTGTTTGAAAAGCTCCTCCTCTTTAACCTTTACGGCGTCGCTTACAGCAAGGCGCTTTTCGTTTTCGGCATTCTGAAGCTTTGCCTTAAGCTCGGCGATTTCTTTTTCCTTTTGAGCGCTCTGCTCGGCGTAGCTTAGCTTTGCGTCGGTTTTCGCCTGATTTACGGCAGCAGCCTTTTCGTTTTGTAAAAGCTCAAGACGTTCGCTAAGCTCCTTATTAAATTCGTCTGTTCTTACCTGACGGAGTATTTCAGCGTAGCCGCTTTCGTCAACCTGAAACACCTCGCCGCAATTAGGACATTTTATCTCTGCCATAATTTACCTCTTAAAAAAGCCTTTCTTTTTTGTATCTGTAAAATCAAGCGAAAATCTGTTTTTATCTGTGTTCTGCGCCGTCTTGCTCAGAATTTCAAGCTTTTCGTCAGCGCTTTTTGCACCGTCAAGCGACTTGTCGGTTATGTCAAACGCCACAGTTTTTGAATCCTCTTTGTAAATATAGCTGTCTGACTTAAAGGTTTGGTGACTCTCAGTGTCCTCCTCCTTCCAGCCGTGAACGCAGGGGTAATCCCAGAAAATGCCTGAGGAGAGCTGCTTTGCAGGGTTGCCGCCCCAGGAGGTATTTGACGGGACCTCTTTTCCCGCACAGACAGCGCCGCCGCCTAAAATACAGCCCGAGTGAAGCTTTGTTCCCTTGAGAACAAGCGCGCCCTGACCTATCCAAACGTGGTCGCCTATATACACGCTCTTAGAGGGGTTAATGCGCTTTTTTGTATCCGCGCTGTAAACAAGGTGAGGGTCGGCTGTTCTTATCCAGATTCCGAACGAGAACAGATTACCGCTTCCGATTACAATGTTCTTTCTTTCAGAAAGCACAGCGTGAAGAACGCCGTTAATATAGTTATTCTTCCCCATAAAAAACGACGAGGAATTATAAACGCTCACGTCAAGAATGTAATCGTGCTTGTTTTCACAAAGATAGATTACGCAGTTATTGCCGAAAAACTTAAGCTGCGAATTAACAAGCTTTACGCCCTTTTCACAAAAAAGAATATTACCCTCTCCGCCAAAGCGGATTTCGCTGTTGTTAAGCGCAAGATTTTCAGCGCCGATTATTTTGTTGTTTTTTAAGGATTTAATATCCTCGCTACTTTTAATTATCTGCATATTATAAACAGTCCCAATTGAAAATTACGTTTTCGAAATTCTGTTTTTTAAGTTCCTCTTCGCTTATGAAGAAACGCCCAACGCCGTAGTCGCCCCACATAATGCTTTCACCGTCTGAGTCAAGCTGTAAAAGAAGCGTTTTTCCGCCGTCTCTCACGTCGCTCTGAACAAAGCAGGGGTTACCGAAAAGCTTACTTCCCTTTGCGGTGAATTTTTTTGAAAGGCGTCTGCACTGGGCAGGGGTAAAGCTGTCATACATACTGCCCTTAAGCCGCTTACCCGTAACGTTTTTTACGGCCTTTGTGAGAAGCGCGTCAAAGCCTCCGTCGTTAACGCAGATAAGGTCGCTTCCCTTTCTGTAGCTTACGGCACATTCCTTAAGCACGGGTGAAAAGCCTCCCGTTGCGCCTTTTCGGGCTTTAAAAGCGCCTTCGTCAACCTCGCTGTAATAAAGCACCTTGCATTCATTTTTACCGCTTGCGCTGATAAAAAACTGAAGCAGTCCTTTTTGCGGCAGGTCTGATTTCGCCTTAATTTCTTTCAGATTAAGCTGAAGCAAAAAGGTCATTTTCCCGCCTCGGCTATCCGTAGGGTACGGGGTGCTTTTTTCAATATACGGCGCGCCGCCGAGTCTTGATTCAAGCGGGCTGAGGCTTTCCCTTTCGGTAAAGAAGAGCTTTATACAGCTCCTTTTACTGAGCCTTTCAAGCTCGTCAGAAACTGAGCCAAGCAAATTTTCGCCGCTTTGGTTTTCACCTTTTGCAAAGTCTGATACGCCCAAAAAAATGCCCCTTTCACTAATCTGCCACTCTTCATTATAACATAAACAAATAAAATTACAACAATAATTTATAATATATAAATTATGCAAAAAAAAACGGAGTACAAGACTCCGTTAAAATGTGGGGTTATCAATCGGCATAGTTGCGTATGCGTTGAGTCCCTCGTCGGCGCTGACTCCCGCAAGATATTCAAAATATCCTTGAGAGGCAATCATTGCCGCGTTGTCGCCGCAGTATTTAAGCTCGGGAATTGTAAGGCTCCAGGAATGCTTTTTACACATTTTTTCAGCCTCGGCCCTCAGCTTTGAGTTTGCCGAAACGCCGCCCGCAATAACAAGCTTCGTGTAGCCGAGGCTTTCGGCCGCCGCCTCAAAATGTGAAAGAAGAATATCCACAACTGCCTTCTGGAAGGACGCCGCAAGGTCGGGCACGTTTACGCTTTCGCCCTTCTGCTCGGCGTTATGAACGTAGTTTATCACCTTTGTTTTAAGTCCGCTGAACGAGTAATCGTAAATTGAATCGGCAAATTTCGGGTGGGGAAATTCAAAGGCGTTTTCATCTCCCTCGGGAGAGATTCTGTCTATACTTACACCGCCGGGATACGGCAGCTTCATTGTTCTTCCCGCCTTATCAAGCGCCTCGCCCGCAGCGTCGTCGCGCGTTCTTCCGATAACCTCAACGTCCGTATACGATTTCACGGCTACTATGTGCGAGTGACCTCCGCTTACAACAAGGCAGAGAAACGGCGGCTCAATGTCGCTTGTAAGATAGTTTGAGGCGATATGCCCCCTCAGGTGATGAACGGGAATAATCGGCTTTCCGCCTGCAAGGGCAAGCGATTTTGCAAAGTTCACGCCTACAAGAAGCGAGCCGATAAGCCCCGGGGCATACGTTACGGCAATAGCGTCAATATCGTCAATTTTGCAGTCTGCGTTTTTCAGCGCTTCTTCAACCACACCGCTTATGCTTTCTGCGTGGCGGCGTGAAGCTATTTCAGGCACAACCCCGCCGTAGAGCTTATGCTCTTCAAGCGACGTTGCAATAACGTTTGATAAAACCTTTCGCCCGTTTTCAACTACCGCAGCGGCAGTCTCATCGCACGAGCTTTCAATTCC
>CAMNAP010000074.1 GCA_946531445.1 uncultured Clostridia bacterium
AAAAGGACAAAGCCAAAACCTAACCCTATTTATTTAGGATGCCCCGACGGACCTTATTTTATTCTCTTATCTCCCAATAATACTTTCTGTTGCAGACGGGAAAATCGTCCATAACGCCGTGCTCGGGGTCATAGAACGTTCCGTAATAATAAAGTGACCAGTGCCAGCAGCGAGGCGTTTCAAGGCTAAGCATACAAATCGGCGGAAGATTATCTTTACCGTCTGTCTGAATACGCTTGTCAGACACAAAAAAGCCAAATTCACGAAGAAAGCCTTTCATTTCCTTTAATGTTGTCTCTCTTGTGTTGCCAAGCCTTTCGGCAACCTGCTCTGCGGGTATCCCCGTCAGCATAGAAAGCACCGCCTGACCGCACTGTAAGTCGTCGGGCTCGTGAACATACTCAATATTATTCGGCATATTTTTCACCCTATATCTCTTCGTCGGGCGCCTGACCGTCGTGTGCGAGCCACTTACATTCAGTCAGCTCCATATCGCCAAACGTCGCTTTGAACGAGGACTCTTCCGGACTGCACGCGTATATTCCGAAGCTGACCTCATCATTTACATTAAACATATGACAAATACGCATCTGTTTATAATTCACACCGTCAAAGGAGTTCTCAATACAAAAGTCGTCCCCTCTTCTGCTGAGGCGGAACCAAATCGCTTTCTTTGACGCGTCAATGTCTACAGACGCCCAGTCGGAATATCCGTTATTTGTTACAACGCTTCCGAGACGCTGAATTTTTTCGTTTTCATATTCAACCGACGCCTTGAGCCAGTTGTTGCAATCAAGGTACATAACAACGCCGCTCTGGTCAAAGCGCACTTTACTTTCAAACGTTGTTTTAAGCGTGAACGAGAAAAACCTTTCGCTTGATTTCATCTGAAGAAGCGGAGCGTTATCGTTTCTGAAATGATAATACGTCCTCTGCCATAAATCGGTAAACGGCTCGGTTATAATTTCAACCCTTTCATCGGTCACCGAGCATTCGGCAGGCTTTCTTGTCCAGAGCATTTTTGTCGGGTTAATTTTCATTTTAATATCTCCTAAAGAATAATTGATATATCTCCGTGAAGTGCAAGTCTTATTATACCTATTACAATAAGGTGCGCGGGGTAATAGATATAGAAAAGCCATTTCATACCCGTCCATTTTCCTCGCTCACCGTTATATTGCGACAAAATCGGAATTGTAAGAAAAGTAAACATCTGAAGCGCGCCGTACAGCCTGTCAAGGAAAATGAAATATACAGAGGCGTAAACAAAGCTCCAGATTACTATATCCGCCGCCTGCCTTTTAAAATTGCCTCTGTGGGCAAAGAGGAAAAGCGGACACATAACCGCTATGCTTGACCAGTCCGACGGGAAGGATACAACACAGATTACGGCTATGCAAAGTATTCTCGCCCACTGGGGAACGCTTTCCTTTGAGCAAATCCATATAAGCACCGCCGCCCAGGCGAGCGACCACATAACGCTTGTCTGATTAAACGCGCCCGTTGAGAGCGGCAAAAACGGTATACCGAAAGCAAAATCGTACGCAAAGTGAGATATTACGGCAAAGATAAACAGCCTGCCGATATACTTCTTCATACTGTGTGTATAGTGGCAGCCCTCGGCTATAAAAAACCACATAATCGGCGCGGTAAGCCGTCCGATAATATGAAGCAAAAACACATACCAGACAGCCTGAGTGCCCGGGAACAACGCCCAGGTAAGATGGTCAACAGTCATCGCAATTATTGCGATAAGCTTTATCTGATTAGCATTGAGCCTTCCCTTTTTCTCCATAGCTACTGATTCCTTAAAGAGATTTAATACATTTATTATATCATACTGTCTTAAAAATGTACACCGAAGAAAAAGTTTTTAAAATTTTTGACATATTTCCTTTTTGCCGTCACTACTACATGAAAGAACAAAAAAGGGAGGAAAAAACAATGTTCACAAAAATGGTTAAAAATTACAGAAACAGCAAAGCTGAAAGAGAGATTACACGTCACAGAGTAAATATGATTTTTATAAGCTACATTACGGCTTAACAGCTCTCTTGAAAGATATTTTCATATCTGTTATTATAAAGATAAAATAAAGTAAAGGATTGACAAGTATGAAAAAGATATTCAGCATTACGCTTGCGCTTATGATGGCGCTAAGCAGCCTGTCAGCAGGCTTAACGGCATTTGCAAGAGAAATCCACGCAACTGACGAGGACGGCTACGAAACCGTATTTGAAATAAATGACAGCAATATTACATCTGTTTATACAGAAAAGGTTACCGCAACCAAAGCCACTATAACTTGGAATTTTCAAACCTGGGCTGATGATTACGGCTTTGAAATACTTCTTGACGAGGGCTCAAAGGGTGACTTCTCAACAGTTATTGACTGCAGGGTAACATCAAGCTTTGACTACTATGAATACACGCTGAGAAATCTTAAGGCGGCAACGTATTATTCTTTTAAAATCAGATATTATCAGATTGAATACGGGGTTAAATATTACGGAAACACGAGCGGAGTATATGCTTTTGCAACCGCTCCCGAAGCAACGGCGCTTCTGTCTGCAAAGTATGTTAAAAAAGGTAAAATTAAAGTTAAGTGGAAAAAAGCAGTCGGTGCAACAGGCTATCTTGTTCAGTACAGCACAAGCAAAAAGTTTAAATCAGGCTACACAGATACAGTAGATTTAAAAAGTAATAAGAGCACATACACAGTTGGCGGGCTTGCTAAGGCTAAATACTATTTCAGAATATTGCCCTACAAAACGGCTGGTAAAAACGAGCCTTCCGTCGCCTCGGCGTCAAACGTTAAAACGGCAAAGGTGAAAAAAGGCTGTACGCTAAAACAGACTATTAACTATACAAAAACGGGGCTTTCGGGAAGAAAGAGAATTAAAAGGCTCACAAAAAACGGAGTAGACATAAAAAAATACAAGTCAACCTACAGCCGTATTAAAGCAATTTATAACTGGCATGCAAAACACTATAAGGATTTTTCAAACTGTCTTGAGTGCAACTCACACTTTAATGACTGTATCTACGCGCTTTACGACGGAGTAAAATATCAAGACGGCTATGTAACCATTGCCGCAGGCAGATTTAAAAATCTTTCAGGCTCAACGCCTATTCACAAGTGGTCGGTTTTATTCTTCGCGGGCAAGCCGTATATCTTTGACCCGAGAATGCAGGGCTACACAGGCAACTTCAAGGGCAATACATATTTCGGAATTCCCTTCGGCTCAAAGGCAGCCAAAAAAAGATACATCTTTGAAGGCTGGTTTTGATTGTTAAGCTGAGTAAGGAGGCGGTGTATGGTTATTTCAAAAAAATATCTTGTTGTTTTTTGTAGTGACTGCGCAGACGAAAAGACTGTTTATGCAAAGGATGAAAACGGAAAATCGCTTTTTCAGCTCAGTATTAAAGCCGATAAATCGGGCTTGCCTTTTTACCTTGACGTTGAAAGGCTGAACGGAAAAAACGTGTTCTTTTTCTGCGACGGAAAGGAATTCACCTTTGACGGCGACGCAGACAGTATACCGCCTTATCCCGAAAGCGCAGAGCGCCTTCGTCCCCTGCTCCACTACACAGCTCCATACGGCTGGCTCAACGACCCTAACGGGCTGATTTTCATTGAAGGAAAATACCACATTTTCTCTCAACATAATCCTCTCGGCACAAGTTGGGGAAATATGCACTGGAATCACTGTGTTACAACGGATTTTATTAGCTTCACTCCGCTTGGCGACGCGCTTTTCCCCGACGATACGGGAACTATGTTTTCGGGAAGCGCCGTTTGTGACATGGAAAACGTAAGCGCTCTCGGTAAAAATACAATTCTTCTTTACTACACAATAGCGCAGTACCAAACCGCCGACAGGCAACCTGAATTTTCCCAGGGGCTTGCATATTCACACGATTATATACATTTTAAAAAGTATTCCGACAACCCTATTGTTCCGAATATCAAAGGCGAAAATCGCGACCCAAAGGTTGTTTTTGTAAGCGAAATGAACGCCTACGTTATGGCGCTTTACCTTGATAATAACGAGTATTGCCTTTTAAAATCCGAAAACCTTATTAACTGGGAACAGTTTCAGGTTATAACCCTTGACGGCGACGCAGAATGCCCCGACCTTTACCGTATCAACAACAGCGAAAAATGGATTTTTTCAGGCGCTTCAGACTGCTATATCGTTGGAGTTTTCAATGAAAACGGCTTTGTTCCCGAGCAGAAGACAATGCGCTTTTACCGTGAGCTTGACGAAAGGCACAGCTACGCGGCACAATCCTTTTCAAACACAGACAGCCGCATTATCCGTTTAAGCTGGGAGAACATCAATCCCGAAAACAAGCAGTGCTTCTGCGGTCAGCTAAGCGTTCCGCTTGAAATGTCTCTTTTTGCATTGCAGGATAAAACGTTAAGGCTGAAAGGCAGCCTTCCCCGCGAAATTGAAAGCAAGCTTGAGCCGGCAGTTAAAGGCTATTTTTCAAACATTGAAATTGATGAGGAGACATTTGTTGCGGATTTCAGTTTCAACGATGATTTTTCTGTTAGTATTGACGGAAAAGCTTTTAACATCAGCACTGAAAACAATACGGTTTCGCTCGGCAATAAATCAATCCCACTGTCATACAGCGGCGAGAATAACTTACGTTTTATTATTGATAAAATGAGCATTGAAATACTCGCTGACAGCGGGCTGATTTTCACCTGCGTAAAAGCATTATCAGATAAAAACCAACGAACGCTTGAAATAACAAATAATAAAGTTCAGACAACGATATATAAGCTGAAAGAATGAAGAGTAAAACTCGACAGACTGAGCTCCCCTTGATTTCTTCAAGGGGAGCATTTTTTGTTTAATATTTTAAGACTAAAATCCCCACAAATCAGAAGTTGTCGGGTTCATTTTTTTGTCACAACCGCACCGACAGGACATACGGATTGACAGTTCCCGCAGTGAAGGCAGTTGGTCTGGTTGATAACAGCGGGAATATTGCTGAAATCAATACAGTTTTGCGGGCATACCGTGCCGCAGGTCTGACAGCCGATACAGCTGTCATTAATGAAGTATTCCTCCTGCGTTTGCTGCATTTCCGTATGAGCCGAGATAGGAGGCGTTTGCAATAAATATCTGGTCAACAATGTTGTACAGCGCGCCTACAAGAAGCGATATGATGCACGGCACGGCATATTTACGCATAAGTACGCCGATTTTTTCGTTACCTAAATGTTGATTGTTTTCCATAACTTCTTCCTTTCAAATATAAAAAGTGTGCTGTCAAAGCCGGATTTACGCCTTTGGCAACACACTTAAATTTGTTTTATTCATTTTTCATTGCGTATTATACACGATTGAAAATCGGTTTGCAAGGAAAATTTTTTGATTATTTATAAAACGCAGCTGACAGTCTCGGCTGTACTTGTCTTATACCCATTTTTCTGTTTTGATGATTTCGCCCACTCCATTTGCAAGGGTGGTGTCTGCAGAGCAATAATTCAAAACAGTACCTTCCTTTACATAAATCGGCATTGTTTTCAAGTCGATTTTTCTCGTAATCCACTTTCCGTCTGATATGATTTTTTCCTTTGTGAAATAGTCAAACCAAACGCCTTTCGGCAGGTATAGTTCTCTGGTGTTTCCTTTACTCATAGGTTTGAGAACGGGAGCAATCAGAAGGCTGTCGCCGAAGAGGTATTCGTCGTCAATAGTTCTTACCGTTCTGTCCTCGGGATACTCAAGATACAGCGCCCGCATCATCGGCAAGCCTGTTTTTGTGCATTTTTCCGCCTGCTCGTAAATATACGGCATCAGCGAGTAACGCAGCTTGTCGTAATATCTGAAAATCTCAAGTGCTTCCTTCGAAAAGTTCCACGGCTCGCGGTGGGTGTGGTCGCCTACGCCGTGACAGCGCGAGTGTGAAGAAAACAACCCCATCTGCGCCCAGCGGATATACAGCTCGTCGCTCGGCAGACCGATAAAACCGCCGATGTCGTGCGAGAAAAACGGAATACCGCTCATACCTACGGAAAGCGCACCTCGCAGCGTTCCCGCAAGCGCTTCAAAGGTGCACTGGCTGTCGCCGCCCCAATGAAGCGGAAAGCGCTGAGAGCCAGCCGTGCCGCTCCTTGCCCAGACAATATTTTCCTTTGAGGCATTAAAAACGGTTGCGTTATAAACCAAGGTGTAAAGGTTGTGAAACAGCTTGCCGTCAACGCTGTGATAAATTCCGCCCTCGTCGGGTACGCCCTCGCCAAAATCTGTTTTAATAGCGCTTGCGCCGAGGTCGAAAAGCCCCCTGATTTTGTCGCTGTACCATTTGCGGGCCTCGGGGTTTGTAAAGTCAATCGTGGCATCGTCCGTCCAGCTACCCTTACAGCCCTCGGGCTGAATATACGGCTTGCCGTTCTTATCCGTAACAAGATACCCGTTTTCCAGCGCTTCGGCATAGTGCGTGTTATTTGCTCTCGGGGGAATAAAGTTATACTGCCAGAGCGATACCTTGAAGCCGTTCTCGTTCAGCTTCCTGATATGCTCCTTCGGATTCGGAAAGCGTTCGGGGGAAAACTTCAAATCGCAGTTCCAGTCCTCCGTAAACCACGCCGTGTCGAGATGAATAACATCGCAGGGTACATCGTTCTCTCTCGCCTCGCTTGCAATCTGCTCTGCAATATCCCACGAGGTATAGCTGTTGCGGCTCATCCATAAGCCAAACGACCACAGCGGCGGCAGCTTTGAATAGCCCGTCAGGTGGCAGTAGCCCCCCATAATCTCCTTCGGCGTTCTGCCCGCTATGACAAAGTAATCCATCTGACTGTCCTGCACGGCGAATTGAACAGCGCCCGTATCCTTCGTTGCAATCTGCCAGTCAGTTTTAGCGGCAGAATTGAGAAACAGCCCGTAACCCTTTGTGGAAAGGTAAAACGGAATGTTGATATAGGTGCGGTTGCAGGTGGAGCCAATGGCGTCCTTGTTGACAAAGTCAACCGTTCTGCCGTTACGGATAACGCTGTCAAAACGCTCGCCGAGACCGTAAATGATTTCATCATTGTCAAGCGTTAGCGCTTCAAAGCAGGCGTATTCGCCGTTTCTGTCGCTGACGGCGGTTTCATAAACATTGTCGGGCTTGAACTCAATTCTCACCTGTGAGTAGAATTCCTTGCCGTCCTTGTAATTTGCCTTTATCGCTCCCGTTTTTTCGTTAATATGTATGTCGATTTCATTCGTTGAAAGCGTGTTGTTTTCAAATGTAAAGTCAACCTTTTCACGCTCGGCAATCAGCATTTGCATTTCCTTCGGCAGCTTTGCGTACGGCATCCTGATTTCCTTTTCATTTGAGAAAACAATCCTGAAAATACGGTCCGTCCAAAGCTCAATGTGCATATACAGGCGCTCAACCGTGGGCTCGCAAGGCTCGTAAAGATAAAGCTGTGTTGCGTGCGTATAGCACAGACTGCTCTGCTTCGCCTGAACCTTGAAAGTTACAATTATTCCGCTGTCGGTTGTTTCAACTGTTTCAATCTCCCTCAGCCTGTTCTGGACGGCGGGCGCAAGGCGAAAATCGTCAATCGTATTTGTGATACGCGCCTCACAAATTGCGGCAGTGCCGCCCGCAAACTGCGGATAATCCTTTTTGCTCGTTTCCATAGTATCCTCCTTATAGAAATTTTTTACTGTTACCATTTTAAGAATATCGCATAACGCCTTGAATTATCAAGAAATATGTTATACAATTATAGTAATATTTTACGATTTGGTGATACAATGCTCTTTGAAGAAAAGCACAGCAAAACGAATTACTACACAACACTTGAATACGACAATATCCTCTGCATTTCCCACTGCCAGAGTTCGTTTGAAATTCTTTTCGTTACCGAGGGATATGTGGATACCGTTTTCAGCGACAAAAAAGTCAGAGTGAATGAAGGCGAATGTATATGGGTTTTGCCTTACGAAATTCATCACTATGAAACGCCGGAAAACAGCAAGGTGTTCATTGCGATTTTTTCTGCGGATTACCTTACCGATTTTGCAAAAACGGTTAAGGGAAAGGCGCTTAAAAATCCTGTTGTAAGTTTTAATAAAAATGATACAGTAGCGCTGGGGGGCACAGACTTGTTTTCAAAAAAAGCAGTCCTTTACAGGCTATGTGCGGCAGCTTTAAAAAACGGCACGGAAGATAAAAACGGCAGTTTCGATAACGACACCGCCGCAAGAATTATGATATATATTCAGGAGCATTACAAAGAACAAATCACGCTCAGGGATATTGCCGAGGAGCTTGGCTACAGTTATTCCTATACCTCGGCATTGTTCAAAAGTATATTTAACAAGGGTATTTCGGATGTTATCAATGAACACCGTCTTGACTGTGCCGAAAAATTACTCAAAGAGAATACGCATACAATAACCGAAATTGCGGAGCTTTCAGGTTTTTCAACAATACGCAATTTCAACGCTGTATTTAAAAATGCATACAATATCTCGCCTTCGCAATACCAAAGTGATTGCACGAAAGGGCTTGAAAACAATAATT
>CAMNAP010000075.1 GCA_946531445.1 uncultured Clostridia bacterium
AGGGCGCCGTCTATTGCTTCCTGACCCGATTTATTGAAGGGCTCAAGCACGCTGAAAACGTGGGGAAGAGGCTTTCCGTTTTCGTCGTCGCCAAAGTCTTTGATTTCACACTCAACGCCCTTTTCCTTAAGAAGCTCATAGGCTCTTACGGTCTGGTCATGGGCGAGCGAGTCGCCGCTTGAGGTTATAAGATATGTAGGCGGAAGCGTTGCTTTGTCTATAATCTCAGACAAATCCATATAGTTATATGTTGCTTTCTTTTTATAGTCGCCCCACATTAGCTTTGTGTAAATGCTGAACGCTCCGCCGTCTTTCATAAACGCAACGGGAGAGGTTAAAAGAAGCGCCGTGGGCTTTATTCCGCCGTCTGCAACATTGAACGTTTTACGAAGCTCGGGGCTTGAGAGAAGCGCCGCAGAGTAGACAGCCATCTGACCGCCTGCAGAGTCGCCGGTAAGGAGAATGTTGCCGTCCCACGGGTATCTTTCAATCTTCTGATTAATCCATCTTAACGCCTCGGCGCAGTCCTGAAGCTGTTCGTTTACAGTTACGTCGGGCACAAGGCGATAGCTGATATTGAATACAAGATAGCCCTTGTGAGCAAGCTCAAGGCAGTAATATTCGTTAAGATTTTTATCGCCGTAAATCCAGCCGCCGCCGTGAATGTCTATAATCGCGGGGATTTTTTGGCCTTCCTTCAGATTTTCGGGATAATAAACGTCAAGCTGATGGAAGACATTCTTATCTGAAATATAGTAATAATCCTTTTCCTTTTTTACGTCGCTCGGGGGAGTCTGTGCGGCGTGCTTTGCATTGTCGCCGTCCTCACAAAAGCGCCATACCATTTGCATAAGTCTTACTACAGGATTGTGGCGAATAGGCTTGCCGCTTTCTGCTTTATATTCAACTGTTTCACTGTAAACCATACCGCCGACAGCGTGGTATTTTTCAGAGTCAAGCGACGGGTGTGTTACAACGTTTATGAATATAACCGAAGCAAGAGCGATTCCAAGTATTACACATAATATAATAATCAATGCCTTTTTTCCTTTCGTAAGCTTTTTCTTTTCCTTAACCTTATCCATAAAGAGACTCCTTATTTTTAGTTTAATAAAATTATACACAATAGGTTTTAATATGTCAATTATGTTGCACTTAGTATTATATTAAAAATTTTTAGTTTAAATTAAAATTTTCTATTGACAAAAATGTAATAATATGTTACCTTTTTGTTACCGATAAAAGCAACAACATTTTGTCAGTTTTTCTTTAAAAATCCAAAACACACTATATATAGTGTTTAGATTTTTAAAAAGACTGATATTTTGTTGCGCTTAATAATTACATTTTGGATAAAATGGTTATTATACGGTTTCTTTTATGGCAGTGATTTGGTATAATGACTACTGTGTATTACTATACATAATTAATTTTTAATAATAAATAATATTAATATATAGATTGAAACCCGAATTGCAGGGGGATATAAAAGTGGAAAATTTTGTAATTAACGGCAGCAGGGAGCTGTTTGGCGAGGTTAATATCAGCGGCGCTAAAAACGCGGCTGTTGCAATTATTCCCGCAGCTATACTTGCAGGCGATAAAGTAAGAATAGAAAACATTCCTCAGATAAGCGACGTTCAGCTTATTATTGAGATTCTTGACGGTATGGGCGCTACGGTTAAGCTCATCAACAGCGATACTATTGAGATTGACACAACTAATCTCAGTTATCAGAGTGTACCTTATGAGCTCACGTCTCATTTCAGAGCAAGCTATTATCTTATAGGCGCTATGCTCGGCAGATTCAAAAAGGCAGAGGTTGCTCTTCCGGGCGGTTGTAATTTCGGCGTAAGACCGATTGACCTTCATATTAAGGGCTTCAATATGCTCGGTGCGGACGTTGACATTATTGACGGAATGGTTGTTGCAAAGGCGGACAAGCTTGTCGGCTCAAGCATATATATGGACACCGTTTCAGTCGGCGCTACGATTAACGTTATGCTTGCGGCTGTTCTTTCAAGAGGTCTTACAATTATTGAGAACGCGGCTAAAGAGCCCCACATAGTTGACCTTGCAAACTTCCTTAACTCTATGGGAGCCGACGTAAGAGGCGCAGGTACAGACGTTATAAAAATCAGAGGCGTTGAAAAAATGCACGGCTGTACTTATTCTATTATTCCCGACCAGATTGAAGCGGGAACATATATGGTTGCAGCGGCAGCCTGCGGCGGCGACGTTCTTGTTAAAAACGTAATTCCCAAGCACCTTGAGTCTATCAGCGCAAAGCTTATTGAAGCAGGTGCAGAGATTATTGAATACGACGACGCTGTTCGTGTAACACGCTTCAAGCCGCTTAAAAAGTGTAACGTTAAGACTATGCCTCATCCCGGCTTCCCGACTGATATGCAGCCGCAGATGTGCGTTCTTCTTTCAGTTGCGCAGGGAACGAGTATTCTTTCGGAAAGCGTATGGGATAACAGATTCCAGTATGTAGGACAGCTTCTCAGAATGGGCGCAAACATTCAGGTTGACGGCAAGGTTGCCGTTATTGAAGGTGTTGAAAGACTTACGGGCTGTGAGGTTAAGGCAACTGACCTTCGTGCAGGTGCGGCGCTCATTATTGCAGGACTTGTTTCTGACGGCGTAACTACTGTTGAGAATATTCAGTATATAGACAGAGGCTATGAGGACGTTGTTAAAAAGTTCAGCGACCTCGGCGCAGATATAAAGCGCGTTGAGGTAAACGACAACGCAGCGGCTGTTCCGACAGCAGGTTAATATTAAAATTTAGGCTATTTGGGGCATACTAAATAGCCTTTTTTATTAAGCGGGAGAATACAATGGCTAAGGTTTGCCAGCTGTTTTCAGGCAGCAGCGGAAATTCTGTTTTTATTTCCGACTCAAAAGTGAAAATTTTAATAGACGCCGGCGTTACCGCTAAGCGTATTGATGAGGGACTCAGATACATAGGCGAGGACGGCTCTGATATTGACGCAATTTTTATTACACACGAGCATTACGACCATGTCAAAGGGCTGCGTGTTTTTGCGTCAAAATACAACATTCCCGTTTTTTCAAGCGGGAGAATTATTGAAAAGCTGTACGCTGACGAGCGCGTAACCGAAAAGAACGAGGTTAATAACATTGTCGGCGGAGGCGAGCTTTCGGGAATTGAGATTATTCCGTTTGAGCTTTCGCACGACAGCGTTGAATGCTACGGCTACCGTTTTAATCTTAACGGCGGACGCTCTGTTGCAGTTTGTACGGACACGGGTTATGTTACGCCGGCGGCAAGGGAAGCGCTTAAGGGATGCGACTTCGTTTTTCTTGAATCAAATCACGAGATTACAATGCTTGAAAACGGGCGTTATCCGTATATGCTAAAGCAGAGAATTCTTTCAAGGAAAGGACATCTTTCAAACGAGGACAGCGCCGAATTTGCAAGAGAGCTTGTAAAAGGCGGCACAAGGTGGCTTAACCTTTCGCATTTGAGCAGAGATAACAACGTGCCCGAGATTGCGCGACAGACTGCAATTTCAGCGCTTTCGATTGACGGTATGGAGGAAAACCGCGATTACAAGCTGAGCGTTTCGCCTCAGGTGAATGAGAAAAGGGCGATAATAATATGATTAAGGTTAACATAATTGCCGTTGGCAAGCTTAAGGAAAAATACCTCAGAGACGCCTGCGAGGAATACCTGAAACGACTCAAAGCCTTTGCAAAGGTAAGCATATTTGAAATAAACGAATACAGAGCATCCGACAATCCGTCTAAAAGCGAGATTGACACCGTTAAGGAAAAAGAGGGAAAGGCGATAATTTCAAAAATCCCGAAGGGCTCATATGTTTTTTCAATGTGTATTGAGGGAAAACAGCTAAGCTCTGAGGAGCTTTCGGAAAAGCTGAACGACGTTGCTCTTAATTCAAGCAGTGAGCTTACATTTATTATCGGCGGCTCGTTCGGTCTTTCAGACGAGGTTAAGGCGCTTAGCGATTTCAGGCTTTCATTCGGAAAGATTACGCTTCCTCACCAGCTTATGCGCGTTGTTCTTCTTGAACAGATATACAGAGCCCTTTCAATTTCAAATAATTCAAAATATCATAAATAAAATCAAACCGCCTTCGTATACTAATAAAAACGAAAGGTGGTTTTATTATGCAGGAAAAAGTCGGAGCAGACGGCGATACCGTAAAGCTTCTAAGAGAATGTGACTCGGGTATCAAAATGGGCGTTGAGGCAATTGATGAGGTGCTTGGAAAGGTAAGCGATACAAATCTCGGTGATATGCTCAAAAAGAGCAAATACGAGCACCAGGTGCTCTCTGCCGAGGTTGAGAAGGAGCTGGACGTTCACAACGATGACGGAAAGTCTCCAAATCCGGCAATTAAAGGTATGAGCTGGCTTAAAACTAACGCTATGTACTTTGTTCAGCCGAGCGACGCAACGGTTGCAGACCTCATAACAGACGGCTGTAATATGGGTGTAAAGTCGCTCAGCAGATACCTTAATCAGTACAAGAGCGCGGACAGAAAGTCAAAAAACATTGCCGAAAGGCTCGTTAACCTTGAGCTTGATTTAACCGAGGGCGTAAGGGCGTATCTGTAATAAAAAAGCTTCAGAGAAGGGATTCCCTCTCTGAAGCAATTTTTATATAAATCTGTTTTGACTTTCGTCATAGCTGAAGCCGTAATTTGCGAGCTTTTCCACAATTTCTGCTTTGTTCTCGCCGAGGTCGTCACACAGCGCGTCAAGGCTTGGATAGTAATCCCTGAGCTTTGTATTTACAACACTCATAAGAATAAATGCGTCACTCGGTAGGCTCATTACTGCTTAGCTCCGTCGTCAAACATCTCAAGGGCTTTTACAGTAGCTGCGAAGCAGTTTGCAAGTCCTTCGGGATTCATATTGTCATATGTATCGCGACGGGTGTGGTAATAGTCCTCAAGCTTATGGTTAAGACCTGTGATACCTGTTGAGCGGAAGCCTGCCTGTGAGAAAGCTGCGTTATCGGTTGCGCCGCCGAGCGGAGGTACCCAGCCCTTTGTAATTGGAACATCTACAGCCTGTGCTGCCTCAAGGAAGAGGTCTGAAACGTCCTTATCAGCCTTAACCGTGCCGTTGAGGTCACGATAGTTAACCATTAAGTATTTGGGGTCATAAATAGTATCGTATGAGAAGAAGAACGTAGGAACGTCGTGCCATTCGTCCTTATGTGCCTCTGACCAAGCCTTTGAGCCGCGAAGACCTGCCTCCTCTGAGCCTGTAAGAACTACTGCAAGTTCAGTGTTTTCAAGCTCAACGCCTTCGTCCTGAAGTGCTTTGAGAACAGCAATACCCATATAACAGCCTGTAAGGTTATCGTTTGCGCCGTCAACAATTCTTTTCTCGTTCCACATAAAGTAGAGCCCGAATTCAAACGGAACAAAAAGAAGTCCCCAAAGCGCAGCCTTGATAAACCAACCTGAAGCAGAAGTTGCCTCGGGATTAATAAGAAGGCCCCTTAAACCGAAATGGGTGATATAAATAATTGAAACTACGATATAGAAGATTGCGCCTAATACACAGATAACAGCGTGGCTTTCAAAGCCTACTCCGCCGAGCGCATAGTTAACGGGCCATTCCCAGGCTGCGTCAGGGTGTCCGTTGAACACAAGACGTCTTTTAACTTCGCCGGTAGGCCTTTTTACTGCCGTTACGTTGTGACCTTCCTTTTCCTTGAACGCCCAGTCAACGAATTTCTTATACATACCGAACTGCATTACCATAATGAGAAGTCCTGCAGAAATAAGAATTACAGAAGCAAGCGGGAAGAAGAAATAGAGAAGGATTGAAAGAAGTACAAAGGTGATTGTAAAGTAAATCCAGCCGAAGAATGAGCCGGGGTTTTCCTTAAAGCCTTCAATTTTTGTAAGCTCAGGGTCACAGCCGCATTCCTTTTCAAGAACCTCAGCCATATACTCGCAGGCCTGAAGTTCACCCTTTGAGCCCGGGTCTCTTTTTTCAAAGGTCTTAATAATATGAGTGATTTCGTCAATCATATATTTAGCTGCCCAGTCTTTTTTGTCTATAATTTTCTTTAAGTCCATAAACACATCTCCTTTAGAAAATATTACAAAAAAATTGTAACACATTTTTTCTTTCCTTGCAACATTAAAATATTGATAATAGCCGTCAAATATGGTAAAATCTAATTGATATTAAGCTAAGGAGAATTAGTGTGAAAAATCACACTAACCAATTATATTGTCCGCTCAGTTTGTCGCTAAGCGACAACGAGCGATGACAGAATTCCCATTATACGCCTTGTCTGCCCTACAAGGTTAGTATAATGTGTGATTTATTATTATCTATTTGTGGGCAGAAAGGCTATGTGAATTATTATGATACACGAAAACTTAAAGGGAAGAGTAGCCGTTGTAACAGGAGGCGGCGGAGTTCTTTGCGGCGCATTTGCTAAAACGCTTGCTAAGCAGGGCTGTAAGGTTGCCGTTCTTGACTTAAATGAAGAGGCGGCAAAAAAATGCGCTGATGAGATTAATGCTGACGGCGGCGAGGCAATTGCAGTCGGCTGTAATGTGCTTGAGCTTGAGTCAATGCAAAAAGCAAGAGACGTTATTAACGAAAAGCTCGGAACGTGCGATATACTTTTAAACGGTGCGGGCGGAAACAACCCGAAGGGAACTACAACAAAGGACACGCTTGAAAAGATTGACCTTGTTCAGAAGGATGAAAACATAAAGACGTTCTTTGACCTTGACCCTCAGGGAATCAGCTTTGTATTTAATCTTAACTTCCTCGGAACGCTTATTCCGACGCAGGTTTTTGCTAAAGATATGGTTGAAAAGGAAAATACCTGTATCGTTATGATTACGTCTATGAACGCATTCAGACCGCTTACAAGAATACCTGCGTATTCGGCGGCAAAGGCAGCGGTTAAGAACTTTACGGAGTGGATGGCTGTTCACTTTGCTCCGATGGGAATAAGAGTTAACGCAATTGCGCCCGGCTTCTTTTCAACAAAACAGAACGCAGCGCTGTTGTGGAACGAGGACGGCTCTCCGACTGAGAGAACGGGCAAGATTTTAGCTGCAACGCCGATGAACCGCTTCGGCGAGCCTGACGAGCTTGACGGCGCGCTTCTTTTCCTTTGCGACGAGGCGTACAGCGGTTTTATTACAGGAGTAAATATTCCCGTTGACGGCGGATTTAACGCTTATTCGGGAGTTTAAACAAAATATAAAAGGCAGTTTAGATTTCTGAACTGCCTTTTTATTATGCTTTATTCTTTTTTTGCTTCTGTTTTCTCTTCTTCATCCTCGGACTCTTCTTCGGCTTGCTTTTCTTTCTTTTTGTTGTTCTTTACAACCGCGGCGGTAATGAGAAGCGTTATGCCTGCGGTAGCTAAAATGATTGCGATAATTATAAATATAAGCTTGGGGAGCGTAATTCCGCCGATTGCGGTCTGCACTTCGCCCTCTTCGCCCTCAAGCGTTATTTCCTTGCCGGTATTATTTGTTTTACTTGATTTACCTGCGACTTTAGTTGTTTTGCTGTCAGCGCGTTTTGAAGCTGTATTACTGTACGACTTGTTTTTAGTGCTCTGCTTAGTTGTTGTTATATTGCCTTTTGGCGTAAATTTTGTTGTTTGCGATTTGCTTTTTGAGCTTTTTGAGGATTGCTTTTTTGTTGTGCTCGGGCGTGTGGTTTTAGCTGTTGTGGTTGTTGTCGGCTTTTCAACGGTTATCCCTTCGGTAATAATATACTTGTGGCCGTTTACAATTAGGACAACGTCCGCTGTGAGGCGCGCTTCCTTGCCTGTGTGCTGAACTGCGTAAATACAGGTGTTTTTCTGTGAATAAACACTTGAAGCGGCAGTGAAGGTTTCCGTTTCAAAGCGCGGGGTTGAATCCTTCATTCCGCCGTCGTCAACCTCAACGGTGTAGGCTTCCGTTGCACTTTGAAAGTCAAAATGGGCGTAGACGTTGTTTGCTCCGCCTGACGGCTGCTCGTCAATGTCAAAGTATGTGTATAGCGTCATGCTTGAGTCGTCAACATAATAGCCGTAGTTACCGCTGAGAGTGAAATCACCTCTGCCGGTTGTGCAGGAGCGGCTTATACTACTCATTTTTACGTTGCTGTTGCCGCGCCACTTTTCAATATCAAGATAATCGTAGTTGATTGCGTACGCAAAAGTACTGCTCATAATCAACAACACAGCCGTTAAAAGCGAAAACGCCGCAGCTATAACGCGTTTCTTCACATCAGCCCCTCCTTTCTATAAAAAAGTATACCACGAAGAAGGGGATAAATAAAGCGTTTTTGAAAAAACAGTCAAATTCTGTCGAATATTTTTAAGAATCAGGAGATAAAATATATATTTTATAATAAAAAATTTAAATAAATTCAAAATTTCCACTTGATTATTAAGACAAGATGTGTTATATTATCTCTTGCAAAAAGACATAGAGGTATAGTGTAACGGTAACACTCCGGACTCTGACTCCGTCATTTAAGGTTCGAATCCTTATACCTCTGCCAAAA
>CAMNAP010000076.1 GCA_946531445.1 uncultured Clostridia bacterium
ACGGGCAATCTCGCCGCCTCCACCATAAAAATAAAAAACGCCATTTGGTGCGTCCGTCATAAAGAAGTTAATTAAAATAAGCCTTCCCCTTGAGGTGCTCCCTGTGAGGGAGATGTCAGCATAGCTGACAGAGGGTGAGCCGTCTGCGGCTGAGCAAAAGGTGGATTGCCGTAGGCAAGACGGATGAGGTGCAAACATTAATTGTTCTTGATTATTTCCACCTCATCAGTTTCGCTTCGCTCAACAGCTTCCCCTCAAGGGGAAGCCTTTTCTTTTTTCGGATTTGGAATTACAAATCCTATGCTCGCCGCAGTGTATGACACCGGCGAACTTGAAAAAGCCTAAATATATGTTATAATATACTCAAATATATGCCATTTTGGAGCGGATTAAAAAATGCTATTAACAGTAAATGAAAAAATACAGTTAAAACCTATTGATAAAGAAAACGCTGCAATTCTTTTCCCGTTATTCAAAGCCGATTTAAAAGAAATCTCTCGATGGTTTCCGTTTGATGAGAACTATCAACTCAAATATGATTTTTCTTATATAGACGAAAAAGAACCGCCATTTGACGAAACTTTCGTGATATATTATAAAACCAAACCATGCGGAAGAGTAGGCTTATATGATTATGATAAAAATAAGAAAGAGATATTTCTTTACTATTGGGTAGCCTCCCCGTACAGAAGAAAACATATTGCGATTGATTCTGTGAATACCGTTTTAGATTATCTCAAAAATCTGGAAATTAAAACCGTTTTATTTGATGTAAAAAAAGAAAACAAGAATAGTATTTTGCTTATCAACAAAATACCAAACACAAGTATCGTAAGTGAAGATACCGACATATTGATATATTCACATTCGATTTTATAGAAGTTAAAATGCCGTATTGAAAAGAAGGTTGACTGGTTTTCAGTCAACCTTCTTTATTGCGTACGCCCCTTGGCGTTTTTATTTTTATAAAGCGAGAATTGAACAGGGCAATTTGCGAAGTAAGTATTAGTGAATCTTGTTTTTGTTGCAATTTGCCTTTATATGTGTTAAACTCTTATTTGTGAAAATTTTTGTTTCGGGAAACTGTTATGAAGGATTACGAATATCTTATTCACTTGCTATACTGCTATGTAAATAACAGTGCTCCAATTGAAAAGCCCGGGGAAGTATCGTTTGAAAACGTATATAATCTCGGCAAGGTGCATGAGGTTGCCGACATTGCGTATACAAGTGTTGAAAAGCTGAATAATAAGCCCAACGAAGAGCTTTTGAATGAATGGAAGCTCTCTTATTACTTTGCGGCTCAGCGCGATATACGTCAGACTATGGACAGAGAAAATGTTCTCGGCGTCCTTCATTCAAATAATATCAGAACTCTTGAAGCGCAGGGGACTGTTACAAAAAAGCTTTATCCCGAGCCGTTTTTAAGGCTTATGACGGATATTGATATTGTTGTTGATTTTGATAATATCAAAAAAACAAGAGCAGTTCTTGAAAATATGGGCTATGCCGTTACTCAGCATCAGGAATTGGAATTTTTTGCCGTTAAAGAAAATGCCACCGAGCTTGATATACATTCAGACTTTTTTACTGAGTATATGTATAACCGTCAGGAACGGTATCATAGCGCAATATCAGCTCCCTTTGAGCACGCTTATTCCGACGACGGTATGACATATTTTCTTACTGACGATTACTTTTATCTTTATTCCGTTCTTCATATAATAAAGCATTTTGAAACAGCGGGCTGCGGTATTAGACGTATTCTTGATTTGTATTATCTCAAGTCTGCTTTTGAAAATGAAATCAATCTTGAATTTTTCAATGAAGTAATAGACAAAAATGATTTCAGAAACAGCTACGATACTCTTATTGCGCTTGAGGGCGTATGGTTTGAGAATAGAGAAACCGATATTAATCTTGATGAAGCGATAAGCGATGTTATCTCAAGCGGAAATCACGGAAACGAGGACGTGTTTACAAGAAACAATGTCCGCAAGGACGTTGAAAGCGGAATGCACTTTGCAAGAATTAAAAGGGTTATCAGCTTTGTATTCCCTGAAAAAGAATATGTTTATATCGGCTATCCCGTTTGTAAGGAACGCGGCTATTCTACTGTAATGTGCTGGCTTTACCGTTTCTTTGCAACAATAAAAAAGTTCAGCTTTTCCCACGCTTTAAGTCATATAAAGCAAATACTGAAATCAAAATAGCGTTTGGCGGAGGTACACTATGCGCTTTAATGTAAATTTTGCCGAATTGAATATAGAGATAAACTGTAAGTTTAATTATACCTACAATTTATGTAAGGATTATTTTACAGATGAAAAAGCGCAGTTTTCAGTTGCGCCGAGCGATGAGGATATAGACAAAGAAATTGATATTTCACCCTTCAGACCTCGCAGGGATTATGCGGAAAGCATATGCGTTTACCGTCAGATTTCCGAGAAAATGCCCATTTATAACAGAATCATTTTTCACGGCGCGGTAATATCTTATAAAAATAACGGCTATATTTTTACCGCCCCGAGCGGAACGGGTAAAACAACCCATATCAGCTTGTGGACAAAGTATATTGACGGTGTTGAAATTGTAAACGGCGACAAGCCTCTTCTCCGTATTGAAAACGGCGTCACAGCCTATGCAACGCCCTATGCGGGGAAAGAGGGGTACGAGAACCATTCCTCAGTTGACGTCAAGGGAATTATCCTTATTAAAAGGGCGGAGAATAACAGAATAAGGCGCGTAAAGTCGGGCGAGATTCTGACTCAGCTTATGGCTCAGCTCTACCTGCCTGAAGACGCTGAAGCAACAATAAAAACGCTTGATTTACTTGATTCGCTTGTAAAACAGGTGCCGCTTTATGTTCTTGAATGTAATATAAGCGAGGAGGCAGTCAAGACCTCTTTTGAAGAGCTTACGGGCGAAGAATATATCGCCAAACCGGAGGAAGTATGAAGATAAAAAAGGAATTTGTAAAAAGAAAAGTCGGCGAAAAATATCTTGTTGTAACAACGGGCAAAAGCGCTGCCTCACAGAGTATGTTTATTGAAATGAACGAAACCTCGTCTTATATCTGGGATTGTATTGAAAAAGGGTTGAGTGAGGAAAAAATTGCCGAAAAGCTTTCAAAAAGATTCAGCATTCCGCTCAGCAGAGCAGCCGCTGATACAAATAAGCTTATTGCTTCAATGCGCGAGGCGGGAATATTTGAAAACTGAATTATAAAAACAACGTCCTCTGTACATAATAAGTACAGAGGATTTTTTGTACATAAAAAACTGAAGGTGATTATGTGCAATATTTTAATAAGGTCGAAATCTGCGGAATAAACACGAGTCAGCTGAAGGTGCTCAGTGAAAGCGAAAAAACCGAGTTGCTCAGAAAAGCTCAAGGCGGTGACACAGCTGCAAGAGATAAACTGATTCTCGGCAATCTCAGGCTCGTGCTTTCCGTAGTACAGCGCTTTTCAAACCGCAGCGAAAATATGGACGATTTATTTCAGGTCGGCGTAATCGGGTTGATTAAAGCAATTGACAATTTCAATCTTGAGCTTGACGTTAAGTTTTCAACCTACGCCGTTCCTATGTGTATAGGCGAAATAAGGCGATACCTCAGGGATGATAATCCGCTTCGCGTTTCACGTTCAATGCGCGATACGGCATATAAGGCAATGCAGATAAAAGAACGCCTTACAAATGAACTCGGTTACGAGCCCGACGTTGAAAGAATAGCCAAGGAGCTCGGAATCAAAAAAAGTGAGGTTGTAATTGCGCTTGAGGCGATAGTTGACCCCGTTTCGCTTTACGATACCGTCTACAGCGACGGCGGCGACACAATCTATGTTCTTGACCAGCTCGGCGATAACTCGTCCGACTCCGACTGGGTAGACGAAATTATGATTAAAGACGAGCTTAAAAACCTCAGCGAAAGGGAACACAAAATTTTATATATGCGCTTTATGCAGGGCAAAACCCAGACGGAGGCCGCAAAGGAAATAGGCATATCCCAAGCCCAAATCAGTCGCCTTGAAAAGAATGTTATAAACAGAATTAAGGAAAAATAAGATACTTGTATATAATTCACTTGTCAACTTTGAATAATTGTGTTATAATGATTTCCCGATTATTTTCAGAAAAGTGAGAGTATTATATGAAAAGACTGTTTTGCCTGATACTTTGCATATGCGTTCTTGTCGCGTCATCGTTACCGATTGCCGTATACGCCGAGGAAACGGAGCCTGCTTCTGTTTCTACTCCGTCAACTGACACGTCAGAACCGTCAACAGAGCCGACCACTAAGCCTACTCCTGTCGCAAAGGTCACAACACAGGTTACGGGAGTTAAAACAAAATTTGATGAGAATCGTTCTTCATCAATTGTTCTTAATCTTACAATTAAGCCTGCAAGCCCTGCGCGAAAGGTGCTTCTACAGCGATACAGCTCTGAGAAAAAGGCTTTTGTAACAAAGAAGACATACACTACTGCTAATATAAAAAAGGCAAGCCTTAAGGTTTCTATTCCTAAGGATTTAAGAAAACGTACGGAAAGCACGTGGAGAATTGTAGTTGAGGAATCTTCAAACGCAAAAGCTTACTATTCTCCTAATATAAAAGTGCACACAAGAAATATCAAACGTATAAAGCTCAGCTCAAAGGCCTGCTGTATCTATTGCCTTAACACTAAAAAGGTAATATACGAAAAGAATATGAACAGACGCCTTAAGCCTGCAAGCTGTACAAAAATTATGACTCTGATTGCGGCTATTGAAACAGGCCGTTTCAAAGGCACCACCTCGGTTACCTCTGCCGCTGTTAACGTCCCCGCTCAGAGACTTCACGCAAGAGTGGGCGACCGCTACAGAATAAACGATTTGGCTTACGCAATGATTCTCGGCTCATCAAACGACGCGGCTGTAATGCTTGCAAGGGGAACAGCGGGAAGCGTTTCAAGTCTTGTAAGCCGAATGAACAGCATTGCTAAAAAGAAAATCCATCTTAAAAATACTCATTTTACAAACACCTACGGCGTTCCCAACAGAACGCATTATACAACCGCATACGAGCTTTCACGTATAACCGCATACGGCTACAGAAATAAACAGTTTGTAAAGGTCGTAAGCAGAAAAACCTACGGCTTTAAATCCCTTAAATACGGTAAAAAATACGGCTGTTTAACGGCTGACCGTATGATAAAAGAAAACGTAAAGGGGCATATCGGCGGTAAAACGGGCTTCTCTGAAACGCTCGGCGCTTCATACTCAGGACTTTTTAAATATAAGGGCAAGGTGTACGCCGTAACTATTATGCACGCGGCAACAAAGGGTATTCGCTGGAAGGATGTCCGCAAGCTTTATAAGTACGTAAGAAAATACGGAAACTCTAAATATTAATCTTTCAATATCTTCGACAAATTACTGTCGGAGATATTGTTTTTTATATATTATTTTGATATAATATATATATCACCGAAAAGCAGGTGAAATGTACAAAAATCAATCATTAATTAATTGGAGTAAAGTTTATGAAGGATTTAAAACATCTATTTTATTTTGAAAACCTTTTGCAGGAAGCTAACAACGAGCTTGTGCAAAAGGCAAAAAAGGACGGTAAGCTCTGTCTTGCCTATACCTGCTACCATATTCCCGAGGTGCTTCTTAACCTCCCGGGCTGCTTTTCAACAAGGCTTCGCGCCCCGAGAACAGGCTCTCTTGACATTTCAACATATTATATGAGCTCGTTTCTCTGCGGCTTTTCAAAAGCAATTGTTGAAAGAGGAATAGAGGGCGGCTATCAACATCTTGATGCGCTCTTCGGCTCTGAAACCTGCTCACAGATGAACAGAGCGTATGAGCATTTTGAGCTTCTTCACCTTGTTGATAATGAAAAGTTCTTTGTAACAATTTCAGACGTACCCTTTAAAATACAGCCTCATACAGTAAGACATTATGTTCAGCAGATGCAGGAAAAGGTGCTTGATAAACTCAGCGAGGTTTACGGCGTAGACACAAGCGAAGAGGCGCTTCGTAAGGCTGTTGAAGAGCATAACGAGGTCTGCCGGCTTATTACCGAAATCGGCGAATACAGAAAAGAGGAAAACCCGCGTATTACAGGTTATGAATACCACGTGTTAAACCTTATTACATACTGCTGCCCGAAATACTTAATCCTTGATAAATTAAGAGAAACCGCTGAAGAGCTTAAAACACGTAAGCCTGACGCAAAGAAGAATTACAGAGCTAAAATCGTTGTTGTCGGCTCAGAGATGGACGACCCCGATTTTACTAAGCTTATTGAGGACAGCGGCGCTCTTGTAGTTGCTGACCGTTTCTGCTTCGGCGCAATGCCCGGACGTGAGGAAATCAAACTCACAGACGAGCACAACGTGCTTGAACAAATTATTCTTCACTATATGAAAACCTGCCAGTGCCCGCGTTATATGGCGCAGGATAAGGTGCAGGGAAGACGTGATTATGTCCGTCAGCTCGTAAACGATTACCACGCAGACGGCGTACTCTACGAACAGCTCAAGTTCTGTGAATACTGGGGCTATGAAAGAGCGCTTGCTTCGCATATCGTAACTAACGATTTCGGTATTCCCTCCGTCTGCGTTGACAGACAGTATACCGCAAGCGCTTCGGGACAGCTGAGAACAAGAGTTCAGGCGTTCGTTGAAAGCCTTGAAATTAAAAAGATTCAGAAGGAAAAGGAGGCAGCGAAATGAGCTTAAAGTCAAAACTTAAAACTCTCTGGAGAAATCAGCCTGAAAAGCTCGGCTTACTCCATGAGGACAAAACGGGAATTCTTAAGCACAGAGAATGGCGCGGCGTATCCGATACGGCATACGATTATTACAGATGGCTTATCACCTGGAAAGTCATAATTGTAATGGCGGGCAAGGCTCCCGTATCTACCGTAAAGGGATTATATAACTATCGCTGGATGGCGAGCTATCTCAGCGCTCCCGCCTGGGTAGACAGACATACAGAAGGCTTAAGAGGTCCTCAGCTCAGAATTACTCATCTCCATATGAATATGCTCGTTAAGCCTACAACCGACCTTATCAACTTCCTTCTTGCAAATGACAGACATTTTCACAAAAATCCTAAATGGGCTGACAAAATCGTTAACGTAGACGAAATCTTTTCGTCAGAGTTTATCGCGGGCTTCCCGAATTTAAGGGATAACCACGTTACAACTATTCCTATTTTCCTTACCTCTATGGTAGACCAGAATATCACCCCGCCTTATCTTGATATAACCGAGGGCTACGGCGTTCCTGCGGACGTGTGTCCGCTTCCGTCTGCTGAGGCAGGCGTTGCAATTAACGACGATTATCCGCTTGTCGGAAAATGCTCGCTTACCTGCAATATGCCCTGCGACGGCTCAATTATGAATTCGTCATACATAGACAGACGTTTCAATATTCCCACTCAGGTTATTAACGTCCCGCTTCGTTATAACGGCGAGGATGTACAGCAGTACGCTGTTGACGAGGTCAAGTCGGCAATTCAGTTTGTCGAAGAGCAAACGGGCGAAAAGTGGGACTGGGACGCTTTCTTTACAGCAATGAAAACATACAATAAACAGACCGAGTATGAAATTCAGAAGTGGGAAGTAAACAAAACAGATTATCCCCAGATGACGGGCGCTACCTTCTGGCTTTACAGACTTTTCTATTTTCATATTTCAGGCGGTATGGATAAGCGTTTCCTCAAGGTTGACAAAAAGGTTAACCGTCTTATGCTTGACGCATATGAAAACAGAGTTAAATGCTCAAAGGAGATGCGCCACAGAGCAATCGTTTGGTCCTGCCCTGCAAACTATTACACAAGCCTTGCTAACTGGCTTGAAAACTGCTGGGGCGTAAATGTTGTAATGGATATGGAAACCATGATTTCATATTATATTTACGACACCGAGGATAAAGAAAAAGCGCTTGCTACCTTTGCAAAAACGCTTCAGAGAACAACTATGAGAAAGCATACAAAGGGCGGCTATGCAAACGTTGTAGACGAGCTTTGGCGCATAGTTGAAGAGTTCAACGCCGATATGGTTATTATGTACGACCAGATTTCCTGTAAGGGTATGGACGGGCTTAACGGTATCTTTGACGACCAGGCGAGGGAACACGGCGTTCACTTTATCTGGGTGCCTCAGGACCTTATGGACCCGCGTACAATTTCAAGACGTGATATGAGAGAGCACGTTAATAAGTATATGACAACCGTACTTCAGGAAGAGCCTGTTGACCCGACTCTTGTTGATTTTGACGATTCTTTAGCTTGGTAAAAAGGAGAAAAAACAATGAAATATTTTGGTGGATGCGACGTAGGCTCAACCTACACAAAATGCGTTATTCTTGATGAAAACGGCAAAATGG
>CAMNAP010000077.1 GCA_946531445.1 uncultured Clostridia bacterium
ATAAGCTTCATAAGTCCCTGTGAAGCACTGTATAAACGCTCAAAGGCTTCAATGCTTCCCTCGGTTATATGCTCTGCCTTCTGCGAGCCGCACCGCTCCTTTGAAATAAACGGACCCTCAAAATTGATACCTTTAATTTTAGCACCGCTGACTTTTGCGTCTGCGACAGTCCGTGCAATTTTGCAGAGGCTGTCAACGCTGTCGGTCATAGTTGTCGGGCAAAAGGAGGTAACGCCGTTTTTTGCGAGAAAGCGGCTCATTTTTTCAAGCGAAGCGGAGTCAGCGTCGTTAACGTCTCCGCCTGCCGCCCCGTGAATATGAATATCAACAAAACCCGGGAGAATTACAGCGCCGCTCATATCAATTCCGCTTTCGGGGAAAATGCCGATTTGGGAGATAACGCCGTTTTCAATTTTTATGTCGCCGAATTCCTTTTCAAAAAATTCGTTGTAAAACGTACAGTTTTTAAGAAGCATTATTCATTTTCCTTTACAATTCTAAACGCAAGCTCCTGAAGCTGTTCAAAATGCTCAAACGTACATATTTCACGTCTGAGCGCCGCGCCGCCGCGCATACCTTTTGTGTAGTAGCCCGCGTGGTGACGCGCTTCGCGCATAGCTGTGTATTCGCCCTTGTATTCAATAATTTTTTCAATATGCTTTAGCATAACGGTCATTTTCTGAGTAACCGTAGGCTCGGGGAGTACTCTGCATTCTCCGAGATAGGCGTTAATTTTTGAGAATACCCACGGATTTCCGAGCGCGCCCCTTCCTATCATAAGCGCGTCACAGTCTGTTTTTTCAAGCATAAGTGCCGCGCTTTGCTCGTCGGTTACGTCGCCGTTTGCGATAACGGGAACGGACACCGCTTTTTTTACGTCTGCTATAGTTTTGAAATCCACGCTTCCCGAATACATCTGTTTTCTTGTTCTTCCGTGAACGGCAATTGCCGAAACTCCCGCTTTTTCAAGTAGCTCGGCGAGTTCGACGGCTACGATGCTTTCGTCATCCCAGCCCGTTCTTATCTTTGCGGTAACGGGAAGGTCTACGGCTGATACTACAGCTTTTGTAATTTCATACGCAAGCCCGGGCTTTTTCAGCAGACTTGAGCCGCCGCCGTTCATTGCAACCTTTGGCGCGGGACATCCCATATTTATGTCTATTATATCGGGCTTATACTCAAGACATTTTACAGCCGCTGCTGCCATTATTTCCGGGCTATCGCCGAAAATCTGTGCGCCGCAGGGACGTTCGTTTCCGAGAGTGAGAAGCTCGCCGCTTTTTCTGTCGCCCATTGTGAGCCCTTTTGACGAGACCATTTCGGTTACGCAGTAAGCGGCGCCGTAATCCGTACAAAGCTCGCGGAAGGCTCTGTCCGTCATACCCGCCATAGGTGCGAGAAAAGCTATATTATTAAATTCAAGATTACCTATATTCATTAAATCACCGAGGGTATTTTATCATAAAGCGAAGAAAATGTAAATCAATTTATGATTTTACAAAATCCGTTATAAGTGATATAATAAAAGCACAAAGACGAAAAGGAGCTGACTGAAGGTATGCCGCTTCAGATTATAAGACAGGATATTACAAAAATTGAATGCGACGCAATAGTTAACGCCGCAAACAAAACTCTGCTCGGCGGCGGAGGGGTTGACGGCGCAATTCACCGCGCGGCAGGTAACGGACTTCTTAAAGAATGCATAAAGCTTCACGGCTGTGAGGTCGGCGAGGCAAAGGCGACAAAGGGATACAAGCTTCCCGCAAAATACGTTATTCACACCGTAGGTCCGAAATGGAAGGGCGGAGATAATAACGAAAGGGAGCTCCTTTCACTCTGCTATAAGAATTCGCTTTTAAAGGCAAAGGAGCTTGGCTGTGAAAGTATTGCGTTTCCGCTTATTTCAACGGGCGTGTACGGATATCCCGTTGAGGAGGGCTTCAACGTTGCGGTAGAGGTTATAAGCGACTTTTTAAACGACTGCGATATGCTTGTTTATCTGGTTGTATTCAACAAGTCAGCCCTTGCGGCAGGCAGCAAGAAGTTCAGCGAAATTGACGAGTACATAGACGACAATTACGTTGAGGCGCGCTATGATTTAAGATACGCAAACAGAGATATTGAAGCTGAGGAGAGCGTTGCCTTCAACGCTCCTGATATGGCGCCGACTGCGCCGTCAAAAGCAGGCTCAGGCAAAATGGAAAAAAGGGGCGAGCGCTCTGACGAGGCAGCTTTTACAGGCGGATTTGAAGCTGCACAGACGCCGAAGGATATTTTTGACGGTATTCAGATTGACGAGAGCTTTTCACAGATGCTTCTTCGCAAGATTGACGAAAAGGGAATGAAGGACAGCGAGTGTTATAAAAAGGCGAATATTGACAGAAAGCTGTTTTCAAAAATCCGCTCAAATCCTCACTACAAGCCGAGCAAACAGACGGCTATAGCGTTTGCGGTTGCACTTGAATTACCGCTTGGCGAATTCAACGAAATGCTTGTTAAAGCGGGTTACTCGCTTTCGCACAGCTTTAAATCAGACGTTATTATTGAATACTTTGTTAAAAAGGGGAACTATAATATTTTTGAAATAAACGAGGCTCTGTTTATGTATGACCAGGCGCTTTTAGGCGCTTAAAAATGTCGCCTTTAAGGCGACCAAAACTGAAAAGCAATTAGGTATAATGTGGCTGTAAGGTTAAGAAACACCTGACAGACACATTATTTTTTTGGAGGTATTTATTATGAAAAAGACAAACGAAACTGCTGCAAAGGTAAAAAACAACATCACAGAGCTTGTATTCATTCTTGACCGCTCGGGCTCAATGGCAGGGCTTGAGGGCGACACAATCGGCGGCTTCAATTCGCTTATAGAAAAGCAGAAAAAGGAAGACGGAAAGTGCTTTGTAACAACCGTTCTTTTTGACAACGAGCTTGAAACGGTTTACGACAGAGTAGACCTTAAAAGGATTGAGCCTATGACTGACAAGCAGTATTATGTAAGAGGCTGTACGGCGCTCATTGACGCAATTGGCACAACTATAAAACATATCGCAAATATACACAAATACGCGAGAAAGAGCGATGTTCCCGAGCACACAATGTTTATCATTATGACTGACGGAATGGAAAATGCAAGCCACATCTATTCGTCTGAAAAGGTTAAAAAAATGATTGAGCACGAAAAGAAAAAATACGGCTGGGAATTCCTCTTTATCGGCGCAAATATTGACGCGGTTGAAACGGCGGCTCACTTCGGAATTGAAGAGGACAGAGCGGTAAATTACCACGCTGACAGCAAGGGCACAAGAGTGGCGTACAAAGCAGTCGGAAACGCAGTTTGTGAAATGCGTTCGTGCGCTCCGATGAGCAACAGCTGGCGGGATGAAATCAATGAGGATTACAACAGCAGATAAATGCCCAATTAAACGTAAAAGCTTATCCGATTGGTCGGATAAGCTTTTATTTTGTCATACATTTGTTATTGTTATTATTTATATATTATGTTATAATTATTCTATATATTATAGTTTATTTTGTGCATTTTGATAAATAATTATCTGAGTACGGAATAATTAAGGAGGAATTATATGAAAGAAGCAAGAGCTCTCGCTTTCGTCAACGCTTACGGCGTTTTAAGAACGCTTGAAAACCTATGCGATACTGTTGATGAGGCAAAAGCTGTTTGTCAGTCGCTTAAAAAGCCCGTAGCACTTTGCTTTGACGTTACAAACGGTCCGTGCGTAACGTATCATTTCAGTAAAGAAGGCTGCAAGTTCACAGAGGGCGATTACGGCTGTACGTGCAAAATGAAGTTTTCGTCGCCCGAAAAGTTCAACGACCTTATTGATAACTCAAAGCCCGGTATTCCCACAAAGAATCCCGTTCAGGTTTTACAGTTTCTTTTAGGCCCGTTTACAAAGCTTACGGACCTTCTTACAAAATATCTTATGCCAAGCGAAGAGGATTTGGCAAACAGAGATTTCTTTGAAAAATCAACAATTCTTACAATGTACACAATCGGAGGCGCAATCTGTGCGCTTGCAAACGAGGATTCAATAAGCAAGGGCTCTGCGTCGTACATTATTGACGGCGATATTCAGATGGGTATTACCGACGCCGTTTACGTAACAATCCGTTGCCGTGACCATAAGCTTGAGCTTATAAAGGAGAAGCCCTCAACCCCGAGAGCTATTATGGAGTTCAAGAGTATTGACCTTGCAAACGGTCTCTTTAACGGAACCGCTTCAACAATTTCCGAGCTTTGCGCAGGGAATATTTATATGGCAGGTATGTGTAATATGCTTGACAACATCAACCGTATACTTGACAGAGTTGCGGTATACTTAGGATAAGGAGGGCGACGCTATGAGTAAATATCCCGAATACACACACGAAAAATCAAGGGAGTGGTTTGACAGAGCGCTTGCCGCTATTCCTTCAGGTATTTACGGACACCTCGGCCCCTCTGAGGGACTTTGGCTTCCGATTACAAAATGGCCGCTTATGGGCGACCACGCTAAAGGCACATATTTCTGGGACGTTGACGGAAACAGATATATTGATATGATGTGCGCTTACGGTCCGAATGTTCTCGGCTACTGCGACGACGACGTTGACGCGGCGGCTATGGAACAGCTAAGACAGGGCAACTGCACAACCTCGCCGTCTTACAAGATGGTTGAGTGCGCAGAGATGCTAAAGGATACTGTTGCTATGGCTGACTGGGCGTTCTTTATGAAAAACGGCTCAGACGCAACAACATTTTCGGTTATGTGCGCAAGAGCGCATACGGGCAAAAAGAAGATTATGTTCTTTAAGGGCTACTACCACGGTGACTTCCAGTGGTGTCAGAAGGCCGACTATCCCGGAATTATGCCCGAAGAGGTTGCAAACAACATTATTGTTCCATGGTTTGACTTAGACGCTATGCAGCAGGCGTACGATGAGTGCGGCGGCGACGTTGCAGGTCTTATCGCTCAGCCGTACGACCACGGTAACTTCTATGACAATGTTTGCGCAACAAAGGAGCAGTGGGCGGCTGTACGTAAATTCTGTGACGACCACGGAATGGTACTTATAATTGACGATGTAAGAACAGGCTTCCGTCTTGACATTGCAGGCTCAGACCATTATTACGGCTTTAAGGCAGACCTTATCTGTTTCTGTAAGGCGCTTGCAAACGGCTACAATATGTCTGCAGTTTGCGGTCAGGAGCATATGAAGGCTACGGCTTCATCGGTTGTATATACAGGCTCTTACTGGATGAGCGCAGAGCCGTTTGCGGCTTGTCTTGCGTGTATTCCGAAGATGAAAAAGCTTGATGTTCCGACTATGTTCAGAGAAAAGGGAACAAGACTTACCGAGGGCTTCAAGGCGGCAGGTAAGGAGCACGGCTTTGACCTTGTTGTTTCAGGCGAGCCTGCGCTGTTCTATTTGAGAATTGCAAACGATGACAGCCTTATGCTTCATCAGGAATGGGTTGCTGAGTGTGTAAGCAGAGGACTCTTCCTCGCTTCCCACCACAATCACTTTATAAACGCCGCTCTGAGCGAAGAGGACATTGACCTTGCAATTGATATTGCAAACGACGCGTTCTCGGTTGTTGCAGAGAGGCATCAGGATTTGGGGTTTATTAAATAAATAAATTTTTTGGAGGTAAAATTTATGCCGGCAGATTTTAAACCGTTTGACAAGGCTGAGTGGTTGCGTCTTGAAAAAAAGGCAGACGAACTCAGAAGACTCACTTTGAAAACAGCAAACTGGGGCGGCTCGGGCCATCTCGGCGGCGCTTTGTCAAGCATGGACGCTATGACAATTCTTTATCACCGCTTTATGAAGCTTGACCCTAAGGATTCCAAAATGCCAGACAGAGACCGTTTTGTTCTTTCAAAAGGTCACGCGGCTGTTGGATACGCTCCCGTACTCGTTGACTTCGGCTATATGCCCGAAGAAGAGCTTCACATCTTTAACCTTACAGGCGCAAAAATCGGTATGCACCTTGACGCAAACAAGGTTAATGGCTGCGAATTCTCAACAGGCTCTCTCGGTCACGGAATTTCGCTTGCAGTAGGCTTTGCGCTTGCGGGAAGAATTAATAAGCTCGACTATATGAACTACGTTATTACCGGCGACGGCGAGCTCAACGAGGGCTCAAACTGGGAGGCTGCAATGAGCGCGGCTCAGTTTAAGCTTTCAAATATCGTTGTTTTGGTTGATAACAACAAATGTATGATTGACGGACGCGTTAAGGACGAAATGAACATTGAGCCCGTTGACAAGAAGTTTGAAGCCTTCGGATTTAATGTTTGCAGAGTTGACGGTCAGAATTTCAAGGAGCTTAACGACGCTATTGAAGCGGCAATCAAAAACCACCAGGACGGCGGCGAAAAACCAAGCTGTATTATTATGGATACGTTCAAGGGCGCAGGCGTTGACTTTATGGAGGATAATTACCGCTGGCATTACGGCTCGCTTGATGAAACAAAGCTTGCTGACGCTAACGCTTCGCTTGATAAATATTATGAAAAACGTCTTGCACGTGTAGAAAAGGAGGCATAATCATGGGTGGTATGACATATACAATGGAAGACACTACGAAGCTTTCAACGGCTGAATGCTACGGTATTGCGCTTTGTGAGCTCGGCGAGGAGCACCCTGATGTTGTTGCTCTTACTGCAGACCTTGCTAAATCAACAAAAATCGGTATGTTCGGCGAACAGTTCCCCGAAAGATTTGTAAACGTTGGTATTGCTGAGCAGAATCTTTTCTCAGTTGCAGCAGGTATGGCTAAAAACGGACTTGTTCCGTTTGCTTCAACATTTGCAATTTTTGCTTCTGCACGTTCTCTTGACCAGGTTCACACAGATATCTGTTATCAGAATGTTCCCGTTAAAATCATAGCTACGCACGCAGGCACGTCCTTCGGTCAGGCGGGCTCAACTCACCACAGTCTTATTGATATGGCTTGTATGAGAGTTCTTCCCCATATGACCGTTATCTGTCCTTGCGACGGTGCTGAAACCTATCACGCGGTTAAAGCGGCTTACGAAATTCCGGGTCCTGTTTATATACGTATTAACAGAGGCTTTGACCAGGTTATTTATAAAAACGTTAACGACTGCAAGTTTGAATGGGATAAAGCTTCGGTTATGAACGAGGGTACAGATATTACAGTTATTGCCTGCGGCTCTTGCGTATTTGAAGCAATGCAGGCGGCAAGAATGGTTGAGGCTGACGCAGGAATTAAGGTAAGAGTTCTTAATATGCACACAATCAAGCCTATAGACGAAGAGGCAATTCTCAGCGCAGTTATGGATACAAGACGTATTATCGTAGCTGAGGACCACGAGGTTATGGGCGGTCTCGGCTCAGCAGTTGCAGAGGTTGTTGCAAAGAGCGGTAAGGCTTGCGCTTTCAAGATGCTCGGTCATCAGGACGCCTTTTCAACAATCGGTCTTCAGGAGGACCTTCTTGCTCTTGCAAAGATTGACGCCAACGGAATTGCCGAGGCAATTACCGAGACAATGCACGCTGACTTTGAAGCAGACGATGCGTGGGACGACGAATTCTAATCGAAAGGAGTGTATTTTATGCCTAGCGATGAAGTTCGTTATACTAATAAAGTCTTTATGGCGGCGGCGCTGCCTCTTATGAAAACAATTGCTCACGACGTTCCTGAGCTTCACAAAAAGTTTGAGGGCGTTAACGCAATATATCAGGTTTCGGCAAAGGTAAACGCTGAGGATAAAGAGGCTGTTCACTTTATTGTAGAAAACGGTGAGTGGAACGTTAAACTCGGCGAATATCTCGGCCAGGAAAAAATTGACGGCGAGCTTGCCTTTTCATCAATGGAAAAGATGAACGCCTTTATGAAGGGCGATATGCTTAAGCTTCCCAAAATGAAGATTAAGTCCTTCGGTAAGTTTTTAAAGTTTATGCAGGTACTTCTTAAAATGTCAGCTCTGCTCGGCATTAAAGAGCCTCCCGAGAACGACGAGGAAACCTCCGTTCTTCTTTGTAAGCTTTATTTCTACCTTCTCTCTTCGGGTATTTCACAGCTTAACAAGCTCGGTCATCCCGAAATTCACGAGTGGACCTTAAAGTCACCTGACCGCTGTTATCAGTGGGAGGTTGTAGGCCATCCCGAGTGTACCGCTTATATCAGAATTAAAGCGGGTAAATCAAGAGCGGGAAGAGGCGCTTATAAGCGCGCAAAGCCTTTCTTCTGTATGAAGTTTGACTGTCCGACATCGGCGCTTAAAATCCTTTTAGGCACGGGCGATATGTTCCAGATGACTGCTGACCAGCAGCTTATGATGGAAGGCGGCCCCGAGTTCGGCGTTCAGATTGGCGATTACATGATGATAGTAGGCGACCTTGC
>CAMNAP010000078.1 GCA_946531445.1 uncultured Clostridia bacterium
AAATCAGCAAGCTTTACGGCAGCTCAAAGCGGCTTAAAAGAACTCTTGAAGAAAAAGGAATAGTTTTCAAAGACTAATACACGCATAAAGATAACGCCTGACGGGTAACCCGTCAGGCGTTATTTAATTCCGAATTCCGAATTGATTAGTCTTTTCTCGGTCTGCGGTTGTTTCTTCTCGGCTTGCGCGGAGCGTCGTCGATTTCATTTTCGGGCTTCATACCCTCAAGCTCAATAAGTGCGTCGCGGCGTGAAAGGTCAATCTTTCCTTCATCCGTAATGCCGATACACTTAACGATTACGCTGTCGCCAACGTTTACAACGTCCTCTACCTTTTCTGTTCTCTTAACGTCAAGACGTGAGATATGAACGAGTCCCTCTTTACCCGGGGCTATTTCAACGAAAGCGCCGAAGTTCATAAGTCTTGTTACAACGCCGTTGTAGAAAGCGCCGATTTCCGGGTCGGAAGCGATAAGGCGGATAACCTCAATAGCTGCGTCGCACTTGTCTGCGTCCTGGCCTGAAACAAATACGTTACCGTCCTCTTCAATTTCAACCTTAACGTCGTAATCAGCCTGAATCTGCTGAATAATCTTACCGCTCTTACCGATAACATCGCCGATTTTATCGGGATTGATTGCAACAGTCTTCATCTTTGGAGCATACTTTGAAAGCTCTGCTCTGGGCTCGCTGATAACAGGAAGCATAATCTCATCAAGGATATAGTTTCTTGCCTTATGAGTCTTAGCAAAGGCTTCCTTAATAATTTCAGGAGTGAGACCGTGTACCTTAAGGTCCATCTGAATAGCTGTAATGCCCTTCTTAGTACCTGCTACCTTGAAGTCCATATCGCCGTAGAAGTCCTCAAGTCCCTGGATATCAACCATTGTCATAAAGTCGCCGTAAACGCCTTCATCGCCTGTAATAAGACCGCAGGAAATACCTGCAACAGGAGCTTTAATCGGAACACCTGCTGCCATAAGAGCAAGAGTTGAGCCGCAGATTGAGCCCTGTGAGGTTGAACCGTTTGAGGAGAGAACCTCGGATACAACTCTGATTGTGTACGGGAATTCCTCAATGCTCGGGATAACTGGAAGGAGCGCCTTTTCAGCAAGCGCGCCGTGACCGATTTCACGTCTGCCCGGTCCTCTTGAGGGCTTTGTTTCGCCTACAGAGTAGCTCGGGAAGTTGTAGTGGTGGATATATCTCTTTTCGGTCTGCTCATCAAGGCCGTCAAGTGCCTGAGCGTCTCTGATTCCGCCGAGAGTTGCGATTGAAAGCACCTGAGTCTGTCCTCTTGTGAAGAGGCCTGAGCCGTGAACTCTTGCGAGAAGGTCAATCTCTGCGTTGAGCGGACGGATTTCGTCGATTCCTCTTCCGTCAACTCTCTTGTGCTCATCCTTGAGCCAAGCGCGTACAACGTGCTTCTGAACGAGGTACATAATCTCGTCAAGCTTTTCGGGATTCTCTTCAAAGCGCTCGTCAAACTTTTCGTGAACTGCCTCGTAAATCGGGAGGAGTCTTTCGTCACGAACATTCTTGTCGTCTGTATCAAGTGCCTTTTTAACGTCTTCTATGCAGAACTCTTCAATCTCTGCCATTATCTCAGGGTCGGGATTTGAAGATTCATACTCAAACTTAGGCTTGCCGACTTCCTCAACGATACCGTTGATGAACTGAACAATCTTTTTGTTCTCCTCGTGGCCTGCCATAATAGCGTTGAACATTGTATCGTCATCAATCTCATTTGCGCCTGCTTCAATCATAGCAACAAGGTCTGCTGTTGAAGCAACGGTAAGATTGAGCTCTGATTTTTCTCTCTGCTCAAGAGTCGGGTTGATAACAATTTCTCCGTCAACAATACCAACGTTTACGCCTGAAATCGGGCCGTCCCACGGTATGTCGGAAATTGCGATTGCGGCGGATACGCCTATCATAGCTGTGATTTCAGGAGAACAGTCGGGGTCAACAGACATAACTGTTGCAACAACTGAACAATCGTTTCTTAAATCCTTTGGGAAAAGCGGACGGATAGGACGGTCGATACATCTTGATGTAAGGATAGCCTTTTCGCTCGGTCTTGCCTCTCTTCTCTGGAAGGAGCCCGGGATTTTACCTACTGAATATAATTTCTCTTCGTAGTCAACGCTGAGCGGGAAAAAGTCTACGCCCTCTCTCGGCTTAGCGGAAGCTGTTACGTTACAGAGCACCTCTGTTTCGCCGTAACGAGCCATAATTGAAGCGTTTGCAAGACCTGCCATTTTACCCGTTTCAAGGGTAAGCTTTCTGCCTGCAAGCTCGGTTTCCCAAACCTTAAAATTCTTGAAAAACATAATTTTACCTCTCTTTTCTTTTAATTTATTTAAAGAAGGGTAAATTGTAATAAACTGAAATCATTAACGAAGCGGTAATGCCTTCAGTTTATCACAATTATTTACCCCTTCTTTATTGCTTTTTAAGTAAACAAGGCAGACGGCACATAAATGCGCCATCTGCCGTATCGGACATTAGTCCTCGTTTTCAGCCATATTACGCTCGATGGTGTTACGGATACCGAGCTTTGCAATAAGCTCACGGTACTGATTAACGTCCTTGCTGTAAATGTAAACAAGGAGGTTTCTTCTGTGACCAACCATCTTGAGAAGGCCGCGGCGTGAGTGATGGTCCTTCTTATGAACCTTAAGGTGCTCTGTGAGTTCCTGAATTCTCTTTGTGAGAACAGCAACCTGTACCTGAGCTGAACCTGTGTCACCCTCGTGCATAGCATACTCTTTAATTATAGCCTGCTTTTCTTCCTGTGTCATAATCACTTCACCTTTCATAATATTTGCCTTATGCGGAAAACACAGTATCGGTAAGGTGTAACGACCCCGAAACCGAGTAAACCGTTTACAGCGTTAGAGATTATAACATATTAAATTTAATTTGTAAAGAAAAATTTTTTATTCATATCTCAGAGCGTCAATCGGGTTGAGCTTAGCCGCCTTGTTTGCCGGGGCATAACCGAAGATTAAGCCGATAAGAAGCGAGAAGCCGACTGCAATTAAAATGCTGAGAATATTCGGTGCGGCTGAGTAACCGAGAATTTTGCTGAGCCCCAGCCCGAGCGCAATTCCCGCGCCGATTCCGCCGACGAGAAGGCTGATTGCCGCGATTGCTGCAACAAGAACAAGCGAAATTATTACAGTCAGTAATTTGTGCCTTTTTATGAAAGCTCTGAGTCTTCCCTTTTTTCTCTCTTTTTTCATAGCGAACGCCTCCGTTTCGTTTTTCTGATTCCAATATTACTCGGGTAAGTTAAACGAAAGTTAAACGTTGTAAAAAAAATTTTTGAAAGCAAAAACAGAAAACGCTTGACAAATTGTTTTTATATGATATAATTTATAAGCCGCATATTATGGGTTTACAAGTCAAATCCAACCTTATTTACAAATCAAAAAGCAGGCGGAGCCGAATTTTGATTTGAGAGGAGAATCATCTGCAGTGATTATCAACATAATGCGAAGCGTTATGTTTCAATCACAAAGGATGTTTGGACGACGCCTATCGTAGCGAGTCTTATGAAAGGTAGAAAAAGTATGTACGCAATTATCGTAACAGGTGGTAAGCAGTACAAGGTTGAAGAGGGCGACGTTCTCTACATTGAGAAGCTCGCAGCTGAAGCTGACGAGGAAGTTACCTTTGACAAGGTTCTTGCAGTAAACACTGACGCAGGCTTCAAGGCAGGCAAGGATTGCGCTGAGGCTTCAGTAAAAGCTAAGGTTATCAAGAACGGCAAAGGCAAGAAAATCACTGTATTTACCTACAAGCCGAAGAAGAACGAAAAGCGCAAGATGGGTCACCGTCAGCCTTACACAAAGGTTGAGATTACCGCAATCAACGCATAATGATTAGAATCAGTTTTATTAAAAAGGGTGATTTTTTCACAGGCTTTGAATGTAAAGGTCATTCAAACCTCGGCGAAGAAGGAACAGATATTCTTTGCGCCTTCGTTTCAAGCGCTTGCTATATGACGGCAAACACTGTAACAGAGGTTATGAGGCTAAACGCCGACGCACGCGACGCTGACGGCTATATGAGGCTTGACATTAAAGATTCACCCGAGAAAGCGCAGGATATATTAAAAGGTATGCTTCTTCATATGACGGAGCTGCAAAAGGATTATCCTGATGAAATCAAAGTAATTACAACGGAGGAATAACCATGCTTAAGTTAAATTTACAGCTTTTTGCTCATAAAAAAGGTATGGGTTCTACCAAGAACGGCAGAGATTCGGAATCAAAGCGTCTCGGCGCTAAGAGAGCTGACGGCCAGTTCGTTCTTGCAGGAAACATTCTTTACCGCCAGAGAGGAACACACATCCATCCCGGTAACAACGTAGGAATCGGCTCTGACGATACTCTCTTTGCTCTTATTGACGGAACAGTTCGTTTTGAAAGATACGGCAAGGACAGAAAAAAGGTTTCTGTTTACCCTGTTGAGCAGTAATTAAATTAATAAAGAGGCTGACAATAGTCAGCCTCTTTTATGTTTAAAATATACAATTATAAATTCTTGTTTATATTTCAAAATTAATCATTATATATTATTGACTAACGCGATTTTAAATGTTAAAATATTAACGATTAAAATGTATTATTGCGCTCTGTTGTAAAAGAGGCATTACATGGAATCAAGGAATAATTCAGGATAAGGAGAAAAGTTATGCCGGACAAAATGTTAGATTACGCTCCCGAATGGACCTACGAAGATGGTCTTGTTATGCGTGAGCCAATCGTTAAGCTTGGCAAGATGATTACTGACAGAATTCCCATCGTTCTCGGTATTAAGAAGATTACACCGCAGGACCCTGAGTACTGGGCAGTTGCAACTATCTGTCCCACCGACGAGATGGCAGAGGTTGCTATGAGAATGAAGAAGCGTCATCCCCGCACCTTTGCGGATATGAAAAACCTCGTTAAGAATATGAACATTTCCGACGAGCACCTTACAGAGCTTCTTGAGCAGATGAGCGAAAACGGCCTTATTGAATGGAACTACGAAAATCCGCAGCACGAAAAGCAGTGGGTTCTTCCTATGTTCGTTCCGGGCTCTGGCGAGTTTTCAAACATGAACCATGAGCTTCTTGAAGAGCATCCCGAGCTTGGACGTTTCTTTGAGAGAATGACGCGTAACCCGCTTGAAAAGGTTACACCTATGGTGCCTCCAGGGGGCGGCGGAATAGGAATGCACGTTATTCCCGTTGAGAAGGCAATTGAAATGGAAAACGAGGCAATAGGAATTGAAAAGATTTCCTACTGGCTTGATAAGTATGACGGAAAATATGCAGCATCTCCGTGCTCATGCCGTTATTCAAGAAAGACCTACGACGAAGGCTGCGCAGACGACCCAGAGGGCTGGTGCGTTGCAGTAGGCGATATGGCTGACTACGTTGTTGAAACAAAGAAGGGCGGCCATTACATAACAAGAGAGCAGGCGCTTGAAATCTTTAAGCAGGGCGAAGAAAACGGCTTTGTTCATCAGATTACAAACATTGACGGCGAGGACAAAATCTTTGCAATTTGTAACTGTAACGTTAATGTTTGCTACGCTCTGCGTACATCTCAGTTATTCAACACACCCAATATGTCGCGCTCTGCATATGTTGCAAAGGTTAAGAAAGAAAACTGCGTAGCATGCGGACGTTGCGTTGAGCACTGCCCCGCAGGTGCGCTCAAGCTCGGTCAGAAGCTCTGCACAAAGCAGGGAGAGATTGAGTATCCGCGTCAGGAGCTTCCCGACGCTGCTAAATGGGGACGCGATAAGTGGGAACCCGACTACAGAGATAAGAACAGAATCAACACTCACGAAACGGGAACAGCTCCCTGTAAGACTGCCTGCCCTGCACACATAGCTATTCAGGGTTATCTTAAGATGGCGGCTCAGGGAAGATATGACGAGGCTCTCGCTCTTATCAAGAAAGAGAATCCGTTCCCCGCGGTTTGCGGTCACGTTTGTAACAAGCGCTGTGAAGAGGCTTGTACAAGAGGCACAATTGACGAGGCTATCGCAATTGATGACGTTAAGAAGTTCCTCGCTCACAGAGACATTGCAAACTCAACAAGAGTTATTCCTAAGAAAGTTATTCCGAAAATTACCGTTGACGGTGTATTTGACCGTGAAAAAGGCTTTACGGAAAAGGTTGCTATCATCGGTGCAGGCCCTGCAGGTCTTTCCTGCGCATTCTATCTTGCAGAAAAGGGCTACCTTAATGTAACCGTATTTGAAAAGAACAAGGAGCCCGGCGGAATGCTCCGTTACGGTATCCCGAACTACAAGCTTGAAAAAGAGGTTATTGACGCTGAAATCGACATCATCAAGGAGATGGGCGTTGAGATTAAGTGCGGCGTTGAGGTTGGTAAGGACATCACTCTTGACGAGCTTCGTGAGCAGGGTTACAAGGCATTCTATATGGCAATCGGCGCTCAGGGCGGACGTAAGGCAGGCGTTGACGGCGAGGACGCCGAGGGTGTACTTACAGCAGTTGAATTCCTTCACGAAGCTGCTGAAAAAGAAGCTTACGACATCGGCAAGAACGTTGTTGTAGTAGGCGGCGGTAACGTTGCTATTGACGCTGCAAGAGTAAGCGTTCACTGCGGTGCTGAAAACGTATCTATGTTCTGCCTTGAAAGCAAAGAGGAAATGCCGGCTTCTGACGACGAGGTTGAAGAGGCTCTTGAGGACGGCGTAAGCGTTAACAACGGCTGGGGTCCGAAGGAAATTGTAAAGGACGAAAACGGCAAGGTTAAGGCTATCGTATTTAAGAAGTGCGTTTCCGTATTTGACGAGGAACACCGCTTCTCACCGAAGTATGACGAAAACGAAACAAAGACTGTTGAATGTGAAAACGTTATTCTTTCAATCGGTCAGGCTATCGAATGGGGCGGACTTCTTGATGGCACTTCAGTAGAGCTTAACAGAAATATGACCGCTCAGGCTGACTCCTTCACCTTCCAGACCGCTCAGGAGGACGTATTCGTAGGCGGCGACGCTTATACAGGTCCGCGTTTTGCAATTGACGCAATCGCAATGGGTAAGGAAGGCGCAATCTCAATTCACAGATTCGTTCAGCCGAATTCCTCGCTTACAATCGGACGTAACCCGAGATACTACGTTGAGCTCGACAAGGACAACATTGTTCTTGAAAGCTATGACACAGCTCACCGTCAGATTCCTCAGGCAACCAAGAAGGTTGACCCGAAAGGCTTTAAGGACGATTACAAGATGCTCACGGAAGAGCAGGTTAAGATTGAGACCTCAAGATGTCTCGGCTGCGGTGCAACAATCGTTGACCCGAACCGCTGCGTAGGCTGCGGCGTTTGCACAACAAAGTGCGAATTTGACGCAATCCACCTTTACAGAGAGCGTCCCGAATGCTCAACGATGTACAGAGCTGAAGACAAGCTCAAGGCTATTCTTCCTTATGCAGCAAAGAGAGAGTTTGCTATTAAAAAGGCAAACCGTGCAGCAAAAAAAGGTAAGTAATTATGCACGAGCTCGGAATAGTATTTCACGTTATTAAAACAATTGAAGAGGTAGCCGAGGAGCAGGGCCTGACCAAAGTCTCCTCAGTTACCCTTGAGGTCGGCGAGGTTTCAACCGTAATTATGGAATACCTTGAGGACTGCTGGAACTGGGCTGTTAAAAAGAGCGAGGTGCTCAGCGGCTCAGAGCTCAGGCACGAGGTTGTCAAGGGCATTACATACTGTGAAGATTGCGGGAAAACCTATGAAACCGTAAAATACGCCAAAATCTGTCCTTACTGTAAATCGGAAAACACCTATCTTATACAGGGTAACGAGGTGCAGATTAAGGAGATTGAGGCGCAATAGTGTAAGCTAAGTCTCACTTTCTTGAGACTGAAATATACAATTTTTTTAAGGGGAGGAAAACTATTATGTTATTCCACATCTATGGTGATTTGTCACTGTGGCAGCTCTTAGGCTGGTGCCTGGCATTCACCGGACTCGTTGTTGCTAATGAAATAGCACGACGCACAAAGGCAGGCGGAATCTTCTGCTTTGTAGTTTTACCTTTAGCACTTACTGTTTACTTTGTAGTAATCAACATCGGTGCTAAAACATTCGCAGCCAACAATCCGACTATTGTTCAGATGAACGGCTGGTTCCACTATGCAAAGCTCTATGCTGCAACAATCGGTTGCGTAGGCTTCATGATTCTTAAGTATCACTGGGGAAGCCTCGGCAAGAGCCATTGGTTCAAATGTTATCCGTTCATCATTGTTGGTATCAACATCCTCATCGCTGTTGCTTCTGACTTTGAGTCTGCTTACAAAGG
>CAMNAP010000079.1 GCA_946531445.1 uncultured Clostridia bacterium
GTTTTCGCAGCGCTTCAGCTCAAAGCCTCAAAGGCAAGTAAAAGCAGCATTAAGCTTAACTGGAAAAAGGCGCCCGGCGCAGTACGTTTTGTTATATACGGCAACAAGTGCGGCAAGGCTAACCGCTATGTAAAGCAGGGACAGACAAACGCAACCTCAATTACATTTAAGAAGGTAAGCGGCGCTAAAGTTAAAAAGGGAACGTACTATAAATTTATTGTTGTTGCTTATAACAGCAAGGGCAACGTTGTTTCAACCTCAAAAACCGTACACGTTGCAACAGCGGGCGGCAAGGTTGGAAACGCAAAGGCGCTCACTGTAAACGCTAAAAAGAACAAGGTAAATCTCAAGCTTAAGAAAACCTTTAAGCTCAAGGCAAAGGCAAAGCCCGCTTCAAAAAAGCTCAAGGTTAAAAAGCACCGCGCTATACTTTTTGAATCTTCAAACAGCAAGGTTGCAACAGTAAACAAAAAGGGCGTAATCAAGGCTGTAGGTAAGGGCACCTGCTATGTTTATGCTTATGCTCAGAACGGCGTTTGCAAAATAATTAAGGTTACTGTAAAATAAGTTAATTATGGAATATGCATTTTTGATAATGACGTGTGCCTTCGGCGCAGGCTTATTGATTTATGCTTTGTTTCTTGCAGGCGGGAATTATAATAATCTTTTCAGAAACTGGGCTACAAATCCGCCCGATAAGGAAAGGTACGCTAAGGAGTTTTCAAAAATCCTTGTGCTTATTGCCCTTGCGCCGATAATCAGCGGAGTTCTTTCTCTGTTTATCAGCAAGTTGGTTTCTGCAGTAATACTCGGCGTGCTATTAATTCTTTTTATAGTAATAGGCGTAAATCATATGAAAAAATACTTATAGGTGGAAAATGTTTTATCAGATTAATGAGGAGCCGAAGAGAATCGGCGTTAATGAAATTGACGAAAACTTCATAACGGCGGGATACGTTACCGTATCCCAGCTTGAGGAGATTGCAGGAGCGCTCGGCTTTTCGCAGTCTACTGTTGACGCGTGCAAGATTGCAAACAAGAATTTCAGAAGCGGAGTTGAGGTGTACGACGAATACACCTTTACGGAGCTTAGAATCATCAACCCCGACGACAAGAGCGGGCGCGAGGACTGCGTTGCAATTTACATTAAGAAAAATCTCATAATCGTTGTTGATGTTGAGGACTACGACGCCTCAACAAAAACAAAGTTCACCTCTGCGGTTAACAGATACTCTTATAAAACGGCAACCCTTGAAAAAATAATATACGCGTTTATTGACTCGCTCATTGCAAACGATTTCAGATTTATTGAGGACAAGGGAATGGAGGTAACCGAGCTTGAGGAGGATATTCTCAAGGAAAAGACTCACGAAAACTTTAACCTTGATTTGCTCCACCTGAAAAAAGAGCTTCTTACAATGCACAATTACTACGAGCAGCTCCTTGACATCACAGACGCAATTGAGGAAAATGAAAACAGTATTTTTGCCTCTGAGGATTTGAGATATATCTCAAACTTAAGCCTTAAAATTACAAGGCTGAGAGAGGACACTGACTCGCTTTCAAGCTCTGTTACTCATCTTCAGGACGCGTACTCCTCCTCGCTTGATTTAAAGCTTAATAAAACGATGAAGCTGTTTACCGTTATAACAAGCATCTTCTTTCCGCTTACCGTAATAGTGGGCTGGTACGGAATGAATTTTAAGGCAATGCCCGAATTTGAATGGAAATACGGCTACATTTATGTTATAGTATTATCGGTAATTGTTGTGGCAATACTGAGCATTATCGGCAAAAAGAAAAAATGGTTTTAAATCAGGAGGAACTATGAACAAGGATTTCAAGAAAACAGCAGACGGCAAGAGATACATCCCTTACGACGAGAGAGTCGGTAACGAAAGCGTGGTGTATTTTACGCGTGATTTGTCGCCTGAGGGACTTGATAAAATATATAAAAAGGTAAGCGCCAACATTAAAGGAAAGGTTGGAATAAAGCTTCACACAGGCGAAAAAAACGGTCCGAATATTATTCCGAGACCGTGGGTAAAATATCTTGTTGAAAAGGAGCTTCCCAACGCTTCAATTGTTGAAACAAATACCTACTACGAGGGCGACAGATATACAACCGAGCAGCACAGAGAAACTATAAAGGTTAACGGCTGGACGTTCTGCGACGTTGACATTATGGACGAGGACGGTACAGTTGCGCTTCCCGTTAAGGGCGGAAAGTGGTTTAGCGAAATGTATATGGGTAAAAACATTACAAAGTACGACTCGCTCCTTGTACTAACTCATTTTAAGGGACATATGATGGGCGGCTTCGGCGGCTCAAATAAGAATATCGGTATCGGCTGTGCTGACGGAAGAATCGGAAAAAAGATGATTCACACCGCCGAGGGCTCAGACAATATGTGGTCGATTGCCGAGGAGGAGCTTATGGAGAGAATTTCCGAAAGCTCAAAGGCAACCGTTGACTACTTTGGCGACAATATTACATTTATCAACGTGCTTCGGAATATGTCTGTTTCGTGCGATTGCGAGGGTTGTGCCGCAATGCCTGTTGTTACGCCGAATATCGGCATAGTCGCTTCAACAGATATCTGTGCCGTTGACTGCGCTTCAGTTGACCTTGTGTACGCTCTTGACGAGCGCGACCACGCGGATTTGGTTGAGAGAATTCAGACAAGACACGGCCACAGACAGCTCAGCTATATGAATGAGCTTGGAATGGGCAATATGAAATATGTTTTAATTGACCTTGACAACGGCGAAAAGAGAATTTATCCCAAGGACGCCGTTGAGGGAGTTATCCCGTTTGATGAGGACGACAGATAAGTGAAAAAGAAAAATGCTTGCAAAGAAATTTTGCAAGCATTTTTTATTTGTTATGATTTGAGTTCTATGCCGATGGCTTTAAGGTTGGTGATAATATCGTCTGCAACCTCCTGAACCTCTTCTCTCTTAAGAGTTTTTTCAGGGTGAGAGAATACAATTCTCGTTGTGATTGATTTTGCAGTCTCGTCCTCGTAAACGTCCGTAACCTCAAAGCTCTTTATAAGCGGTGAGTTCGCTTTTTTGATAGCCTTTGCGATAGGCTCAAAGCGTTTTGTTACAAAGGAAAGGTCAATTTCAATTGTCGGGAATTTGCTCGGCTCTTCATAAGATATTGAAGCGTTTTCAATTTTTGCAAGGTCGGTTATGTCAATTTCAGCATAAACGATAGCCGCCTTTTTGTCTATCTTTTTTGCTACAGTCGGGTGGATAAGACCGATTTCACCGATTTCAACGCCGTCACAGATTGCCTTGTTAAGGTTTCTCGGGTGCTGGAACGGGTGAGAGGTCTCTTTCTTTTCGTAGGTTACCTCCTTATGCTTGAGGTCGTCTGCGATAACGTTGATGATATCGCGAAGCTCAAAGTATAACATCGGAAGCGGCTTAACCTTTGAGAAAAGAGTAATACCGAGCTTTTTCTTTTCTATGCAGAGACCGTCGCTGTCAATGCCTGTAACTACACGTCCGATTTCAAAAATACCGAAGTCGTTTGAATAAGAGGTGTTGCTCTTAACCTGACAGAGCTGAGTCGGAATCATTGAATTCCTTATGGTTTCAATGTTCGGGTTTGTAGCGTTGATAAGCTTGATTTCGCCCTCAACGTCAAGGCCGATTGCCTTGAGCTCGTCATAGTAGCCCCAAACATAGGAGTGTAATTCGTGAAGTGAATAACGCTTAACAAGTAAGTCCTTGATTTTGTCCTCGTCAGTCTTTTCAATGTCGGGACGAACGGGGTAAAGCGGCGAACGGGTTGTGTGAACGTCAAAGTTATCATAGCCGTAAATACGGGTGATTTCCTCAATGATGTCTGCCTTCATTGTAACGTCCTTCGTTCCTCTCCAGCTCGGAACGGTAACGCTGAAATTACCCTCGCTTTCGCTTGCGTTGAAGCCGAGAGAATTAAGAGTGTTAACAATAGTTGTGTTGGCAATTTCAATTCCCGTGTACTTATCAACAAACGCCTTATCAAAATCAATTTTGATTTCGGGATAGTGATAAGCGTACTCGTCTGTGAGAGCTGAAACAACCTTTGCGCCTGAATCAATGCTCTGAAGAAGCTTGATGAAGCGTGCGATTGCAACAGTACACATTTCGGGGTCAAGGCTCTTTTCATAGCGCATTGAAGCGTCCGTTCTGTGAGCAAGACGAACGGTTGACTTACGGATTGAAGCGGCGTCAAACGTTGCGCTTTCAAGGGTAAGAGTAGTTGTGTCCTCAACGATTTCGCTGTCAAGACCGCCCATAATACCTGCAATTGCAACGGGTGTTTCGTCGTTGCAAATCATAAGCGTGTTTTCGTCAATCTTTCTGTCCACGCCGTCAAGAGTTTTAAATGTAAACGGAGCGTCAAAGCGTCTTATTCTGATTTTTCCTACCTTGCGTGAGTCGAAGGCGTGCATAGGCTGGCCCATTTCAAGCATAAGGTAGTTAGTCATATCCGCAAGGAAGTTAATAGCTCTCATACCGCAGTAGAAGAGACGGATTCTCATATTTACAGGTGAAACATTTCTTGTTATGTTTTCAACCTGCATACAGGAATATCTCTGACAAAGCGGGTCGAGAATTTTCATATCAACCTTGGGAAGCGAATCATATTCAGCGCAGTCAATAACGTCAAGGGGTTTGAGCTCTCTTCCTGCAAGGGCTGCAAATTCTCTTGCGATTCCGTAGTGTCCCCAAAGGTCGGGGCGGTTTGTGAGCGACTTATTGTCAACCTCAAAGATTATATCGTCTATTTCGTAGATGTCCTTAAGGTCTGTTCCGTTTTCAACGTCGTCGGTGATTTCCATAATACCGCTGTTGTCGTCTGAAATTCCGATTTCCTTTTCGGAACAGCACATACCGTATGAGGTGTAGCCGGCAAGCGCTCTCGGGGCGATTTCAATTTCGCCGATTTTAGCGCCTACCTTTGCAAAAGCGGTTTTCATTCCGACTCTTACGTTTGGCGCGCCGCATACAACGTCTGTAAGCTCCTTTTCGCCTGCGTCAACTTTGAGAAGATGAAGCTTCTTTGAATCGGGGTGGTTTTCAACGCTCTTGATTTCGGCAACAACTATTCCCGAAATGTCTGAGCCCTTAAAGAATATATCGTTTTCAACCTCGGCAGTAGAGAGTGAAAACTGATTGATTAACTTTAATTTATCAAGACCGCTTAAATCAACGAAGTCTGATATCCAGTTCATAGATAAAAACATTTAATTCACTCTCCTTTCTTATTCCTCGTCGTCTGTAAACTGACTCATTACTTTGAGCGAGCCGCTGTTTAAATCGCGTATATCGCTGATTCCGTATTTCATCATTACAAGTCTTGTAAGACCGAGACCGAATGCAAAGCCCGTGTATTCGTCAGGGTCAATTCCGCCCATACGCAGCACCTCGGGATGAATCATACCGCAGGGACAAAGCTCAAGCCAGCCGCTGTGCTTACAGCTTGAACAGCCCTCGCCGCCGCAGATAAGGCAGCTTATGTCAAGCTCAAAGCCCGGCTCAACGAATGGGAAGAAGCCCGGGCGGAGTCTTACCTTGATGTCTCTTTGGAATACCTCGGAGAGCATAGTTTTCATAAAGTAAATAAGGTTTGAAATTGAGATGTCCTTATCTACCATCATACCCTCCATCTGGAAGAAGGTGTTTTCATGGCAGTTGTCGGTTGCCTCGTTTCTGAAGCAGCGGCCGGGGAATATTGCCTTAATCGGAACGCCGTCCTCAACAAGCGATTTTTTATACTTTCTTAAAATTGCGTTTTGCGCTGCGGAGGTCTGGCTCTTTAAAAGCTGACCGTTTGTGAGATAATAGGTATCCTGCATATCTCTTGCGGGGTGGTCCTTTGGAATGTTAACCGACTCAAAGCACTCATAGTCAGTTACAACCTCGCTGTAATCCTCAACAGTAAAGCCCATTGACTTGAATATCTGTTCGCACTGACGCTGAACAAGAGTAATCGGATGATATGAGCCTCTTGTAAGCTTTGCAGGCATTGACAGGTCAAACTCGGGCATAAGCTCAATTTCCTTTTGTACCTGCATTTCCTTAAGTTCTGCAGTTTTTTGCGCAATCTTTTCGGCAACTGCACCCTTAAGCTCGTTTACAGCCTGGCCGAAAGACTTTTTCTCTTCGTTTGAAAGCTCTTTCATTCCCTTTAAAAGTCCTGTTACAGAGCCCTTTTTGCCGAGGTATGAAACTCTTACGTTTTCAAGCTCGGATAAATCGCCGATTGAAGTCAGCTCTTTTTCAAACTGCTCTTTTAACTGTAAAATCTTGTTATCCATTTTTACCTCCTTAGGCAGAGCAAGACGAATCCGAAACCGGTTATAAATGGCGGATTTTTCTTATCTCTGCGTTAAAAATACTCGTAATACGCAAGTATTCCTGCGTTTTTTGCCTTGACCTAAGCCAAATCTGCTCATTTATAACTGCAAAGCACCAAAAACGCTAATAGTTAAGATGAAATTTGGCTTTTGAGGTGGCGCCAAGCAAGAACGAAAACGTCAAAGTTTGCTTAAACACTGTGTTTTGGCGATTTTGATTCGTCTTGCTCTACCTTGGCTTTCGCCAATAAAAAAACCGCCTCACAATGAGGCGGAGTATATCCGTGGTACCACTCAAATTACGGAATAAAGATTCCGTCACTCTTTGCTTTAACGCAGCATTACGCTCTGCTTACTTTCTCGCAGAGGGCTCCTCAGCTGAAATTCAGCAGCCCGTTTCTGTATGCTCACACCTTCCGCATACTCTCTTTAAGAAATTGGGACAGCCTACTTACACCGATTCAGCGCCGTTTTTCACTATTGCAACAATTATAACCCCCGCAGGCTTTAATGTCAAGTGTTTAATTAAAACGGAACGGGGTCATAGTCGCGGTCAATACCAAGCTCTTCCTCATCGTCTTGAATAACAATACTTCGCGGTATAATCATTCTCAGTCCGTTTTGAGTAGTATTCGTAACATTAATCTGATTTGTGTAATGTGTTTTCAGTTCGTTACCGACGCGGTAGGTTATAAAGCCTCTTGCGCACCAGTTATTCTTAACGGAAAAGCTGTGAACGTTAACTATATACAAGCCGTCTGATTCGCGCCCGTCAAAGCGGCTGACAAGCGATTTATTATTTATGTTAAGAATATAGCTATCGGGGTTAAAGGTTTCTTTTTTACCCTTATAGAAAGCAACGCCTATTGCCTCAATATCAAGCTCCTGCGGTATTCCCGCTGCCATAATAAACGAGCCTATATCCTCCGTTTCGTTATACGAGAACGTAAGATTTGAAACGGGCTTGTTGTTTACGGGCTCGGGTATTTCGGGATATACAAACTCGCTTGCGCTGTATGTCGGCGAAATATATGAATCGGTACCGCTTGCAAGTGCATATAAAATATCGCTTTCAACATATGACCATTGTCCACCTGTATGACCTAATTTATATGGAACCTCCGGCAACAAATCAGTTAATGAGCTTGTATTCGCCCATTCCTGCGCCGTCTTTGTAACTGTATCAACTATTTGTCCCGTATTGTTTGTAAAGGTCAGCGTTGCGCTTCCCGTAGGTACAAACTGAGCTTCAAAAGATAAATTTGTTGTTAAGTTAAACGAATAGGTTGACGAGGTTGAGAAAATTCGTTTAGCCGTTAATTCATACCAGCCGTTAAAAACATATCCTTCGTCGGGTGTGGCAGTAAGGGTTATAGGCGTGCCCGAAAGAGCGGAGGTATATTTAGTGCTTACAGGCTGACCGTCCTTTGTAATGCTTACCGTTCCGTTTTCATAAACCGTTTTCAGCTTAAGATACGGTACTAAGTCGCTAATAGCGGTTAGTATTTCGGCGGTCATTTCGTCAACGTTATCCTGAGTTAACAGCATATTTTCAAAATCGGAATACTCTTCAACTAATTCGCTTAAAACAGTAAACGATTCCTCCGAATAATCGCTGCTTCTGAGCGTTCCCACAAATTCAAGCGCCGCCTCAAGCGCGCTGATGTCCTCATACTTCTGATTTTCATATTCAAGAATATAATCTGTTTTTGCTTCGATACTATCAATAATACTTTGCGTAAATATTGACGTATCAATATGATTATATTCACAGTCAATTTGATATAACGGACTGTTTGCACTTGTTATATTGCTCGGAAGAGTAAATGTTTCTATTTCGCAGTTGTAACAACTTAATAATTCAAGGCTTGTACAATCGGATAAATCAAGCGCGGTAA
>CAMNAP010000080.1 GCA_946531445.1 uncultured Clostridia bacterium
TATGAAAAAGGAGAAAACAAATCAGACTCTTGTAAAACCGGACGGCGCTCTCAAGGGTGCAGAGGGAAAGTACATAACCAAATTTGAATATGTATGTCTTATTCTTGCGCGCGTCGGCGGAATGTTCGGTACGACGAGTTACACAACGAGCTTATTCAACTTGACTGGCCGCACGAGCGCTCTTACGGTCCCGTTTTTAACTGTAACGGAGAGCTGATTGATTTTTGTATAGACGACACCGCCTGCAAAAACGTACTTATTGACTCAAACCTTTTCAAGTGCGACGGCTTCCCCGCAATAGGCCACCACGATACCGAATGTAACCACAGCGGCATTATCATAAAAAATAATACTTTTGACGGCTCTGCCTCATCTGACGGCATAAGCAGAGGTTATATAATCTTTATGCCTGAGGTAAGCGGAGTAAGTATTATAAACAACACGTTTATTTCTCCCGAAAAAACGGGTGCTGTAAACCCTGCAATTATTTTTACAAATACAAATGACGGCGAGCTCATTTGTGAAAATAACCGTTTTACAGGTGTTTTTTCAGATAAGATTACAAGTAAGGAGTAGTTTATGAAACCTTTGAAATTCTATCTTATTACCGATACTCATTATTTTAAGAACTCACTTGGAGCTTACGGAAAAGAGTACGAGGATTTTATGGACAGCGAGCAGAAATGCTTTGCCGAAACTCAAAGCATTAACGAGGCAACCTTTAAGTACCTTGAAACGGCTGACGAAGCGGATATCCTTCTTATCGCGGGCGACCTCACCTTCTGGGGCGAAAGAGAATGTCACAGGGATTTCACACGTTTGTTACACGAATTCAAGGAAAAAAGCGGTAAAAAAATCTACGTTGTAACCGCAGGCCACGACTTCAATAACAACGCCTTCGGCTTTAATGAAAACGGAAGATTTCCCATTGAAACCGCCGAGTTTTCAGAGCTTTACGACTTATATAAGGATTTCGGCTATTCCGACGCTATCGCTTTTAATAAGGATCATTTGTCATATGTCGCTCAGCTTTCAGACGACGTGCGGCTGCTTGTAATCTGCAACGACATTGAAAGCGAAAAGCATATTACCTACGACGGTGAATTTCTCGGCTGGATTAAGGAGCAGGCGCAAAAGGCGCAGGCAGACGGTCAGATGATGATTGCTATGGAGCACTATCCCGTTTTACCCGGTCAGCCCGTTCTCGCGCTCGTAAAGGACGCATGGCAGGACGAAAGCAACAAGCTCGTTGAAACGCTCGCAGACAACGGCGTTCACCTTGTTTTTACGGGCCATATGCACAACCAGAGCATAAACGTAACAAAAACCGAAAAGGGCAATCTTTTCTACGACGTGTGTACGGGCTCTGTTATCGGCTGGCCCTCGTTCATACGTCTTGTAACGGTAGAGGATGAAAGCACCGTTGATATTAAAAGCATACAGACCCCTGAATTTGAGTGGGACAGAAAAGGGCTCACCTCAAAGGAATATCTCATTGCGCAGTTTGAAAAAATGATAAGAACTCTTATTACCGCTATGAGAGACGACCCCGAAAGATTTCTCAGAAAGGTAGGAATCAAAAAGACGCCCGCCAATATAAAGCTCTTCAGCACTATTGGAAAAAGGCTCAACAAGCTGACCGTAGGTCAGTTTGCACACCTGCTTTTAGTCAGCGCAGACAAGAGCATAAAAAAGGATTCCTTTGTTGAATTCGCGGTAAATCTTGTAAGAAGTATATTTGAGGGCAATCAGCCGTATGTAGAGGGTACGCCCGAAGGCGATTTGCTCTTAAAGGTGTTTAAGCGCCTGAGTCCGTTCTTTAAAAAGATGAAGGATTCTCAGGGTAATCACCTTGATTTCTATGAAACAATGAAGCACACGGCGGGAAATTACGGAATTGACGATTATAACGCAACCATTAAGTTAAAATAAAAATAAAAAGTACAGTCGCTTGACTGTACTTTTTATTTTGCGTTTATCCAATGCGGGGAGCGGAAAGGATTCCCGTTTTAATTAATGCGTATTCATAAGACCATTCGCAGTCCTCGGTTCTCCACGCGTTCGGTCCTTTCCAGAAATAGTTGTCAAACGGCATATGTACGGGGCCGAAGCAGTTTGCTCTGTGGGTAAACAGCTCAAGCTCGATTTCATGCTCACCGCCGTCAAGTCCTTCAACGGTCAGCTCATAAGGAGGATAAATAATACTTCCCTCGCGCTTACCGTCAATTGTTACACCGATGAGAGCACCTCTGTAATGCGGTGTACAAACTGTGATTTTTCCGTCTTTACTGACAGCTTTGAATTTATATTTCAGATTACCGCCATAGAAGGGGAAGCCCTGCTTTGTAATATCACCGAAGGCAATCCTTTCGGGAAGAGGTATAATTTCAGCCTTTCGTCCGACTGTTCTTACTCCGAAATCACCGAGTATAAACATATCCTCGGTATACGTTGAAAGCCCAATAGGAAGAGTCGCCTCAAGAACATTTTTACCCTTTACAATTTCCGGAAGCTTAACGGTTTCAACCGCCTTGTCGGTAAACCAGCCGTCAACAGCGCTCTCCACCCTTTCGCCGTTAAAAACAAGTTTAGTCGCCTCTGCGTTTTCAAGCGCAAGCTTTGCTCCCGTATAGCTTATTTCACTGTTAAACGTAAACCTGAGAGTCAGCGTATGCTCAGAGGGAACGTCGCCTGTAATATACGGCTGAACAATCTGACCTCCGCGCTCGGGCATACCCAGTCTCCTGCGGCATTCGTTATCAAGGCGCAGTATTTCCTCTGCAGGCTTAAACTCGCTGTCTGTGTCAAGCTTATATTCCGCCTGGTCAAGAAGTAATACGTTTTTCTCTGAAAGCGAGTAATCAACAAGATTATCTGAAATCACTTTAAGCTCGTGTTTTTCAGGCTTGTTTTCCGTCGACGGACTTCTTCCTTCAGTCAGCTTGAAAAGAAGCGAATCGTAGCCGTAAACATTTTCGCGGATTATAGTTTTACCGTTTCTGTATTCAGCCTGTGCAGGATATGTTTCACCGCTTTGAGTGTCATACTTAACGGCGCAAAATTCACCGTTAAGAATAATCTGAATATCTGCACCCCAGCCAACGTCCTTATTATCGGGCTCATATGCGTTTGCAATAAACAGCCAGCGGCAGTCGTTATCCTCGCGCATCTGATAAATAAATCTGTCTGTAAGCGCGCCGTGCGAATATCTTATTGTAAGAATTCTGTTTTCTTCAAGGCAGTTGAGAAGTGAAGCCCTTGAAAAATCAATGTTAACCGCCTTTTGTGAAAGCATAACGCCCGCGTCGGAAGGAACTGCGTCACAAAGCGTAGGATGTTTGCCCATAATTACGAGCTTTCCGCCGCCGTCTGCAAATTCGTCAAGAAGTCTGTAGGTTGAAGAGCGGAGCGTTTCACAGCCGGGAACAACAATAACGTCGTATTCCATTTTACCTACCCTGAGCGGCGCTGCGCCTTTCTCACACTGCGACGGAAGAAGCGACTCAGAGATAAAGTCAAAGTCCACGCTGCCTGTAAGAAGCCATTCTGTAACCGACATAAAGCGGTCATTCAGGCTGTCGCGAATAAGGGCAGATTTGTCGTTCGGTCCCCAGTGAAGCCAGAAGCTCTCAACGGGATGAATTACGCCGACCTTAACAACGGGCTTTCCCCTTGTCATAGCGGTGTTTACCCTTGCAAAATGGTCCTCTATTTTCGGGTACTCCTTATACCACGGCGACTGATAGTGAATAGAAGCGGGATAGTCTCTTTTTGCCTCGCCCTTCATTGAGTACCACGAAAGGTGAGGCACTCTTACGGTTACGCCGAGAGCCGCCTGCCAGTCGCCCTGATACTTGTACGTTCTGAAATCGCACTCCCAACCCGTAACGCCGTAAAGCTCTGATAAAACACCCTCGCGTCCAAACTGATGAGCGGCTGACTGCGCCTGCTTTGCGGTAGTAAATTCGTGCTGATTACAAAGCATATCAATGCCGGGCAGCTGAAACCCTCTGTAAGAGCGCATAGCCTCGCCGAGCGCCGCCGTCTGACTGAAAAGCGACGGCTCCTCCATCATATGCCCCGTAAGATAAATCTTGTTTTCATTACACCACTTGCCTATCGTGTCGGCAAATGAACGTGTGAAAAGCTCGCTTATCATATCGTGATAGCGGTATCTTGAAACGGAAACTTTTCCGTTAGGTAAATCCCAGAAAAGCTCGGGCAGAGTGCTGAAAATATCCGCGCCGTAAAGCTCGTTGTAAAGCTGCGGTACCTTATCGGTCCAGGGAAGCTTTATCTCCATTTTATCAAACGAGTTGTTTAAAACTTCCTTTCGCGAAAACTGCGGCTCGTCTGTAAAAATTGCGGGAATAGCCTTATCAAATTCGTCGCCTACAGTCGCTTTATACTTTTCGTGAGTCTCCTCAATAAAACGCTCTATCGCCTCTTTGTTGAGCGTGTCAACATACGTCTGATTGTTGTACCAGCTTTCCTCTTCGCTCAGTCTCAGAAATGCAAACCACCTGTCGCCCTTTGCCTCGCTGTCGGGCTGTATTCTTTCATATGAAGCGAGAAAGCCTTCTCCGTCAAGCCTTATGTCATAGCACGCAAGAAGAGTTCCCTTTTCATCCTTTTTATTAAACGGCGTAAAAACAAGCTGTCTTGCGCGGTATTTTAAATCCTTCGTTACCTTTCCGCCTGCAGCACCGGAAGGCCATCTGTCCTCGTCGTAAAGCCAGGCGAGCATTTTTTCCTTCTTCGCCTTTTCAACGCAGGTTTTAATAAGCTCAAGGTAACCGTCGCTGAGATAGTCGTTTTCAAGTCCGGTTCTTACGTGCATATGAAAACCACCAAGTCCCATTTCTTTAAATACATCTATCTGTCTGCACAGCTCATCAGCCTCGAGGAAGCTGTTCCACGCCCAGAACGGTGTACCTCTGTACTCCGATGTAGGATTTCTGAACAGTTCGCTGTCAAGCGACTGTGTCGCATTCTTTTTATAAAGCATAGCGTTCAACCTTTCCTTTAAAACATTTTTCCGTTAATTGGTGATGTCTTTGGCGGTTATTCTGTTGGTTTGTAAGATGATATAATTATTTCACGTATCGTATATATTTTACCATACAACTCCGCTGATTTCAATAAACACAAAAGGGCAGCGACAAAAAGCCGTTCAGGAGGGTACTCTTGAACGGCATTACTTTATTTATTCACATTCACATATGCAGCGCCTTGTCTGAAGAATTGACGAAGGATTTACCGAAAATTCATCAAGTCCCCATTCAACAAGCTTTGGAATAAGGCGTTCGTCTGCGGCTGCTTCGCCGCACATACCTACGGTGATTCCCGCCGCCTTTGCGTTTTTGATTATCATTTCAATTTCGCGGAGAACTGCGGGTCGGAAGGCGTCGTACAGATACCTGACGTTTGCGTTACCGCGGTCAACAGCCATAGTGTACCCCGTAAGGTCGTTTGTGCCTATTGAGAAGAATTCAACCTCTTTTGCAAGCAAGTCTGAAATAAGAGCCGCCGAGGGTGTTTCAATCATAACGCCGAGCGGCGCCATTCTGTAAGACAACCCCTCGTTTTCAAGCTCCTTTGCACATTCTTCAATAAGCGCATTCAAAAGCAGTTTTCCCATTGTGTCAACCACAAAATTAACGCCTTTTCCCTCCAGCCTGCTTAGTATTCGCTCGTAAATATCGAAAGGCAGCGCGCTCTTAACAGAGCCTGCAAGAACAAGGAAGTCGCCCTCTTTGATTTCATCAAGCTTTTCAAGCAGTCCCTCAAGTTCACTCTCGGAAATGTCGGGCCCCTGAGCATTAATGTCAAGCTCGGCGTCTGCCTTGATTTTCACGTTAATCCTTGTGCTTCCGCTGTTAAGACGGCTAAAGTCACAGTTTATACCGTCGCTCTTAAGCATTCTTTCAAGCTCGTTTCCCGTAAAACCTGCAATAAAGCCGAGCGCCTTGTTTTCAGCGCCGAGTCTTGTAAGAATAACGGAAACGTTAATTCCCTTTCCGCCGTAGTAAAGCCGCTCCTCCTTTGAACGGTTGATATCGTCAAAACGAAGCGCGCCTGTCTTCATAACATAATCAAGCGCAGGGTTTAGCGTCACTGTATAAATCATATTTTTCCTACCTCTTCATATTCTGATTTCTCACTATAAGCTATGATTAGTATTCACCTTTTTGTTTAAAATTTCCCTCTAAGCAAAAAAATGCCCCGCATACTGACGTATCGGGGCACCGTACTTATTAAGGGTGCCGCTTCAGGGCGTTTATTATTGCTTGTCAGGAACGAATACCGTAGCCGTCGTACCTTTTGGCGACGACTCAATTGTCAGCGTTCCGCCAACGTATTTACTGAGTCGCTCCTTTATGTTAGCAAGAGTGCCTTTCGGGTCAATGCTGTCAGGGTCGAAGCCGACTCCGTCGTCTTCAACGGTGATTACGCTTCCCGATTCGGTTTTACGCGTTGTTATAGAAACTCTAAGCGATTTTTCGTCAAAATTCATTCCGTGTTTAATTGCGTTTTCAACCAGCGGCTGAAGAGTAAGCGGCGGAAGGTAAAAATCTTTGTAGGACGTGTTGTATTCAACCTTGAGACGGTCTCCGATTTGCGCAAGAGCAACATTTACATAAGCACGCGTATGCTCTAACTCTTCGGAAAAAGGAATAACGTTCTCGCTAACAACCGCATTAAAGATTTTTCGCATATAAATTGTAAAATCGAGAGTGAGCTGCTGGGCTTTTTTCGGGCTCTGCTCACAAAGATAATAAATGCTCGTCATCGTATTATAAATAAAATGCGGACGCATCTGAAGAACGGTAATTTTTGATTGCTGATTCAAAATCTCCTTTTGTTGCTGAGTATATTGTACAACCTGCTCTGAAAGCACTACTGTGAACAGTACGACTGCACAAACAATAATTGCAACAATTACAAAAATCATCGTGTTGAAAAAGGGATGTAAAATCAAAGCAATCTCCACGGGAATCAAATAGAAAAGGAAATGTCTGAAAGTCCTTTTGGAAATTGTGTTTTTATAATGGTACAACGCAGCAACATTAATCGTCATAATTGCTAAAAGCGGAAGTATCAGCAGAGTATGCAACGGTCCGCGGAAAAAAGTATTTTCAGGTGTAAGATAATACATTTTGTCCGTAAACTGCGCTATCAGCAGTAAAACAAAGTATACGCTCCACAACATAAGCACTATGTGGAAAAACCTGTTCTTTTTTGTCTCTTTACCGCACCGATACAAAAGATGACTCGTCATCAGAACAAACATCAGGGACGGTACAAGATACTCGAGATAAGTGATTATTTTCCCAAGAATAAGATATTGCGGCTTTTCATATGTAAAACAGTCTCCGATACAAACTACTACAAACAAAAAAACCAAAACATAATACTGGATAAAAAAACTCTTTCTCCTGAGCTCAATAGCGGGAAGTATAACCGTTGCCACGGTACCCATTATTAAAATTCCCAAAAATGCACCGATAGTAAACGAAATCGAGAAAGATTCTAACATATCTCTGCTCCTTTTTATTAAATCGGATATCTCAGCTTTTCAAGCTGCTCCTTTAAGCTTTCTTCATTAAGCGGCTTGAGCATAAAGCCGCTGGCTCCCGTGCTCCACGCGTCAAAGGAATAATCAACGTAAGCAGTCAGATAGATTACGTTAGTATGCGGATTGATTTCAAGCAGCTTCTGACATAAATCCAGACCGCTTGCCGAACCGAGCTCAACGTCAAGTATTGCAAGCGAAACACGGTGCTCCTTTGCATATTCAAGGGCTTCGGACGGGCGCGTAAAGCCTATAACCTTTGCGTTGGGAAGCACTCTTTCAATAACGGGAATGCCGCCTTTAAGGATAGTAGGTATATCCTCAACCCAGATTACCGTCGGGCTTTCGTCAGGCTG
>CAMNAP010000081.1 GCA_946531445.1 uncultured Clostridia bacterium
GCCCCTTGCTCGTCTTTTTTTGTTGCTATTAGTTAAAGTATATGATATAATTATTTATACTAATTTGCGGAGGTAAAAATATGGATATTAATTTCAACAATACTCAGGCTAACAGCGAACCGCCAAAGAAAAAGAACACAAAGAAAAAACTTCTTATTACAATACTTGTATTTGTTATTCTTACCTGTGTTGTAAATTCTTTAATTCTCGCAGACGCAATTCATACAAAATATGTTACATACAAAACAATAGGAAGCCTTGTTGAGGGCGCGGATTCAAACGACAAAAAAGCCGCTAATCAGGGCAACCTCGGAAACTACAACATAGCTTCAAAGAAGAATTCCCTTATTGACAACAAAAACGGCACTTTCACACTTACTATTGAAGCGGAATTTACCAATTTCGGCGAAGAGGGACGCTCGTTTATTGACGCCGTAAGCGTTACCGCTTATCAGAACGATAAGGAGATAAGGGGCGGCGTTTCGGCTGAATACATCAAGGGCGACGAGTCAGAAATAAAGGTAAGAAACGGACAGAAGGCAAACGTAATTCTCACCTATCTTCTTACAGATACCGCGCAGGACATCAACATTGATATGACTGCGGGAAGCAACGAGTTTACTTATACGGTTAAGCTGGGCGGAGCTCAGCCGCAGCAGGAAGAGGCACAGAGCACTACCGCACAGCAGAAAGAAGCTGAGGGCAAAAAAGAAACAACGGCAAATAACGGTTAAAAATCAGAAAAGGCTGTCATAGACAGCCTTTTTATTTACCATATTATTCCGAAAAAAGCGAGCGGACGGAGAAAACCCTCGCGTATTCTGAAGCCGAGCGAGTCATCGCCGTTTGGCGCAGGTACCGCCTCATAGCTTACGCCTGCCTTTTTCATTATTTTTTTACTCCGCCAGATATGAAACTTATTCGTTACAAAGGCAACGCTCGCCTCATTTCCGAGCAGTTTTTTTGTGTACTGAAAATTCTGAAGCGTCGTTTTCGCCTCATTTTCGAGGATTATTCTTTCGTCCTCAATTCCGAGAGCAAGAAGCGAATTCCTCATTACCTCGGCTTCGCTGAGGGGTTGCTCCTCGCTCTTTGTACCGCCTGACACAACCGCCTTGAGGCTTTCGTTTTCATTTAGAAGCTGTGCTCCCTTTTTAATTCTTTCATACAAAAGCGGGCTCGGATTTTCGCCGTCAAGCGGTCCGCCTAAAATAAGAATATAATCAGCGTTCATTATTTTTCTCGCTTTCTTTACTATATTTTGTGGTTTTTTGCAAACGTGTCCCGTATTTTGGACGGAACAAACGTTCGCGTTTACTCAGCGCTTTGGAGCTGATAAAATCTAATTGGAAAGTGCAGGTGATGCGTCACGACAGATGAAGAAAAACTCAAAACAATTGACCTCGTTTCGGGAACATCAGACGAAGCGGACGTTTTGTGGGCGCTGAATTTTTTACTCAATATGCCTGACGAGGAGCTCCCGCTATTTGAAAAAGTGACCTGAAAACAATCGTTTTCAGGCCTTTTTTCAGTTAAGCTTAAACTCCATCATAATCGGGAAATGGTCGCTCGGATACACTCCGTCATACGTCGTGTCAACAATTTTGTAATCCTCAACCGAAATGCCCGTTTTTGAAATCATAAAATAATCTATATTTTCTCTGTCAAGTTCTTTTCCGTAGCCCTGGTAGGTTGCGCCCTTCATCGGGTTTTCAAGCTGATACTTTGCGTCAAGAAAATTTTCTGTTGCCGACTTATAAGTCTGACTGTCCTCTTCTGCATTGAAATCGCCCGTAATAATGCTTGGCAATCCGCCGAACTGCTTGATTTTATCAAGCACAACGGCGATTCCGTTAATACGTGCCTCGTCGCTTATATGGTCAAGGTGAGTATTAAAAACAACAAGGTCCTTTTTGCTCTGTTTGTCTGTAAGAATAACATACGAGCAAATGCGGTAGCAGGCGGAATTCCAGTCCTTGCTCATAACCTCGGGCGTTTCACTGAGCCAGAACGAGCCCTTGTCCTTAAGGTCAAAACGCGAGGTGCTGTAAAACACGGGACAACCCTCGGAAAACGGGCTTTTATCGCGATACTGTATTACATTGTCATAGCCCTTGAGACATTCGGTAAGATAACCGTAGTGCATACTCGTTACCTCCTGAAAACAGAGAATATCGGGCTTTACGCTTTCAATATTTTTAACAATTAAATCGGCGCGGTAAAACCAGCTCTTTTTTGCGATGTCTGTAGGGCTCCACGTTCTTACGTTTGAACTCATAATACAAAGGCTTTCACTCTGAGGCGCGGCGGAAATATCAAACTGCGTCCTGCTTTTTTTATAGTGCGGATAATACATTACGTTGAGAACGCCGACAGCAAGAATCAGCGCAAGTAAAACACAGAATATTTTAATAATCACGCCGAGCACCTTTGCCTTTTTGCTTTTTTCTTTCAAAAAATCACCCCGGATTTAAATCAGCCGTTTTTCTTTGCCTTTTTGTCCTTCTTCTTTTTTGTTGTTTCCTTTTCGGTAGTTGTTTTCGGCTTTGCATACTTACTGTGAGTTGTGTAGTTAACCTTGCCGTTTACGCTTCTTGTAAGCGTATAGGTGTCGCCGTTTTTTGTGATATTTATATCTATATCGCCGACGTCAACATCCTTTTTTGCATACGCTTCACAGGTGAGCGTTCCACCCGAACAAGACATCTTAAGCTTCATATCGCAGCCGAGCGTATTTTCAAACCTGAAATCGCACGAATTCCACTGAACCGTTGCGTCGCCGCCGAGCTTAACATAGCTTATCTCCAGGCTGTGGGCTGCTCTTGAAACAATTTTTGCGTTTGCGCGCAGCACACATTCAAAAATAGTTGAGCTGACCTGACAAACGCCGCCGCCGAGTCCGTCTACAAATTCGCCGTCTTTAATGATTTTTGCTTCCTCGTATCCTGCCGTAACGGTTCTTTTACCTACGGTCTGGTTAAACGAGAACACCTGACCGTCGGGAACAACAATGTCGTCAATCTTGTCAGCTGCGGCTTTAAGATTGGCTGTTCTCGTTGTGTTTGAGCCGTCGTAATTAGTTGAGAACGAAGCGATTTTATAAGGATATGAGCCCTCTGTGTCCTTTGAGAGTCCCTTATAGATTTTCATCGTTTCCTCCTCGGGGAAGGTTGTATTTACATTTTCGGTTGTAGTTGTTGTAGTTGTGGTTGTAGTTGTTGTTTCGGTTGTCTGTGAATCGGAGCTGTCGCTTCCGCCGTTCGGCGTTCTGGCACTGCAGGCGGTAAAGACAGAAATAAGAATGGCAGCCGCAACAAAAACACAAAGTATTCTCTTTTTCATCTTTTGCTTTAATTTCCTCTGTTAATTTATTTTTTCTCTTTATACGGTTTCTTTTTGATTACCCAGCCCTCTTTATTAGCCTGTCTTGCACGGGCAACCGAAAGAGCGTCTGCGGGAATATTTTCGGTAATAGTTGAGCCTGCGGCGATATACGCTCTGTCGCCGACCTCAACGGGTGCTATAAGGTTTGTGTTACAGCCGATAAACACACCGTCGCCAATCTTACAGCGCGACTTTGTTTTTCCGTCGTAGTTACACGTAACTGTGCCGCAGCCGAAGTTAACGTCTGCGCCGACGTCGCTGTCGCCGATATAGGTGAGGTGAGCAGACTTGGTTCCCTCGCCTACTATTGAGTTTTTAACCTCAACAAAGTTTCCGATGTGAACGCCCTCTTTAAGAACGGAATTTGCTCTTACCTTAACAAACGGTCCGCAGTCTACGCCGTCCTCAATTTCGGAATCGAGGATTTTACAGTTGTCAAGGATAACTCCCTCGCCGATTTTTGAATTGTCAATGTAACAGTTAGGTCCGATTACACAGTTTTCGCCGATTTCGGTGTTACCGATAATAATTGTGTTCGGTAAAATCCGGGAAGAATTTCCGATTTTAACGTTTTTGCCTATCATAACGCCGTCGGTACACGGAATATCAACGCCGCTGAGCATATGGGCGTTATTGATATTTCTTCTCATAATTGTGTTAAGGTCGTTGAGCTGTACCCTGTCGTTTGCGCCGAGAATAACCTCGCTGTTTTCAGCGATGAAGGCGCCCTTGTTTTCACCCTTTTTAATGAGAAGTTCAAGCGCGTCAGTAAGATAATACTCCTTCTGCGCGTTGTCATTTGTAATATTGTCTATAGCGTAAAGCAGCGAAGAGCCCTTGAACCAGTAGGTTCCCGAATTGCTCTCTTTAATCTGCTTTTCCTCTTCGTTTGCGTCCTTGTCCTCAACGATTCTGAGAAGCGTTCCGTTTTTATCGCGCTTGATATGACCGATACCGTGAGTGTCGTCAACAACGGCGCTTACAAGAGTAATTCCGTTGTTGTTGCTCTTATGGTAGTTATACGCCTTGTTGACGGTGTAGCTGTCCATAAGCGGACCGTCGCCGTTGAGAATAAGAATATCGTCGCCCTGATGACTGTTAATAAAGTCTCTCGCCTGCATAACTGCATGGCCCGTTCCGAGCTGTGGGGACTGAAGCGCAGTCTTGATGTTTTCGTCTACTGATTTAAGATAGTCCTCAACAATCTGATGCTCGTATCCCGTTATTACGCATATGTCCTTTACGCCCGCTTCCTTAACGGCGTCAATAACGTGCTTAATCATGGGTTCAAAGAGAACCTCGCACATTACCTTGGGCTTATCGCTCTTCATTCTTGTACCCTTGCCACCTGCAAGAATTATTGCACATTTCATATAAAAATCTCCTTAGAAATTGTTAATTTGATGTCAATTTCGCGTTTATTTATATAATTATGCACCAAAATAGAAAATTTTTCAACACATTTTAATGAAGTTTACCAAAAATATAAAAAATGTTTGATATTTATAATATCATATGTTACAATATAGCCGCATTGAAAAGCGGTCTTTCAGCCGCACAAAAATAGTCAAATTTAAAATTTTTAAATTATTTTTTAGGAGGTCATTCTCTATGGCGAAGAAAAAGTATTGTTACCTTTTCTCAGAGGGTAACGCGAACATGAGAGAGCTTCTCGGCGGTAAGGGTGCAAACCTTGCTGAGATGACAAATCTTAAGCTTTCTGACGGTAGCTATTTCCCCGTTCCTCAGGGCTTCACAATTACAACTGAAGCTTGTACAAAGTACTATGAGGACGGCAGACAGATTAATCCCGACATTATGGCTGAGATTGAAGAGTACATCGTTAAGATGGAAGAAATCACAGGCAAGAAGTTCGGCGATAAGGAGAATCCGCTTCTCGTTTCTGTTCGTTCAGGTGCTCGTGCATCTATGCCCGGTATGATGGATACTATCCTTAACCTCGGTATCAACGAAGAGGTTGTTGAGGTTATGGCTGAGAAATCAGGCAATCCGCGTTGGGCTTATGACTGCTACAGAAGATTCATCCAGATGTATTCTGACGTAGTTATGGAAGTTGGTAAGAAATATTTTGAGCAGCTCATCGACAAGATGAAGGAAGAAAAGGGTGTTACTCAGGATACTGAGCTTGACGCTGACGACCTTAAGAATCTTGCTGAGCAGTTCAAGGCAGAATATAAGGCAAAAATCGGCGAGGACTTCCCGAGCGATCCTAAAGAACAGCTTATGGGCGCAGTTAAGGCTGTATTCCGTTCATGGGATAACCCGAGAGCTAACGTTTACCGCCGTGATAACGATATTCCGTATTCATGGGGTACTGCTGTTAACGTTCAGTCAATGGCATTCGGTAACATGGGTGACGACTGCGGTACAGGCGTTGCTTTCACACGTGACCCCGCTACAGGTGCAAAGGGCCTCTTCGGTGAGTTCCTTACAAACGCACAGGGCGAGGACGTTGTTGCAGGCGTTCGTACTCCTATGCACATCAGCGAGATGGAGCAGAAGTTCCCTGAGGCATTCGCTCAGTTCAAAGAGGTTTGTAAGACTCTTGAAGCTCACTATAGAGATATGCAGGATATGGAGTTCACAGTTGAGCACGGTAAGCTTAACATGCTTCAGACAAGAAACGGTAAGAGAACTGCACAGGCTGCTCTTCAGATTGCATGCGACCTCGTTGACGAAGGCATGAGAACTGAAGAAGAAGCAGTTGCAATGATTGACCCGCGTAACCTTGATACACTTCTCCATCCCCAGTTTGACGCTGCTGCTCTTAAGGCTGCGACTCCTATGGGTAAGGGACTTGGCGCTTCTCCCGGTGCTGCTTGCGGTAAAATTGTATTCACTGCTGAGGACGCTGAGGCTTGGAACGCAAGAGGCGAAAAGGTTGTTCTTGTTCGTCTTGAAACTTCACCTGAGGATATCACAGGTATGAAGGCTTCTCAGGGTATTCTTACAGTTCGCGGCGGTATGACTTCTCACGCTGCTGTTGTTGCCCGCGGTATGGGTACTTGCTGTGTATCAGGATGCTCAGACATCGTTATGGATGAAGAAAATAAGGTATTTACTCTCGCAGGAAAGCAGTTCCACGAGGGCGACTATATTTCAATTGACGGTTCAACAGGTAACATCTACGACGGCGTTATCGCTACTAAGGACGCTGAAATCGCAGGTACCTTCGGAAGAATCATGGCATGGGCTGACAAGTACAGAACTCTTAAGGTTCGTACAAACGCTGATACTCCTGCTGACGCTAAGAAGGCAAGAGAGCTCGGCGCTGAGGGTATCGGTCTTTGCCGTACAGAGCATATGTTCTTTGAAGAGGACAGAATTGCTGCATTCCGTGAGATGATTTGTTCAACAAAGGTTGAGGACAGAGAAGCTGCTCTTGAGAAGATTCTTCCCTATCAGCAGAACGACTTTGAGGCTCTTTATGAAGCACTTGAAGGCTGCCCTGTAACAATCAGATTCCTTGATCCTCCGCTTCACGAGTTCGTTCCTACAGAAGAGGCTGACATTGAGAAGCTTGCAGCTGCTAAGAACAAGAGCGTTGAAGAGATTAAGGGCATTATCCAGGGTCTCCACGAATTCAACCCGATGATGGGCCACAGAGGACTTCGTCTTGCTGTAACATATCCTGAGATTGCCAAGATGCAGACTAAGGCTGTTATCCGTGCTGCTATCAACGTTCAGAAGAAGCACGCAGACTGGAACATCGTTCCCGAGATTATGATTCCTCTTTCTTGCGACTCTAAGGAGCTCAAGTATGTTAAGGATATCGTTGTTGCTACAGCTGACGCTGAGATTGAAGCTGCAGGCTCAGATATGAAGTACGAAGTAGGTACTATGATTGAGATTCCGCGTGCTGCTCTTACAGCTGCTGACATCGCTAAGGAAGCTGAGTTCTTCTGCTTCGGTACTAACGACCTTACTCAGATGACATACGGCTTCAGCCGTGACGACGCAGGTAAGTTCCTTGACGCTTACTATGACGCTAAGATTTTTGAAAACGACCCGTTTGCTAAGCTTGACCAGACAGGCGTTGGCCAGCTCATGGAAATGGCTGTTAAAAACGGTAAGGCTACAAGACCTGAGCTTCACTGCGGTATCTGCGGTGAGCACGGCGGCGACCCGAGCTCTGTTGAGTTCTGCCACAAGATTGGTCTTGACTATGTATCATGCTCACCGTTCCGTGTTCCGATTGCTCGTCTTGCTGCTGCTCAGGCTGCTATTGCTGAGAATCAGGCAAAGGCTGATGCAAACGCTGACATCGAAGCTAAGCTCGCTGCTGCAAAAGAAGCTCTTCAGGACGCTGCTGCTAAGCTTCAGGACGCTGCTGCTAACACAAGCGACGACATCAAGGACGTTGTTGCAAAGAGCATCAAGAGCATTAAGGCCGGCTGGGAAGAGGCTAAAAAGACTTTCGAGGCTTAATCCGAGCTGCTTAAACCAACTAAAAAAGCTGTTGATTAGGCGAGGTGTGATAACGAAGGATAGGTTTTGACTTTGTCTTTTTGACTCT
>CAMNAP010000082.1 GCA_946531445.1 uncultured Clostridia bacterium
AGCGCCGTAGTTTACGGGAACTTTTTTACTGAACAGACCGTTATTATATTCAGGTATCCATTTTTCGCCGCACTTGGTTGAGCTTTTGAATTCATCTTCGCTCTTTGCAACGTTAACCTCTGTAATTCCCATTAATTCCTTTGAGTTATCGTCTTTGTAATTAGCCTCCCACATAAGGTGGTGACCTATCGTTTTAACAGAGGATGGGATGTACATATAATCAAGTCCTCTGAGATGATAGAAGGCGTCAGAGCCGATTTCCTCAAGACCTTCGGGAAGAGAGTCGTAAACCTCGCCGAGTGTTCCGATGGCAGTATAGAACGTGTCGCTAACAGGAGCGGTACTCTTGTATGAGTAAATGTTCTGAAGCACCTCGTTTTTAAATATTGCCTGAGGCTCAATAGTCTTTACTCCCTCGGGGATATAAAGGTCAGTAATATTTGAATACGCAAACGCAAGCTGTCCGATAGTAGTAACAGTTGAAGGAATAACATATGTTCTTGTCTTTAAGTTGTATTCCTTAAGAAATGCCTCGTCGTACTTTTCTGTCGTACCCCAAAGTTCCCACATTTCAGTTTTTCCGTCATCCTCTTTAAGCTCGCTGTGATATGCCCAGTAGTATTCGTTATTTTTTGAATTACAGGGCTTTCCGTTGTTGCCGGGGCACTTGTAATCTTTGGGGATATCCTCAGGCTTTGTACCGGGAGCAATTCCGCCTTCGGGGTCACCCTTTGCTGGGTCGTACTGTCTTCCGCAGCTTTCACATTCAAATGTAAGATGAGCGTAGCCCTCTTTAAGTCTTAGCGTACGGTCATAGTCGGTTGGATAGAATATTATCTTTGTCATATCCTTTGTGTAAACTACGCCGTCAACATCGCAGTAATACGGGTTTTCATCATCAATATCAACGTACTGAATGTTCCAGCAGGAATAGAAAGTAGTTCCGTCTATATGCTTAACGTCTTTTCCTATATACACCTTTTCAATTGCTCCGTCACAGTTGAACGCGTAATTGTGAAGTGATACAACAGGCTTTGATTTGTCGCCGTCAACATAATCAATTTTAACATCTCTTACACTGCCCGGGTTTGAGTATGATACAAGCTCGTAGCCGCCCTCAACCTCTTTGTAGTCGTATTCATCTGTTTTAAGAGCGTTTACCGAGAAGAAAATACTAAGACTGATTGCAATGAGTATAACAACTATTACTAATATTTTCTTACCTTTAGCAGAATCATAGTTTTTGCCTACGCTAGGAGCCTGAAGACCTTCAATCTGATATGTCCAGATTTCGTCCTCGGGGATGTCAAGCGTATATTCAGGCGCCTGCTCTTCCATTTCCTTAGCTTCCTGAGCAAGAAAATCCTCTTCCTGTTCCTCTACAGCTTCGGGAGCATTCTTTTTCTTACCTAATTTCATGACATCACCTCCGCTGCTTCTTTTTCTTCTATAGCGGCTGCGGCGTTCTCCTCCGGCGTACTGTCGTCGCCCTCGTCCATCTGCTTTCTTGTAACCTCTTCACGTCTGCGAAGAACTTCCATAACCTTGTTTTGCTTTTCGTCGTCATAATCCCAGAAGAAATAGGGGATTGACATAAGAATGTAGCCCGCTATATCAAACATAAGAGGAATTGCAATAATCTTGACACGTACCTCGTCTATGAACAGAACGTCAAAGTTTGAGTTGAATCCGTTTTTGAGTAGCAGAAGCGGAATTATAAGACCTATGAATGTTGTTATCGGTCCGGTAAACCATCCGAATACGCCCGAGAAGCTTTCAAGCCTTTCGCCTGACAGATACATCTGATAGTCAGAAATTCGTATATCCATATCGTGTCCTGCTGTTACGGGAACCGTCTTGCACATTTCCATCAGCAGCAGCATAACAATTGAGATAATACCGCAAAGCTGCAGATTTTTTCCGAGGAATACGTAGCATAAAACTATAATTCCGTAACCAAGCGCTCGCGAGTATTGGTAAAAAATCATCAGCTGTTTATATGAAAACCGTTTCATAAAATACGGCGACAGCAGGTCAGGCGGCGTTCCTGCAAAGGAAACAAGCGCAACAAGTAAGCTGTACGAAAGTCCGGAAAGCCTGAACGTGTAAAGGTAGAGTATTACAGCAAAGTCAAGCATACCGTTTCCGAGTGAATCAAGCAGGCCTACTATTGTAAGCGTCCACTTATACTTGTTCCTCATTACGCCGAACATACCGTCCCACATCTTTATGTTAACCTTTTTCTCAAGCGGCGGTTGCGGGATTCTCTCTTTTATCTTTCCTGCAAAAATAATCGTCAGCGTTGAGAATATGAAGAAGGTAACGGGAATAATCCACTTGAATACGGCAATATCAGCCCATTTATCCTTTGTTGTGCCGATAATGGCAGGAAGAATAATTGCCATTATTGACCAGAAAAGGTGAGAGAGTTTGATTGGATATGCTCTGACAAAAATTCTCTCACGTGTGTTCGGAGAGATGTTCTGAGTACACATCTCAAGGTTGTTTGCAAAGCCGAATACGTTGTAAATCGCAAACAGGAGATTTGCAACCCAAACTCTCTTAACGTCATCGCCGATTGTTGTGTAAAACGGAAGCCATCCGATGAGGATAACCATAACGTTCTTTGGAATATAGTCACAGTAAAGGCTGTACTTATATCTTCCGAATTTTGGGATAAGCTTCTTTCTCCAGAAAATATTACGCGCGCCAACCCATCCCTGATTAAGAAGGAAGGTACCTAAAATCTTAATTGCCGAGGCGGCGGATATTCCTTTAAAGGAGTTAAAAAGGTGAACGATTCTGTTTGACGGATTGAGCATCGGTTCAAAATTAAAGAAAATCATAAAAAGACCGACGGCGGCAGCCGATATGTAAACAACATACAGCTTTTTCTCAGTTCGCTTTGGTAAGAAACCGAGGTTGTCGCATACAAACCACCAAATAAGAGTCCATACATATCCGAGCGGCATATTGATAAGACCGATTACGGAGTATGTAACATACGGAAGCTTATAATGATACATCATAAGGTAACAGCTTGCCGCAAACGCTATGTATTCAAGCGTTTTTGAACCCGCATAGTTACTTCCTACACCTGCAAATATGTTCAGATATTCTTTGTAAGGAACATACTTACCGGGAGCAGGCTTTGACCAATGCGTTTTTACTTCGGTAAAGAGCTTCTTTACCTTGTTTTGGTTTTCAGCCATAACATTTTACTCCTCAAATTAATTTAGGGAGACTTGCGTCTCCCTATTTGTTCGTATTAAAATTATAGCACTTATATACAATAATTTCAACTGTTAGTTTAAAAATTTTATACTTGTTTTATAATAAACTGCCTTTTGTCGCTGCCAATAAGTCTTAACTTGTAATCAGTTTCGCAATTACCTGTATTATTTACAATAGCTTCAACTCTGTCAGAATAGCAGTTAACTGTAATTTCAAGTTTAGTACAGTTGTTGTTTTTGTATTCATAAGTAAGCCCGTCGTCAAAGAAAAGCTCACTTTTAAACGTGCCCTCTTTAAGCGGATAAACAGTGAGTACAAGCTCCTCGTTTTTATTAAAGCCGTATTCCGCTTCATCAGTCGGAATAATGCTTCCTGCTCTAACAAAGTACTTCGCCGGTGAAAAAGCGGGTATAGTTACACTGATACTCTGTCCGCCGTCTAAAAGCTCTTCACCTGAATACCAGTCACTTGCAGAGGGAAGATAAACCTTTGTTTCGTTCTCACCCTCGTCAAATATACAAACCGCAAGAATATCCTGACCGAGCATAAACGAGTTTCCGTTTTCATCAATTTCCTTGTCGCTGTAATACAAAAACAACGGAGCATTAATCGGAATTTCATTTTCAACTGCGTTATAAGCGCAGTTATAAAGATATGGGATAAGCTGTTTTCTCTGACTGAAAATCGCTCTTACAGACGGCATTATGTCGCTGTAGCTCCACGGCATAGTCGCTGAGCCGTCGTCATTCCAGGAATGAATTGTAAACCTCGGTTCAAAAACTCCGTGCTGAAGCCATCTTAAAAGAAGCTCTCTTGACGGCATTTCCCCGGAAAAACCGCCGAGGTCGTGACCGTAGAAGTAAAAGCCAGAAAGACTCATTGTAAGCCCTATGAAGTGGCAGAATTTTAAATCCTTAAAGGAAGTAAAGTTATCGCCTCTCCAGGTTTGAGCAAGAGTTCTTGTAATTGCGCCGCCGCTTCTTGTGGATAAAAACGGACGTAGCGACGCTCGTAATTCAATCTGGGCTTCATATGAAGCTTTGTCCATTAAATATGTAAGCTCACTCCGTATGTCGCAAGCGCGTCTGCCGTCATAACAAACGGTGTCCTCATCCTTAATATCAAATTCGTTGTTGTCGTTCCATGTGCTTTCAATACCGAGGTCAAGAAGCTTTTCCTTAACCTGCTTTTTCCAGAAGTCAAAGGCTTTCGGATTTGTAAAATCAAGATAGCTTCCTAGATTGTCCCAAAGCTGTGTGACAAACGGAGTCCCGTCGGAATTCTTAATAAACAAGCCATTTTCAGCAAGCTTATTATACATCGGATGAGTAACAAGAAACGACGGTTTGATATTCGGAATTATTTCAATTCCGTTTTCCTTGAAAACTCTTATGAATTCTTCAGGGTTTGGGAATTTGTCATAATTCCAGTTGAAAACACAGCGCTGATTTCCTATTGAAGTATAGCCCGATGAGAGATAGAAGCCTCTGCACGAAAGGTCGTACTCTTTTAGCTTTTCAATAAATCCAAGCATCTGATTATAAGAATCGGGAGCGTCGGTATATGCCATTGTACTTGCGCAGTAATCAAAACTCCATTTCGGCGGCATAGCGCATTTCCCGATTAATCTTCCGAATTCCTGAAGAATCTCAAGCTTTGTTCCGAAGAAAACATAGTAGTTAAGCTCATTTCCTCCGCTTTTAAAATATTTGTAATGCTCGTAATAATTATTGTGCTCTCTTCCTAAATCTATGTAAGATGTTCTCGTTGTGTCGTAGTAAATGCCGTAACAGCCTACTGAATTCTCACATATATAGAAAGGAACGTGTTTATAAAGCGGATCGCTGTTTTCAGCGTCGTATCCCATTGTGTCCGTTGTTTCAATTGTAAAGGATTTGCCTGACTTGTTAAGATATCCGCTCTTGTCGCCAAGACCGTAAATCTTCTCACCCTTTTCACGCGTTATATAGTGAAATACTCCTTGTCCGAATTCGCCCTCAAGATTATATGCAAGGGGACCTCTGTCGGAAAAAAGCCTTTTTCCGTCTTTATAATAAGACAAAAGGAAATTTTCGGTATCAATTTTTATATCAATACCGTCAATGTCACATAGCTTTAAATCGCTGTTGTTTTCAATTTCGTTTTGTGTGATTATAACATTAATGCAGCGATTAGTTACTGCTTTAACCGCTGCATTGATTTTATCACACCTGTATATACCGTCTGTTGACTTAATAAATGTGTGTCTGAATTTCATTTAGATTGGTCCCTCGTGGTGAAGTGTGTTGTTTAAAAGCGCCTTTTTATCCCATGGCATCATCTTGCTGTCCTCACAAAAACGCATAGGCATTTTCCATCCTGTATCCCACTGCGGAATTTCATCACAGTTGGGGTCGTGGTTTTTAACAAAGGCAATAAGTGATTTGTTCATCTGGTCTGCAATCTTGTAGTCAATCTCTTCCCACGGACGCCAGTTTTGCTCCTGAGTTTTGAATACATAAAGCAAATCAGCGGCATGCCAAGCTCCGACATTATCTCCGGGAAGGTCTCTTGCAAAGTTTGCCATCCATACCTTGTTTCCGTTTCTTGAGCCCTTCTTGGCCATCATCTGATTGAGCTTGAGAAGAACTATCGGTGCGAGCATATCGTTAGTTGTGACTGAATAAATCTGAGGGAACTCAGTAGGTACTGTGCTCATTTTAAAATTGTCTTTAGTAATAAGAACACCGTCACAGCAGGGGAGACATTCAAGAAGTCCGAACTTCTGATTGTCATACGCCTTGCGCCATGCCGCATAAAGCTTTTCATGAGGAATTTCTTTCAATTCCTTCATTGAAGAAACGCCTGCGTTTTGCATAATCTCTTCCCAGTATTTAACACCCTTTTCGGGAGCCTTAGGTTTTGATACAGCGCGCTGAATTCCTGCACCGCTCATCATAACAGCGCCCTTGAGCCCTATTGCCTTAACTCTGTCTGTTGACATAATAAGGTCAACGCTCATTGCGCCTGCGCTTTCTCCCGAAAGAGTCATATTGTCTGGGTCACCGCCGAATTCGGCTATATGGTCTTTAATCCATTCAAGCGCGCAAACCTGGTCATAGAGTCCGTAGTTTCCGCAACGTCCTTTATCATCTCTTAAATCAGGATGATTCGGGAAGCCAAAGCAGTTAATTCTGTAGTTCATTGCTACCCATATAATTCCGTTTTGAGCAAATGATACGCCGGAAAGATGTCCCTCGTCCGAGCTTCCGCCTGTAAACGAGCCGCCGTAAATGTAAATAAGAACGGGGCAATTTTCGGCGTTTTTCGGAGCAATGATGTTAAGAAAATGACAGTCCTCTCCGTATGTAAAGCTCTGTCCCTCTCTGAATTCCTTCCAAAACCAGGGGTTAGTTTCAGAGTCAACCGAATACGCTCTTTCCTGATTACAGCAGGCGCCGTACTCAGTAGCGTCATAAACGCCCTCGTATTCGTCAACCCTTTGGGGATATTCCCAACGCGCTGCGTGGGCGTATCTTATGCCTCTGAATTCAAGACGGTCGTCATATTCGCGAGCCTTAAATTCTCCGAGACCGTTTTTAATTACAGCTTCTTTAAATTCCATAAATTTCACCTCGTAATCATTATAATATAAACTGTTAAATATTTCAATTCATTATTTGACAATTTAATCATTTAATTGTATTCTAATAAAAGAGGTGATAATATGTACAACAAGATTACAAAGAATAAGCCGCTTGGCGTTCTTCTTTTTATTATGGCGCTTATCGGATTTGCAATTGTTATTTACAGAATTGCCGGCTATCAGTTTGAATATGACGCACAGTTTACGCCGATTGACTACGGCAGGTTTAATGTTCTGACTTATTTCACTATTCAGTCAAACCTTGCGTGCTGTATCTATTTTTGTATTACTGCGCTCGGAATTTTCGGCAATGAAAAGGCGCTGAAAATCTCTTCCAATCCTACTCTTAAGGTTTTTATTACGCTGTATGTAATAGTTGCAGGCTTGGTTTATAACGGCGGCTTTCCGCTCAAAATGACTCAGCCCTGGACTTTTGACACCTTCTACCATGCCTTTGTAAGCTTTCTTCAGATTTATTTTCATATAGTTATGCCGATTACGGTTATTTTCCTGCTTATGTTTCCGTTTACAAATGAACAAATCAGCAAGAAAAACGTTGTCCTTTCAGGCGTTTATCCGCTTTTGTATTCATTGTTTTCAATGATTAGAGGACCGCTTGTTAATCCGGTCTATTATCCTTATCCGTTTTATAATCCTGAATTTATCTGGCAGACCTTTATGAAGGATAAGCCGTTTAACGCCGTCGGTGCATACGGACTGATTGCCGTATTATTAGTATTTGGCATATCACTGTTTATAGCAATATGCGCAATAATCGCGTTTGTACATAATAAGCGTGTTAAAAAGATGATAGCAGTATAAAGAAAGGACGCATTGGGGCACCCTAAGTAAATAGAGTTAGGTTTTGGCTTTGTTCTTTTGCCCCTAAAGAAATTAAAAACCGCCTGAATA
>CAMNAP010000083.1 GCA_946531445.1 uncultured Clostridia bacterium
AGTAAAAGTTTCAAACAACCTCAGCAGTTATATTGACAGACAGCAGGCTATTGCTTCAAACAAGCTTGCGGCTAAGAGCTATACTGTTAATGAAACCTTTGATTTTATTAAGCTTATCCGCTCAGGCGCTGATGTAAGCAAGTATAAGGATGCTTATGTTCAGAGCGTTAAGGAAAACCTTGACGCAAACGGCGGCAAGCTTATCGTTAAAAACAGCAATGGCGAATTAAAAGAAAACACAGCTCTTTACGGCGCTGTAATCAGTATCTTATCAGATTACGGTTACGCTACTACTGATTTCTACGGCTACGATATCTACGAAGCCTTTGAAAATGCCGATATTGAAGAAGCAAGACCTCATCAGTATCATTATAAATACGCAATTGAAATGGCAAGCCCTGACAGAGCAAAGGCAATGATTGACGACCTTATCAAAAACTATTACACACTCGGTAAGGGTATGGATAATTACGGCTATTCCTGTGATAATAACTGTCATTTCTTAATTACAATCGCTCCGTATGCAGAGGATTACAAGGAATATGTTGATGACGCAACAAAGCTTATCAAGAGTTATCTCAAAGCTGACGGCGCTTATTGCGACCCCGTATGGAGCAAGAATCCCAACGGTGATTCAACAGCGCTTTCAATGGCGGCTTTTGCAAGCATTAACGACATTAAGACAGCTTTCAGCTATTATAAGCTTCTCGTTAAAAACTTTGAACCCTCTACAGGTAGCTTCTCGTTTGAAGCAAACGGCGAATACAACGCTTATGCTACAGGCGATGTGATGTTCTCGCTCTACTATTTCAGAAACGCAGTTTATGATAACAACTTTGAACATCCTGAGCACGTAAATATTGTGACTAAGGGAACGCCTGCAACGTTTACCGCAGCAGGCAAGACTACAGGCTCTTTCTGTAAAATCTGCGGCATTACAACAGCCCGTCAGACAGTAATCCCCAAGCTCGGCGCAGCAAAAATTTCAAAGCTCAAAAAGGGTAAAAAGTCATTTGTTGTTAAATGGAAAAAGGTTGCAAACGTAGACGGCTACGAAATCCAGTATTCAACAACAAAGAAGTTTAAGAAAAAGGTAAAGGGCAAGAAAAAAGTCCTCAAAAAGATAACCGTTAAAAACGTTAATACAACAAAGAAAAAGGTTAAAAAGCTTAAGTCAAAAAAGACCTATTATGTAAGAATCCGCGCTTATAAGACTATCAACGGCGTTAAGCAGTATTCAAAGTGGTCTAAGGCTAAAAAGGTAAAAGTAAAATAATTTCTTTAAATGACGGGTTCCAACCCGTCATTTTTTCTGTTGATATTCAGCATTAAGTGTGATAAAATATTTAAAACATATTTTGAGGTGTAAAAATGAAGATTTGTCCTAACTGTCAGACTCCTAATACAGACGATTCTGTTTTTTGTGAAAACTGCGGCGCGCCTATCGGTGCTGCCCAGAGTGTTGATGTTAATCAGCCGTCCCCGACTCCGTATATATATGACGACGTTCCAAAAAGAACTGACGGCGGAAAGAATAATACAGCTATTATCATTGCCGTTATTATTGCCGTTGCAATTATTGTTGCGGCTGTTGCGGCTGCTGTAATTATTAAAGGCGGAAAAAAGAGCGAGCCCGCTCCGGAGTCAACCGTTTCCGTTTCGGATGAAAGTACAGAGCCTACAACCGCACAGGCTGTTGAAACAACTACTCAGGCTACTACCCAAACTACTACCCAAACAACAACTCAGCCGACAACAAGAAGAACTACACGCGAGTATTATGAAGATGAATATCTCTATCCGTCAGACTCTCAGTATATCAGCTACTCCGAGCTTGACTATATGTCAAAGGAGGAGGTAAGACGCGTTCTTAACGAAATGTACGCCCGCCACGGCGCAAGATTTGAACATAAGGATAATATTGCTTACTTCAATTCACAGTCATGGTATACTGCAAGGTGCAGTATGGAGGAGGCTGAAAAGCATTTCAATAAGTACGAAAGAGCTAACCGAGATTTAATTGTTCAGTATGAAAAGGATATGGGCTGGAGGTAAAAAAGAGTGAAGTTAAAAAAGCTTCTCCTTGTTTTTTCAGCCGTAATTATTTGTCTTTCGCTTGCTTCGTGTAAGGCGGCAGAGTCAGACGGCAGCGCCCAAACAACAGCCGAAAGCACATTGGCGTCTACCGAAACCGAGGCTCCCGTTCAGACAGAAGCACAGACTACCGAGGCGCAGACAACTACTGAAGCGCCGCTTCCACAGGAAGAAAAAATTGAATTCAGTAACGAATGGGAATACGCAAGCTTTTCGGCTATTCATGCCGATACGGCAACGCTTTACAGAAGTCAGGCTGAAAACAGAAAGAATAAGGTAATCTGTATCAACGCAGGTCACGGCTGCCGCGGCGGTTCTTCAAAGAAAACGCTCTGCCATCCCGACGGTTCGCCGAAGGTAACGGGCGGAAGCACCGCGAAGGGTTCAACAACAGCAACCTCTATAAACGAGGGAACAACGCTTAATGACGGAACAAGCGAGGCAAGCGCAAATCTCGCCCTTGCAAAAACCGTTAAGGAGCTTCTGCTTGAAAACGGCTACGATGTTCTTATGATTCGTGAGAATGATAATACACAGCTTGACAATATTGCAAGAACAGTTATCGCAAATAATAACGCAGACTGTCATATCTCGCTGCACTACGATTCCTCAACTAATGATAAAGGGCTTTTCTTCCTCGGCGTTCCCGAGGTGAAATCCTACATAAATATGGAGCCCGTAAAATCGCATTATAAAGAGCATATCAAGCTCGGTGAATCGCTTATTGAAGGCGAGCGCAAGGCAGGAGTAAAGATTTTCTCAAGCGGAAGAATGGATATAGACCTTACCCAGACCTCTTATTCAACCGTACCGTCGGTAGACCTTGAGGTCGGCGACCAGGCTTCTGACCATTCACCGTCACAGCACAGAAAAATAGCCGAAGGTATTTTAAACGGCTTAAATATTTATTTTGATTTTTAATCATATAAAAGGAGGACGAAATTATGATTAAAGTAGGAATTTTAGGTTACGGCAATCTCGGACGCGGCGTAGAGGCTGCTATCAAAATGAACGGTGATATGGAGCTTTGCGCTGTTTATACAAGGCGCGACCCCGATTCAGTTACGCTTGCAACGGAGGATGTTCCCGTAAAAAGCACGGCAGACCTTGACAGCGGTAAAGAGGATATTGACGTTCTCATTATCTGCGGCGGCTCAGCTACAGATTTGCCCGAAATGACCCCGAAGTATGCGGCTATGTACAATGTTATCGACTCGTTTGATACCCACGCAAATATTCCCGTTCACTTTGCAAATGTTGACAAAGCGGCTAAGTCAGCAGGCAAGGTGGGAGTTATCTCGTGCGGCTGGGACCCCGGTATGTTCTCTCTCAACAGACTTTACGCAAGCGCTGTTCTTCCTAACGGTAAGGATTACACCTTCTGGGGCAAGGGCGTAAGCCAGGGCCATTCAGACGCTGTAAGAAGAATAGACGGCGTTGTTGACTGCAGACAGTATACAATCCCCGTTCCCGCGGCTCTTGACAGAGTAAGAAACGGTGAAAATCCCGAGCTTACAACGCGTGAAAAGCACACAAGAGAATGCTTTGTTGTAGCTGAAGACGGCGCAGACCTCGCAAGAATTGAAAACGAAATCAAAACTATGCCAAACTACTTCTCAGACTACGATACAACCGTTCATTTCATTTCAGCCGAGGAGATGAAGCGTGACCACAGCGGACTCCCTCACGGCGGCTCCGTTATCTATTCAGGTGAAACGAGCGACGGTACAAATCACGTTATTGAATACAGCTTAAAGCTTGATTCAAACCCTGAATTCACGGGCTCAGTTATCGTTGCATACGCAAGAGCGGTTGCAAGACTTAACGCGGAAGGAAAGGCAGGCGCAATGACAGTATTTGACATCGCTCCCGCATATCTCAGCGCTAAATCAGCCGAGGAACTCAGAGCTCATTGCTTATAATATCCGAAAAGCCCGACGGTTATCGTCGGGCTTTAATTCTTAATTTACAACAATATATTTATGTGATATAATGTGCATATGGTTATTGACGGAATTGAAATTGAGGTTCAAAAAAAGAATATAAAAAATCTGCACCTTTATGTCAAACCGCCTGACGCAAGGGTGCTTATTACTTGCCCCAAAAGGCTCAGCAATAAAGAGCTTGAAAGATTTGTTTCAAAGCATTATGACTGGCTTGTTACAAAGCGTGCAGAGGTGCTTAGTCGGGCTGAAAACGCGCCGAAAAGGTGCAAATACCAAACAGGCGACAGCTTTATTCTGTGGGGAAAAGAGTTTAAAATATTGCGCCAAGGCGCAAAACGCTTTTCGCTTGAAATATCAGACAGTACGGCGTATCTTTTCTACCCTGACAGTATGAGCGCCGAAAAGCTTGAAGCTCATATTAAAGAGTTTTACAGAGCAGAGCTTAAAAGAAAAATTGACATTCTGCTTCCTCTGTGGGAAAACAAAACGGGGCTTCACTGCTCGTCTTATCAGACAAAGGATATGAAAACCCGTTGGGGAACGTGCAATACAAAAACAAAAAAGCTGTGGTTTTCCCTGCGACTTGCCACGCGTGACGAAAGCGAGCTGAATTACGTAATTCTCCACGAGCTTGTCCACACAGCTGTGCCCAATCATTCAGCCGATTTTAAGGCGCTGCTATTTAAATATATGCCGAACTACAGAGAAATTGAAATAAAAATGAAGAGGTAGCTATGAGTTTAAACGAAATTTTTGAAAAAATGCACTCGGGAAAAATCTATGACCCAAACGAGCCCGAGCTTATGGAATACCAGGAAACGCTGATTGAAAGAGTAAATCAGTATAATCTTACGCCCGCAACTCCCGAAGGGCTTAAAAAACGCGAGGAGATGCTTAAAGAGATGTTTGCCGAAATCGGTGAGGGCTCATATATTGAGGTGCCGTTTCATTCAAACCTCGGTGGACGCCACGTTCACGTCGGCAAGCAGTTTTACTCAAATTTCAATCTCACGCTTGTAGACGATACGCATATTTATATAGGTGACAATGTGCTTATCGCGCCAAATGTAACAATCGCAACGGCGTGCCATCCGATAAACCCTGTATTAAGGCGTAACGCGCTTCAGTACAATCTTCCCGTACATATCGGCAATAACGTGTGGATAGGCTCGGGCGCGCTTGTTATGCCGGGCGTTAAAATCGGCGATAATACGGTCATTGGCGCGGGCTCCGTTGTAACTCACGATATACCTGATAACGTAATCGCCGTAGGTAACCCCTGCCGCGTGCTTCGTAAAATTACCGAAGAGGATTATAAGTATTATAACCGCGGCGTTGAAATTCCGCAGGAAATTCTTGAAAAATATAAATAATTTAACTTTCGTTTAACCTTTTTACTTAAGATAAAAACGGGTGATAAATATGAGAATTTTAATTGTGGAAGACGAATACAAGCTTGCGGATGTAGTAGCCGCAAGACTAAAAAAAGAAAATTATGAGGTTGACATTTCAACCGACGGAGAGGACGGACTCTATAACGCCGAAAGCGGAATATACGACTTAATCATCCTTGACGTTATGCTTCCAAAGATGAACGGCTTTGAAATCCTCAAGGAAATCCGCGAGGAAAAGATTGAATCAAAGGTAATTATGCTCACCGCAAAGTCTATGCTTGAGGATAAGCTTGAAGGTCTTACGGGCGGCGCAAATGACTATGTTACAAAGCCGTTTCATATTGACGAGCTTGTAGCGAGAGTTAATCTTCAGTTAAGAGTTGACAACTCCGCGCCTAAAAAGGATTATATTGAGTTCGGCGACCTTCAGCTCAACACAAAATCCTCAAAGCTTATCTGTACCTCAACGGGTGAAGAAATCTCTGTTATCAATAAGGAATTTCAGCTTCTTGAATACTTTATCTCAAACCCTAACCAGATTTTATCAAAGGATATGATTTATGATAAGGTGTGGGGCTATGATAATGAAATTGAATCAAATAACCTTGAAGCGTATCTCTCGTTTATACGCCGTAAACTCAAGGCAATTGAATCAAAGGTAAATATTAAAGCAGTTCGCGGAATGGGCTACAGAATGGAGAAATCAAATTGAAAAAATTAAAAAACAAGGTTTTCAGCGTAGTGTTTATGATTATGACGCTCGTAACGGTTTCCCTTATTGCCGTTTATAACGTTCAGCTTTATAACCAGCAGCAGAAATCTGTTGAGCGCGGACTTAATCAGACTATGTTTGAAAAAATTGACGGTATGTTTGAAAAGCCGGACGGCGGCTTTCCTAAGGATTCGGAATTCGGCAGGGTCCGTTTTATGGACAGTACGGTTTACACAGTCCTGCTTGACAGCGACAACAGCGTTACAGCCGTAATTAACCACTCGTCAAGCGACATTGAGGACAATGAAATTATTTCAGTTGCAGAAAAAATTATTTCATCAGGCGAAAGCGAAAAAACGGGCAATCTTTATTACACAAATTATTCTTATAAATATAACGAGGGCTCGTATATAACTATTGTAGATAATACAAATACTAACAGGCAGCTTACCTCAACGCTTTTCGCAAGTATTATAGTACTGCTTCTGCTTGAAGCGGCAATATTCCTGATTTCAAGAAGAATCGCCGTGTGGATAGCTCAGCCGGTTGCCGAAAGCTTTGACAAACAAAAGCGCTTTATTGCCGACGCGTCCCACGAGCTAAAAACTCCGCTTGCTGTAATAATTGCAAGTGCCGACGCACTTGAGAGCAATCCGTCAGAGCGCAAATGGCTTGATAATATAAAAAGCGAAAGTGACAGAATGAATAAGCTTATTGCCGATTTGCTTGAGCTTGCAAAAAGCGAGGAGGTAAACGATACCTCACAGTTTGCCGAGGGCAATCTTTCAAAGCTTGTTGAAAAGTCGGCCCTTACCTTTGAAAGCGTAATGTTTGAAAAGGGTGTAACGCTGAGCGATAATATTCAGGATAATATAATGTTTAATATGAATGAATACAAAATTCAGCAGCTTGTTACAATTCTTCTTGATAACGCGGTTAAACACAGCGAAAAGGGAAGCGGAATTCTGGTAGAGCTTAAGCAGGATAAGGATATAATCCTCAGCGTAACAAACAAGGGCGAGGGAATTCCCGCAGGCGATGAGGAAAAAATCTTTGAGCGCTTCTACCGTGCGGACGAGTCACGAAACAGAAACGAAAACCGCTACGGATTAGGGCTTGCAATCGCTAAAAATATTGTTCTTTCCCATAACGGAACAATAAGCGCAAAAAGTGAAAACGGTTATACAACCTTTAAAGCAGTATTTAAGGTTAAATGATAATTTCGGAAGGGGATTACCTCTTCCGAAAAATTTTTTAAAAAGTTTTGCTGTTTAATTTTCGTTTAAGATATGCGTTGTATTATGAGCACAACAAAGGAAAACACTTTGAACAACCTTAAAGGAGTAATTATTATGAAACGCTATGTAAAAAACATTATTATGATATTGCTTGTTGTTATTATAGGCACATGCTC
>CAMNAP010000084.1 GCA_946531445.1 uncultured Clostridia bacterium
CGTTTCACACTTTTCTATTGATTTCATAAGCGCTCTTATCATAAACAGCACAACAACAAGGCAGATTGTATTTAAAAACGTTAACACAAGTGAAACCGTTATAGCCTGAGTGCTGACATCAAGACGCTTATTTTCAACGCTGAGAGCAATTCCTTTATCAGTTTTCTGCGCGGTAACTCCTTCGGGGATTGAGTCTTCAACATCACCGATTGCAACATTTGAGTCGCCGAGCATTACTTTTCCCTTTCCGCCATTTGCGGAGTCAATAACAGCGTTTGTAATACTTTCAAGCATATTGCCCTTTGCGGTTACATCGGCAGTTCCCGTAATCTCAACGGAAATTGCGTCCTTCGGCATTGAAGAAACCACGCCTATTCCTGCTGCGGAAGCAATACAACCGAGTATCATAAATACGGCTGCTATGGTTGCAAGTATTCTTCCGACTTTTGCGATAGTGTTAATTTTTTTGTTCATTCCGTTTTCCATAAAATCAGCTCCTAACTTAATTCGTAAATTATTTAACGTTTATCGTTAATTGGAGTATAACACACATTTTTATCTTTGTCAATAGTTTTTTTACGTTTATCGTTAATTTTTTAATTTTTTCATTCAAATCAATAAAAATCAGTGAGGTATTCATTATGTATGACATTATTGTTGTGGGCGGCGGCCCGGCAGGAATGACGGCGGCGCTCTACGCTCAGCGCAACGGAAAAAGCGCCCTTGTAATAGAAAAAAACGGCTTTGGCGGTCAGATTACTCATTCGCCCAAGGTTGAAAACTACCCCGCCTCGCTTTCAATAAGCGGAAACGAGCTTGCCGACAGTATGCTCTCTCAGATTCTTGAGCAGGGCGCTGAGATTGAATTTGAAACTGTAACGTCAATTGAAACGAACGGCAATAAAAAAATTGTTAAAACCGAAGAGGGCGGAAGCTATGAATGCTACGCCGTAATTATTGCTACGGGCGTTAAACACCGTATGCTCGGCCTTGAGGGCGAAAACGAGCTTGTGGGCGAAGGCATTTCATTCTGCGCAGTTTGTGACGGCGATTTCTATAAAGGCAGAGAGGTCTGCGTTGCAGGCGGCGGAAACTCGGCGCTTCAGGAGGCAATTCTCCTTTCAGACAAATGCGCAAAGGTAACTATGCTTCAGGACCTTGATTTCTTCACGGGCGAAAAGAAGCTTCAGGATATTCTCTTTTCAAGAGATAATGTTGAACGCTTTACGGGCGTTAAAATAACAAAGCTTCTCACTGACGGCGCTGATTTTGCAGGCGTTGAAATAGAGCAAAACGGCGAGAAAAAGGAAATAAAGTGCGACGGCCTTTTTGTTGCAATCGGTCTTATCCCCGAAAACGAGCCGTTTAAAGAGCTCGCAGAGCTTAACTCCTACGGCTATTTTGACACAGACGAAAGCTGTACAACAAAGACAGAAGGTATCTTTGTTGCGGGCGACTGCAGAAGCAAGGCTGTCCGCCAGGTAACAACAGCAGCAGCCGACGGCTCAGTTGCCGCTCTTGCTGCCTGCAGATATATAAATGAGTTATAATTAATAAAAGCTGTATCGCGTGATACAGCTTTTTATTCTGTGTAGGAATGCTCACATATTATGTTGAAGTTAAGCTCGGGACAAAGCGCTCTGAGCTTTTTTTCAAGCTCCTCCTTAACGCTGTCGTCCTCATCAAACGGTAGCTCCAAATCAAACTCAGCCGTCTTTACTCCGCCGCTTTCCGTAAGCCTGAAATCGTGAAGCGAATAAGCGCCGTTCAACTCCTTAATTACGCCCTGCGCAATAAGCTTATATCTCTGCCGCTCTCTGTCGCTCTTGTCAACGGGGTCGGTGTGTATGCACATCTCAATTCCAAGCTCATTTTCTATTCGCTTCTCAGCAGCGTCTATAACGTCGTGTATAGTAAAAACATCCGCCGACGCGTCAACCTCTGCGTCTGCCGAAGCGAGCATTTTATTTGCACCGTAGCTGTGAATTACCAAATCGTGAACGCCTAAAACAATATCGCTCTCACAGATTATGCTTTCAATTTTATTTGTGATTTCCTTTGGCGGCGCTTCACCGAGCAGGGGCGACACAACCTGCCTCAGAATCTGCACACCGGAATAGAATATAAAAACAGAAACAAATCCGCCCGTAATACCGTCTATCCGTTTAATATGAAATACAGCAGAAAGAATGAGCGAAACAACCGTTGCCGCCGTAGCAACGCTGTCGTTGAGGCTGTCCTGCATTACAGCCTTCATATTGAGGTTATCTGTGATTTTGTACAACCTGCTATTCAGGTACGCCATCCACAGCTTAACTAAAACCGTAGCCGAAATCACTGCGATATACACCGCGCTGTATTTTACATCAACGGGGTGAATAATCTTTTCAACCGAGCTTTTTCCTAGCTCAAAGCTGACGATAAAAATTGAAATTGCAACTATAATTACTGATATGTATTCTATTCTGCCGTGGCCAAACGGATGCTCCCTGTCGTCGGGCTTGTCGGAGAGCTTCGTTCCCGTTAATGTGACGATGTTAACCGCACTGTCGGAAAGGTTGTTCACAGCGTCTGCGGTTATCGCAACTGATGAGCAAAGCGCACCTACGGTGAACTTAACGGCGCACAGTAAAATATTACATATTATTCCGCAAACAGAGCTCAGCGAAGCAAAAGCGCTTCGCTGATTTTCTTTGTCTGTTCTGTTTTCAACAAGTCTTATCAAAAATTTTGTCAATTAAATCACCTTAATGAAAAAATGAACTTATAAGATATACCGCGCCCGCACCGAGCCATGCAACACCGCACTGAAGCGCAACCATACCGAGCGCCCAGCCTCTTCCGAGCTCTCTTTTAACAGCCGCAATTGTTGCAACGCAGGGTGTGTAAAGCAAACAGAAAACAAGGAGCGCAGCAGCCGAGCGAACGCCGAGCGCAGCTGAAATAGCCGCCCTTGAACCGAAGAGCACCGACAGCGTGGAAACAACGCTCTCCTTTGCCATAAAGCCCGTTATGAGCGAGGTCGTAATTCTCCAGTCGCCGAAGCCAACGGGCTTAAATATCGGCGCAATCCAGCCTGCTATTACAGCAAGCATACTGTCCTTCTGATTGCTTACCATTTCAAGATGGAAATTAAACGCGGTCAAAAACCATATTACAATTGAAGCTATAAAAATTACCGTAAACGCCCTTGTGAGAAAGTCCTTTGACTTTTCCCACAAAAGACGGAGTATATTCTGAGGGCTTGGCATTCTGTAATTCGGAAGCTCCATAACAAACGGAACAGCCTCGCCCTTAAACGACGTGTTCTTTGAAATCACAGCCGTAAGAATACCTACAAGTATTCCTGTAAGATACAGCCCCACCATAACGAGAGGGGCGTGTTTCGGGAAAAATATACCCGAAAACAGCGCGTAAATCGGAAGCTTTGCCGAACAGCTCATAAACGGTATGAGCATTATCGTCATTTTTCTGTCTCTTGCCGACGGCAGAGTCCTGCATGACATAACGCCGGGTACTGAGCAGCCGAAGCCTATGAGCAAAGGAACAATGCTTCGTCCCGAAAGCCCGAGCCTTCTCAAAAGCTTATCCATAACAAAAGCAACCCTCGCCATATATCCCGTATCCTCAAGCAGAGACAGGAAGAAAAACAGCGTTACAATTATGGGAAGAAATACTACTACGCTTCCTACGCCCGTAAGTATTCCCTTTGTAATAAGCGAGTGAACAACCTCGTTTGTGTGCCACGCTGTAAGCCCTGTATCAACTGCCACCGTCAGCGCGTCAATTCCTTTTTGCATTAAATCCTGTAGGAATTTTCCCACAACGCCGAACGTCAGCCAGAAGATAAGCGCCATTATTACGGCAAACGAAGGAAGCGCCGTAAATTTTCCCGTAAGGATTTTATCTATTTTTCTGCTTCTTTCGCGCTCCCTGCTTTCCTTTGGCTTAATAACGCACGCGTTAACAAGCTTCATTATAAACGAAAAGCGCATATCAGCAATTGCAGCTGAGCGGTCAAGCCCGCGCTCCTGTTCCATCTGAACAATAATGTGCTCAACAAATTCCGTCTCGTTATCGTCAAGTTTGAGCGCCTCTTTGATTCTCTCGTCGCCCTCAACAAGCTTTGTTGCGGCAAATCTGACGGGTATACCCGCCGCTTTGGCGTGGTCCTCAATAAGGTGCATTATTCCGTGAAGACAGCGGTGCACCGCGCCGCCGAATTCGTCCTCACTGCAAAAGTCGGTTCTTTTCGGCTTTTCCTGATATTTTGCAATATGTACGGCGTGACGGACGAGCTCGTCAACGCCCTCGTTTTTTGAAGCGGAAATCGGAACAACGGGTATTCCGAGAATGTCCTCCATTTCGTTAATGAGAACAGAGCCGCCGTTTCCCCTTACCTCGTCCATCATATTCAGTGCAAGCACCATAGGCGTTTCAAGCTCCATAAGCTGCATAGTGAGATAAAGGTTTCTTTCAATATTAGTTGCGTCAACTATATTAATAATTCCCGTCGGCTTTTCGCTTAAAATATATCTGCGCGAAACAAGCTCCTCGCTCGTGTACGGCGAAAGCGAATAGATACCGGGAAGGTCAATTACCTCTGTGTCTTTGTAGCCTTTAATCTGACCGCTCTTTCTGTCCACCGTAACTCCCGGAAAATTTCCGACATGCTGATTTGAGCCGGTGAGCTGATTAAAAAGCGTAGTCTTTCCGCAGTTCTGATTTCCCGCAAGCGCGAATGATAAAACAGTACCCTCGGGAAGCGGATTTTCCTCCTCCTTTGTGTGGTACTTTCCCTCCTCGCCGTATCCCGGATGTTCCTTGCTTGCTCTAACAAGGCGCACTGCTTCGTCGCTTTTTTTGTCTGTAGGCACAACCTTAATCTTCTCTGCGTCAGCAAGGCGCAGAGTAAGCTCATAGCCGTGTATTCTGAATTCAGCAGGGTCGCCCATAGGCGCATACTTAACAAGCGTTATCTCCGCTCCGGGTATAACGCCCATATCAAGAAAGTGCTGCCTTAAAGCGCCCTCGCCTTCAACCTCTTCAATAATCCCCGTACGGTTTATTTCAAGTTCGTTTAATTTCATATTCCTTAATCTTTTCATACTTATTTATATTTTTATTCTCGCTATATTATTACCATTATAACAGTAATATATAATAATTCAACCGTAACAGCATATTTTATCGCTAAAAAATAAATCTTCTTTTTTACACTTTTGTATACTTATACAACTTTTGCATAAAATTTTAAAAAAGGGGTTGATTTTTAAAATCCGATTTACTAATATAATCAGGTAATTTAGAAAAGAAGGCGATAAAAAATGAAAAAATCAAAAAAGGAAGCTTTGTCAAATTTAAAAACGGCGCTGTTCGTTTTACTCGGTAACGCCCTGCTCGCATTTCTCGTTGCGGCATTTATCATCCCCCACAATATAATTATGGGCGGAACAACGGGCATAGCGCTTGTAGCCGGTAAATATTTACCGATTGATACAGCCCTTGTAGTATTCATCTTAAATTCAATACTCCTTATCTTAGGCCTTATAATAATTGGCAAAAAGCTCTTTTTTACAAGCGTTGCAAGCACCTTTCTCTATCCCCTTATGCTCTCGCTTTTTCAGCGAATCCCGGGGATAGACTCGCTTACCGACAACACCCTTCTCGCTTCGCTTTTCGCAGGCGTTTTAATGGGGCTGTCACTCGGTCTTGTAATGCGCGTAGGCTCGTCAACAGGCGGTATGGATATAGCAAATCTTATCCTGTCAAAGCTCACTCACAAATCCGTTGCAATCTATGTTTATATAACCGATATTATCGTTGTCGGCGCTCAGGCGGTAATCTCAGATTCAGAAAGCATTATGATGGGAATTGTTGTTCTTGTGCTTGAATCGCTCGTGCTTGAGCAGACTATGATTTTCGGTAAGGCACAGCTTCAGGTTTACGTTGTTTCGGCACAGTATGAGGAAATAAGAAAGCAGTTTCTCTCCCAGCTTAAAGCAGGCGTTACAATGTCGTATATAAAAACAGGCGCGCTCGGAAAAGAGGAAAAGGCGGTAATGTGTATTATCCCCTCGAGAAAGCTTTTTGCGGCAAACGAAATTGTCCAGAGCATAGACCCCGAAGCATTTGTAACAGTAACAAAAATAAAAGAGGTACGCGGCAGAGGCTTCACCTCCGAGCGTCTTCCCCTCAACTACCAGCCCGAACAGTAAAACAAAAAAGCAACCCCGCTCTGCAAAAGGCGGGGTTTTGTTATTCTTAATAGTTTTCTGCGTGTACTTCAAAATAGCTCTGAGGATGAGCGCAGGTCGGACAGATTTCGGGTGCCTTAGTGCCGACAACAATATGTCCGCAGTTTCTGCATTCCCAGACCTTAACCTCGCTTTTTTCAAACACAGCTGCTGTTTCAACGTTTTTAAGAAGCGCTCTGTATCTCTCCTCGTGCTGCTTTTCAATTGCTGCAACAAGTCTGAATTTTACAGCAAGCTCGTCAAATCCCTCTTCCTCGGCTGTTTTTGCGAAGCCCTCGTACATATCTGTCCACTCATAGTTTTCGCCTTCAGCCGCTGCAGCAAGATTCTGAGCCGTATCGCCGATACCGTCAAGCTCCTTAAACCACATCTTTGCGTGCTCTTTTTCGTTATCTGCCGTTTTAAGGAAGAGCGCTGCAATCTGTTCAAAGCCTTCTTTCTTTGCCTTTGAAGCAAAATACGTGTACTTATTTCTTGCCTGCGATTCGCCTGCAAACGCATCTCGTAAATTCTGTTCTGTTTTTGTTCCTGCATATTTGTTAGCCATAATTCAACTTCCTTTCCTTACAATTATTTACCTGTAGCCGATTATTATTCTTCAATATATGTAGGCGCGTTTTTCGGCGATTTACCTTTAATTACGTTGTGGTAATAAGCGTAGGTCATCGGCACATCACTGTCGTCAAGTATCTCTGCGCCTATAACCTCGCCGAGAAATACTGTATGGGTTTCGCTTTCCATTGTGTCAATAACCTTGCAGGTTATGTAGGCAATAGCTCCGTCAACAATCGGAAGAAAATCCTTAATATCAGGCTTTTTTTCAAACTTCTCGCTGTCTCTTCCGCTTCTGAAACCGAAGTTTCCTATAATTGACGGCGCGCTGTTTTCACCTAAAACGTTTATTGCAAATCTGCCGTTTTTCTTAATACACACGTTTGTAAAATTATCGTGGTTAATGCTTATCGCAACCGTTGCGGGCGCAGCCGTAACCTGCATTGCCGAATTCGCCGTACAGCCCGTAGGCTTTCCGCCGTCAGCCCATGAGGTTACAACATAAACTCCGTACGATAATTTTGTAAATGCCATATTATTCATAAAAACAACTCCTTTTTATGATTATATCATAAAGTGGTATTGTTTTCAATATATCAGTTAGACTGAGCAATGCTTGAATATGTTACATTACCGTTGCTGTCAACAACGAATGCCTTAGCATACATTGT
>CAMNAP010000085.1 GCA_946531445.1 uncultured Clostridia bacterium
TCCAGAATCTGTTTTCCTTTTTCATATGAGGATTTCACCTCGCTTAGCATACTTTCGTAAAACGAAACGGCGCTTTTTCTTCTTTCTTCTGCTATTTTCTTTCCGCTTTTCGTAATGATTCTGTCGTAAACCCTTTCAAGCTTGAATTTGTATTCCTGAAAGAATGACGGCTGTTTATCGTCTGTTCCGTCGCTGACGTTACCGTTTTTGTCAAAAGAGTAAAGCGGCTCGCTGAAGCCTGCCTTGTACTGAAGTGTTCTTGCAATTCCGAGCGTACCCGTTGCGTCAATCTTGTCAGCGTCAAAAAGAATCTTTGCTTCAATCGTTTCGGGCGCGTCATTACCTCTGAAACGGTGAGTTCTTATGCAGTGAAAAACGCTCCTTGAAAACTCTTCGTCAAAGCCGTTCTCCTTAAGAAATGTGTATGCCTTTTGCGCCCCTGCCTTTGCGTGGTCAACGGCAGGGTTTTCGTATTGCTCTGCGCGTGAAATATCGTGAAGCAGACACGCCGCAATAAGCACATCGTAATTCACGTTTTCCTCGCCCTCGGCAATTTCAAGTGCAACATTTAAAACGCGGTAAATATGCGCCTTATCGTGTGCGCTGTCCCTCATACACTCAAGCATATAGTTTTCAATAAGATTATATTCTTCTCTTTTCATATTTCACCTAAATCAGCTCTGAAATTATTGCATTTGAAACAAGCATACCCTCTGGAGTCAGCGCAATTTTTGAGTCCCTTTCAGTCATAAGTCCTGCGCTGATATACTGTTCATACGGCTTACTTAAAAGGCTTTTTTCAATTCCTTTAGTGAGCCTCAGTCCAAGCATAATCCGCTCCTCGTCGCTTCCGCCCTCGCCGTCGTCAACTATGTTAAAGCTGCTGTCATAGTAAAACCGTCTGCCGTTTCTGAACGAGTGGGCGGTTTTTCCTATTCCGAGATACGGGATAAGCTCCCAGTATTTAAGATTGTGTCTGCTCTCAAAAGACGGCGCGGCAAAATTGCTTATTTCATACTGCTTTATGCCGAGCTCCTCAAGCACATTTACAGTTTTAAGATACATTTTTGCAACCTCGTCCTCGTCGGGCAGGGGAAGTGTATCCCGCCTTTTGAAAAACTCTGTGCCCTCTTCAATTTTGAGCATATACGCCGATATGTGCTTTACTCCCATTTTGTCAATAAAATCAAGACTCTCATCAAGCGAGGATAACGTCTGCTTCGGTATACCGAGCATTAAATCAAGGCTGATATTTTCGATTCCCGCCTCTTTTGCATAGAGTACTGTCCGCTCAACCTCTTTTTTACCCGCAGCCCTGCCGAGCGCAAAACGCTCTGAATCAACTGCGCTCTGCATACCGATGCTGACTCTGTTTATACCGGCTTTTCTGTATATCTCAAACGCTTCCTTTAAATCCTCGCGCGGATTACATTCAATGGTGATTTCACTTTCTTTGTCTATTTCAAACTGAGCTCTTGCACAACTGAGAATATCGCAGATAAGCTCCGGCTCAATTATGCTCGGCGTACCGCCGCCGAAATAAACCGTATCAAAGCTTCCGCTGTATTTCTCTATTTCCTTTTTAAGCTTGCAAACGTAAGCCTCCGCCTCGTTACCGCAAAGCTTGCTGCTGTAAAAATCGCAGTACGGGCACTTGTTTTTACAAAAAGGGATGTGAAAATACAAACCCTCTTTTACGTTCATATCTTCACATCCTTTAAAATCATTTTTTGCGGCTTTCAGCCTTAAGTCTGAGTGACTTATCAAGAATAGTTTTCCTGAGTCTGATATTTTTTGGCGTAACCTCAAGCAACTCGTCATCCGCTAAAAATTCCATACTCTGTTCAAGCGAAAGTGTGGTCGGCGGAACAAGCTTCAACGCCTCGTCAGAGCCGCTTGCACGGGTGTTTGTAACGTGCTTTTTCTTACAAACGTTGCAAACAATATCCTCATCCTTGGCACATTCGCCAACAATCATTCCCTCGTAAACATCAACGCCCGGACCTACAAAAAGACGTCCTCTGTCCTGTGTGTTCCAAAGGCCGTAGCCCGTAGTTGTACCCGTTTCGTGAGCGACAATTGAGCCGCGGTTACGCGTTTCAATGTCTCCCTTGTACGGCTCGTATCCGCTGAAGAGCTGGTTCATAATTCCGTTTCCGTTTGTGTCGGTAAGGAATTCGCTTCTGTAGCCGATAAGTCCGCGCGACGGAATTTTAATTTCAAGGTGAGTCATACCCGTTGAGCGCGTGTCCATATTTACAACCTCGCCCTTTCGCGAGCAAAGCTTTTCCATAACTACGCCGACATATTCCTCGGGTACTTCAATTATCGCCGTTTCAATCGGTTCAAGCGTCTGATGAGTCTTTTCATCCTTTTTAAGAATAACCGTCGGACGTGATACGGCGAATTCGTAATTTTCACGTCTCATTGTTTCAATGAGAATTGAAAGATGAAGCTCGCCTCGTCCCGAAACCTTGAATGTGTCCATAGAGTCGGTTTCCTCAACTCTCATAGATACATTGGTTTCAACCTCTTTGAAAAGCCTGTCGCGTATGTTACGCGAGGTAACGTATTTGCCTTCACGCCCGGCAAACGGCGAATCGTTAACAATAAAGTTCATTGAGATAGTCGGCTCGTCAATTTTTACAAACGGGAGCGCTTCAATGTGTTCGGGGTCGCACGCCGTCTCGCCGATGTTGAGGTCGGGTATACCCGCAACGCAAACCAAATCGCCGAAATGCGCTTCATCGCAGGCAACTCTCTTGAGCCCCTCAAACTGATAAATCTGTGAAAACTTAACGTTTTCCTCACTTCCGTCCTGCTTACAGAGAACATAGGGGGTGTTTACCTTTATTGTACCTCTTTCAACTCTGCCGACTCCGATTCTTCCAACATAGTCGTCGTATTCAAGCGACGAGAAGAGAATCTGTGCAGGACCGTCTGCATCTCCGCTCGGTGACGGGATATGCTCTAAAATCGCGTCAAGAAGCGGCCTCATATCTCCCTCGCGCGCGTTGGGGTCAAGGCTTGAATATCCGCCTCTCGCAGAAGCGAAAACAACGGGAAAGTCAATCTGGTCGTCGTCTGCGCCAAGCTCAATGAATAAGTCGAGCACCTCGTCAACAACCTCTTCGGGTCTTGCGCCGTCTCGGTCAACCTTGTTAACAACCACAAGCGGAGTTTTCTTTAAGCCGAGCGCCTTTTTAAGTACAAAACGTGTCTGCGGCATACAGCCCTCAAAAGCGTCAACTAAAAGCAGAACGCCGTCTACCATAGTGAGAATACGCTCAACCTCGCCGCCGAAATCGGCGTGGCCGGGGGTGTCAACTATATTGATTTTTGTGTTGTTGTAATGAATTGAGGTGTTTTTTGAAAGAATTGTAATGCCTCTCTCTTTTTCAAGGTCGTTTGAGTCCATTACTCTTTCCTGAACCACCTCGTTTTCGCGGAAAATTCCGCTTTGATGAAGCATCTCGTCAACAAGCGTTGTCTTGCCGTGGTCAACGTGAGCTATAATTGCAATGTTTTTAATGTCTGTTCTCTGTGCCATAATTACTTCTTCTTGTTAAAACTGTCTCTTAATGCAACTGTTCTGTTGAATACTGTCTTTTTATCTGTCGTATCTGTGTCGGTGCAGAAGTATCCCGTTCTCATAAACTGAAATCTGTCGCCCGCCTTTGTGTTTTTGAGCGCTCTTTCAATATAAGCATTCTTCTTAACAAGTGAGTTCGGGTTGAGGTTGTCCTCAAACGAGCTTACACCCTCCTCGTCGCTCGGATTAGGAACGTCAAAGAGTCTGTCGTAAAGTCTTACCTCAGCTTCGCCGCAGTCCTTTGAATATACCCAGTGAATAGTGCCTCTTACCTTACGTCCGTCCGGAGCGTCGCCGCCGAAGGTTTCGGGGTCATAGGTGCAGTGTACAGCCTCAACCTCGCCGTTTTCGTCAAGGTCATAGCCCGTGCAGGTAACAAAGTACGCCTTGTAAAGTCTTACCTCGTTGCCTACAAACAGTCTGCGGTATTTCTTAATCGGTTCAATCATAAAGTCGTCGCGTTCAATGTAAAGCTCTTTACCGAAAGGAACGGTTCTCTTCCCGTATTCCTCATGGTCGGGGTGGTATTCAATTTCAAGCTCCTCAACCTTGTCCTCGGGATAGTTGTCAATTATAAGCTTAATCGGGTCAATAACCGCCATAGCTCTTTTAGCGTTCTGATTGAGGTTATCTCTTACGCAGCTTTCAAGAAGTGCAAAGTCAATAACGCTGTACGCCTTTGAAACGCCGATTTTTTCGCAGAAATCGCGGATAGCCTCTGCGGGATATCCTCTTCTTCTCATACCGCTTATTGTAGCCATTCTCGGGTCGTTCCAGCCGTCAACAATTCCGTCCTGAACAAGCTTTAAGCATTTTCTCTTTGACGTGAGCGTGTAGTTCAGATTCATTCTTGCAAACTCAATCTGTCTCGGCTTTTCGCCGTCAATACACTCGTCAACAAACCAGTTGTAAAGCGGTCTGTGGTTTTCAAATTCAAGTGAGCAAAGCGAGTGGGTTACCTTTTCGCACGCGTCAGAGAGCGGATGAGCAAAGTCGTACATCGGATAAATGCACCACTTGTCGCCCGTTCTGTGATGATGTGCGTACATAATTCTGTAGATAATCGGGTCGCGCATATTGAGGTTTGACGAAGCCATATCAATTTTTGCGCGAAGAGTCTTTGAACCTGCCTCAAATTCTCCGTTTGCCATACGCTGAAAAAGGTCAAGGTTTTCCTCAATGCTTCTGTCGCGGTACGGCGAGTTTTTACCGGGCTCGGTAAGCGTTCCTCGGTACTCTCTCATCTCTTCGGGAGTGAGCTCACACACATACGCCTTGCCCTTTTTTATAAGCTTTATTGCGCATTCGTACAGAAAATCAAAGTAGTCAGAAGCAAAATATACGTTGTCGTAGTCAAAGCCGAGCCACTTGATGTCCTCTTCAATTGCGTCTACATACTCAGTATCCTCTTTTGTCGGGTTTGTATCGTCAAAACGGAGGTTACAGATTCCCTTGTACTTATTCTTAACTCCGAAATTAATGCAAATAGCCTTTGCGTGGCCAATGTGAAGATAGCCGTTAGGCTCGGGAGGAAAACGCGTCTGAACTCTTGAATAAACGCCTTCCTCTAAATCCTCGTCAATAAAGTCGTGAATAAAATTAGAGGTAATTTCTTCGTTTTTGATTTCATCAATTGCCATTACATTTCCTCCTTATAGTGATTAAGAGCCGCCTCAAGTCTGCTAATAACTCTCTCTTTTCCGAGAAGCGCCGTTATTGAATAAAGGTCGGGCGTGTTTGTTCTTCCCGTAAGCGCAACTCTTATAACGGTTGAAACGTCGCCCACGTGACCGTCAAACGCCTCGGGGTTCTGTTTGTATTCCTTAACGTTTGGAGTACATCCAACCTCCTCACACATTCCCTTAATCCTTGAAAACCAGGTGTCCTTGTCATCGTCAAGGTTAACAACGTCTTTGTATTTTTCAAGCACTTTAACTGCAAGCGCGGGAGTAGCGTTGCCCGTAAGCTCGTAGCAGGGAACAAACGTCTCGTCGTACATATAGCTGATGTAGTCGGGAATATCGCTCCACTTTGCAATGTCTTTTCTCGGCTTCTTGTTTTCTCTGTCAATGTTGAGAATAGCCGTTGCGCGCTCGGTGTCCTGCTCATAAAGTGAAGCAAGCTCGTAGTTATATTCCTTTGCCCATTCGTAAGAGAGCTCAAACACCTTCTTTGCAGGCATTGTGCATATTACGTTTTTGCTTACGTCTGTAAGCTTTATCATATCGAACAGTGCGCCCGACACACTCATCTTTTTAAGATTTATTGCAAATTTGTCTATGCTCTCTGTTTTGTTCATTCTGCGCCAGTCCTCAAAGTTTGAGTTGGCAAGAGTCATAATGTATTCTGTAACGCTCTCCTTCGGGAAGCCCTGCTCAGCGTAGTAGGTAACCTTTGCCTCGGGGTCCTTACGTTTTGAAAGCTTGCGTTTTCCGCCGTTTTCCTCTTTCATAATAGGAGCAACGTGCGCGTACTTTGGCGGCTTAAAGCCGAGAACGCGGAAAAGCTGAAGGTGAATAGGCGTAGAAGCTATCCATTCGTCGCCTCTCATAACGTGAGTCGTTCTCATAAGATGGTCGTCAACAGCGTGTGCAAAATGATAGGTCGGTATGCCGTCCGATTTAAGTAGCACAACGTCCTGAACGTTTTCAGGCATCTCAATTTTGCCTCTGATTAAATCGTCAAATCGGCATTTACCGTCAAGAGTACCGGGGGACTTTAATCTTAATGTCCACTGCTCGCCGTCGGCGATTCGCTTTTCAATCTCATCAATTTCAAGCTCGCGGTGCTTTGCATATTTTCCCCAGATTCCTTTAATGCTTTCGTTTTCCTGCGAAGCGCGGATTTCGTCAAGCTCCTCGGCGGTCATAAAGCAGGGGTATGCAAGCCCCTGAAGAACAAGGCTTTTAGCGTAGCTCTGATAAATCTCTTTTCTTGCGCTCTGGTAGTAAGGCGCATATTCGCCTTTCTCAGCCCCTTCGCCTATAACTCCCTCGTCGGGAATAATTCCGTAAACCTCAAGACCCTTGAGCATAACCTCAATAGCTCCCTCAACTTTACGTTTCTGGTCGGTGTCCTCAACTCTTACGTAGAAAACTCCGTCGGTGTCCTTTGCCGTTTTGTATGAAACAAGGCAGGTAAAAAGATTACCGAAGTGAAGAAAGCCCGTCGGACTCGGTGCAAAGCGTGTAACTCTTGCGCCCTCCTTAAGTTGTCTGGGCGGGTATTTTTCCTCATAAAAATCAGGCGTTTTGTCAATCCCGGGGAAGAGAATTTCCGCAAGTCTGTTATAATCCATAAATATCTCCTTAAGATATAATTTATTAATTTACAAAATAAGTCATAATATTATCGCACAAAAGCCGCCATTATTCAATATGAAATAATAAAAAAGTTTATTTTTTATGGATTTTTCAAAAATTTTTCTTGACCTTGCAGACATTTTGTGCAATAATGGTAAGGCATTAAAAAAAGAAAACATTTCGAGGTGTGGCTCAGTTTGGTAGAGCACTACGTTCGGGACGTAGGGGCCGCTGGTTCGAATCCAGTCACCTCGACCATAAAAACAGGGTGTCCGCCGGACACCCTGTTTTTATGGTGGAAGCTGTAAAACTGAATTTGCGGCGGCGGATACTTGTACTGCCGCCGAGACGAAAAACATACGAAGTGATTGTTAGTGTTTCGCCTGCGAAATGCTTTAATCACGGAATATGTTTTGAGGACACCTCGACCAAACAAAAGGACAGCAAGGGGCGCCCTAAATAAATATAGTTAGCTCTAAAATCGCCTCTTTTTCGCTATAACTTTATTAAAATTCGGGTTAAGGCGGCAAGCCTTAACCCGAATTTATGCTTTGTTCTGA
>CAMNAP010000086.1 GCA_946531445.1 uncultured Clostridia bacterium
GCAGTTTGCACATTTCTGACCGCAAGCGCCTATACCTGCTTTTTTATCCTTAACCATACGCCTTACGGCGAGGAAAACGAGCAGTATAACCGCAAGCGAGGCAACAATTGTTCCCCAGTTTGCCTGAATAAATTCTGTCATAAAACCGCCTCCCTTTTTGATATTATATCAGATTATATGCGCTGTAGCAATTATTATTTATTCTTTTTCTTTGTACTTACTGTAAGGTGATTATCGTCGTACTTATTCTTTCTGAATAAGAGATAGCAGAAGCCTGCAAGAACAACAAGTGCGAAGATAAGACCTGCGATATTCATTTTGTCGGCTGATGAGAAGATTGAGCCAATCTGGTATACGCAAAGCGATACTGCATAAGCAAGGCCGCACTGATAAGCGATTGCAAACCATGTCCACTTTGCTGAGTTCATCTCTCTCTTGATTGCGCCGATAGCCGCGAAGCAGGGAGCGCAGAGAAGGTTGAAGAGAAGGAAGGAATAAGCCGCAAGCTGAGTCATACCCTCAAAGTCAAGTACACCGAATACGCCTACAACCTCTTCCTTTGCAACAAGGCCCATAACGGTTGCTATTGTTGCCTTGATATTTGCGAAGCCGAGAGGAGCGAAGATATACTTAATAACGTTACCAATCATACCGAGCACGCTTGTTTCAAGCTCTCTGTCAGGGTCAAAGCCGCCTGCACCGAATACAGAGCCGAGCCAGATTACGATTGAGGATACGAGAATGATAGTACCTGCCTTTTTAATGAACGACCAGCCGCGCTCCCACATTGAGCGGAGAACTGTTGAGACTGTCGGAAGATGGTAGGCGGGAAGCTCCATAACAAACGGAGCGGGGTCGCCCGCGAACATCTTTGTTTTCTTGAGGAGAATGCCGGAGCATATAATAGCCGCAATGCCGATGAAGTATGCGCTAGTTGCAACAAGCGATGAGCCGTGGAAGAGCGCCGTTGATATCATTGCGATGATAGGAAGCTTTGCGCCGCACGGGATAAACGTTGTTGTCATAATAGTCATACGTCTGTCGCGCTCGTTTTCAATTGTACGCGACGCCATAATACCGGGAACGCCGCAGCCTGTACCTACGAGAACGGGAATGAAGCTCTTACCTGAAAGACCGAACTTTCTGAAGATTCTGTCCATAATGAAAGCTACACGTGCCATATAGCCGCAGCTCTCAAGGAATGCAAGGCAGAGGAAGAGAACAAGCATCTGGGGTACGAAGCCGAGAACGGCGCCGACGCCTGCTACGATACCGTCAAGAATAAGACCTGTAATAAATTCGTTTGCGCCGATTTTTTCAAGAAGGTTTCCGATAAGAACGGGGATACCGTCAATCCAGATACCGAAGTTCTGCGCCTCGGGTACCTCGCCTGCGGGCTCAATTCCCTCTTCCTCGTTACCCATAGCGGCGTCAACGTAGGGAGCTATGTCGTAGCCTTCCTCTGCAAGAGAATCCGCATAGAAACCGTAGGGTTCTTCAAAATCCGCCCAGCTCTTTGCGTCTACGGCGTCTTTGATGTCGCCCGCGCCGGGGACGTCAGCCTCTGCGGCGGCGTCAACTTTTGAAGTGAATTCAGCGTTTGAGAAGAGATACTTATCAGCGTACTCGTCCATTGCCTCTTCATATTTACTTCCGCCCGTAAGGTTCCAGCCGTCGCCGAAAAGTCCGTCGTTAGCCCAGTCGGTAAGTCCCGTACCGAGAGCCGCGCCCGACATTGAAATTGTGTAAACAAGGAACATAATAAGCGCGAAGATTGGCAGACCGAGAAAACGGTTTGTTACAACCTTATCTATTTTGTCGCTTGTTGAAAGCTTGCCCTTGTTTGCCTTTTTGTAGCAGGACTTAATAAGGGAAGCTATATAGATATATCTTTCGTTTGTTATGATTGACTCTGCGTCGTCGTCAAGCTCGTTTTCAGCCGCCTCAATATCCTTTGCGATATGAGCCTTATCCTCATCTGAAATATTGAGCTTTTCAAGTACCTTTTCATCGCTTTCAAAAAGCTTGATTGCGTACCAGCGCTGCTGCTCTGCGGGCATATCGTGGAGAAGGTACTCCTCAATATGAGCAAGCGCGTGCTCAACTACTCCGCTGAAGGAGTGCTGGGGAGCTGTGGGCTCGCCTGCGGCGGCGTTTATTGCAAGCTCTGCGGCTTCGTCTACGCCTGTTCCCTTAAGAGCTGAAATTTCAGTGACGGGACAGGCGAGCTGATGTGAGAGCTCTTCAATGTCAATTTTATCGCCGTTTTTCTTTACAACGTCCATCATATTGATTGCTACAACTACGGGGATACCGAGCTCAACAATCTGGGTTGTAAGATAAAGGTTTCTTTCAAGGTTTGTTCCGTCTACGATATTGATAATAGCGTCGGGCTTCTGGTCAATAAGATAGTCACGCGCTACAACCTCTTCAATTGTATACGGTGAAAGTGAATAAATACCCGGAAGGTCGGTTATTGTTACGTCACTGTGCTTTTTAAGCTTACCTTCCTTTTTTTCTACTGTAACGCCGGGCCAGTTACCTACGTACTGGTTTGAACCTGTCAGCGCGTTAAAAAGCGTTGTTTTACCGCTGTTAGGGTTACCGGCAAGTGCAATTCTTATACTCATACTCTTTTCCTTTCTGTTTAGTTAGTTAAGGCTAACCGATAGTTAAAAAATTCTGTTAAACAGACTCTACGTCAATAAGCTCTGCGTCGCCCTTGCGGATTGAAAGCTCATAGCCTCTTACGGTAACCTCAACAGGGTCTCCGAGCGGGGCAACCTTGCGAACGTAAATCTCTACGCCCTTTGTAATTCCCATATCCATAATTCTGCGCTTGAGCGCGCCTTCGCCGTGGATACGCTTTACCTTACAGGTGTCGCCGATTTTTACATCTCTCAGTGTCATCTCATAACCTCCTCAATTTTATGTAAAATAATATTAAACATATATTTTCATAGCCATCTCCTTGCTTATAGCAATTCGTGACTCTTTTACCTTGACGATTATATTGCCGTTTTGCTCGGTAATTACAATTACGCTGTCGCCGACAATGAAACCCAGATTTTCAAGGTGTTTTTTAACCTCGGGCTTTCCGCCGATTTTTTTAATGATTCCCTCGTTGCCGTCGCCGAGAACTGTAAGTGGCATCATAGTGAAATCTCCTTATTAAAAAGTTAGACAATGCTAACCGATGTGTTAAAATTTAAGTTAGTTATAGCTAACGAACGCCGTTAGAAAAGGCGATTAGCCACCGCTAACCGCCTATATATTACTACATTAGATTTAAAAAGTCAACACTTATTTTAAAAAATCAGCAGTAACCTTTACAATATTTTCAGCGCTGAGCCCGAATTGCTTGAGAAGTTCTTTTGCGGGACCTGAGTGGCCGAATTCGTCGTTTACGCCTATACGCTTAACGGGGACGGGACAGTTTTCGCTCAGGCACGCGCACACAGCCTCGCCGAGACCGCCGATAACGCTGTGCTCTTCAACGGTAATAACCTTTCCTGTCTTTTTGGCGGAAGCGATTACAAGCTCGGTATCAAGCGGCTTGATAGTTGCAATATTGATAATTTCGGCATCAATGCCCTGCTGTGAAAGCGCTTTGCCCGCCTCAATTGCTTCGGCAACCATAAGTCCGTTTGCAATAATTGTTACGTCCTTACCTTCTCTGATAACCTCGCCCTTGCCGATTTCAAACTTATAGCTGTCATCGTGGAAAACGGGAACGGCAAGACGTCCGAAGCGTAGGTAAACGGGACCTTCATATTTATACGCTGCCTTAACTGCCTGCTTCGCTTCAACGTCGTCTGCGGGGCAGATTACAACCATACCCGGAATTGAACGCATAAGCGCGAAGTCCTCGCAGCACTGGTGAGAAGCGCCGTCCTCGCCTACCGAAATACCTGCGTGAGTTGCGCCGATTTTAACGTTGAGATGAGGATAGCCGATTGAATTTCTTACCTGCTCAAAGGCTCTTCCTGCTGCAAACATAGCAAAGCTTGAAGCAAAGGGTACGAGTCCCATTGTTGCAAAGCCTGCAGCGGTACACATCATATTTGCCTCTGCGATACCGCAGTTGATATGTCTTTCGGGATACGCTTTTTTGAAAATGCCCGTTTTTGTAGCAGCCGAAAGGTCGGCGTCAAGAACGATTAAATTGTCTGCGCCCTCAGCGGCGAGCTCCTTAAGAGCGTTACCGTAGCTTTCACGGGTTGCAATATTCTTAATCTCTGCCATAACTTACGCCTCCAGTTCTTTCATTTTAGCAGTAAGCTCTGCCATTGCAATTTTATACTCTTCGTCGTTCGGGGCTTTACCGTGCCATGAGCACTCGTCCTCCATATATGAAACGCCGAGACCTTTAATTGTTTTCATAATAATTGCAAACGGCTTTCCGCTTGTTTTATTGAAAAGGTCAAACGCCTTTTCAAGCTCGTCAAAGTCGTTACCGTTTACGGTAATAACCTCAAAGCCGAACGCTTTCATCTTTTCGTCGATAGGCTCAGCGTTCATAACATCGGCTGTTCTTCCGTCAATCTGAAGCCCGTTTGAGTCAATGATTACGCAGAGGTTGTCAAGCTTATACTGAGCGGCAAACATAAATGCCTCCCAAACCTGTCCCTCCTCTATTTCGCCGTCGCCGAGAAGAGTGTAAACATTAATATCCTTACCGAGATACTTTGCGCCCTTTGCCATACCTGCGGCGGCGCTTACGCCCTGACCGAGAGAGCCTGTGCTCATATCTATACCGGGAACTGTATTCATATTCGGGTGTCCCTGAAGATAGGAATCAATGTGGCGAAGGGTTTTTAAATCCTCTACGGGGAAGAAGCCCTTATACGCGAGCGCGGCGTAAAGCCCGGGTGCGCAGTGTCCCTTTGAAAGAACAAAACGGTCTCTGTCCTCCCACTTGGGAAGGGCGGGATTATATCTCATCTCTTTTCCGTAAAGGTAGGAAAAAACCTCAGCCGCCGAAAGAGAGCCGCCCGGATGACCTGCCTTTGCGTTATATGTGCCTTCGATTATTCCCATACGGATTTGCGTAGCGAAAATCTCAAGCTCCTTTTTAAGCTCGTTTGTCATAAAACCGTCTCCTTATTTTTGTTGTTTTTATTGTAACAGAATTAACGAAATAGTGCAATATTAAATTATTGCAAAAGCGCTTTAATTGTGTTAATCTATTGCTATGGATAAAAAAAGCACGAAAAAATATTTAATATCGCTTCTGCTTTTATGGGCGGGAGGCTTTGCGCTTTCGTTTTTTATTATGAGGGCGTTTTCGGCAAGACTGCCCGAGGGTGCGGCGCTGTCCTCTCAGGCAATAATTTTATATTCGTTTTTACTCAGTCTGCTTCCCGCAGGCTCGTTTTCGGGCTTCGTTTACTTCGGGCTGAGGCTGATTGAAAAGGGCGAACCGAACAAGGGCGTTAAAATCGCGGTTTGTATTTTTTTCCCGATTACGCTTGCATTTATAACGGCATCGGGTATAATACTTATTATTCCGAGTATAATTAAATCGTTTATAACTTTGATACGAGGTTAGATTATGTTTGTTGATATTGCAAAAATAAATATTAAGGCGGGCGACGGCGGCGACGGCGCAGTTGCGTTTCACAGAGAGAAATACGTTGCCTCAGGCGGCCCCGACGGCGGCGACGGCGGAAAGGGCGGCGACATTGTTTTTGTTGTTGACGACAACCTTGCAACGCTTGCCGATTTCAGATACAAGAGAAAATACAAGGCGCAAAGCGGCGAAAACGGACGCGGCTCTCGCTGTAACGGTAAAAAGGCTCCCGACCTTGAAATCAGAGTACCGAGAGGCACGCTGATTAAAGAGGCTGAGAGCGGAGCAGTTATGGCTGATATGAGCAAAACAGACCGCTTCATTGCCGCAAAGGGCGGTAAAGGCGGCTGGGGTAATTCTCATTTTGCTACTCCTACAAGACAGGTTCCGCGTTTTGCAAAGCCGGGTATGCCCGGCGAGGAATGGAACGTCAGCCTTGAATTAAAGCTCCTTGCAGACGTTGGGCTTGTAGGCTTTCCGTCGGTTGGTAAATCAAGCCTTATCTCTGTAGTTTCTCAGGCGAAGCCTAAGATTGCGGACTACCATTTTACAACGCTTGTTCCCAACCTCGGAGTTGTTTCAATGGGCGAGGGCAACAGCTTTGTTATTGCTGACATCCCGGGAATTATTGAGGGAGCGAGCGAGGGAATCGGACTCGGTCACCAGTTTTTGCGTCACGTTGAGCGCTGCAGACTTCTTATTCATATAGTGGACGTCAGCGGCTCCGAGGGACGCGACCCGAAGGAGGATTTTGAAATTCTCAACGAGGAGCTTGTTAAATTTAACCCCGAGCTTGCCGAGTGTCCGATGATTGTTGCGGGAAATAAAATTGATATGGCTGAGCCTGAACAGATTGAGGAGTTCAAGGCGTATGTTGAAGAAAAGGGATACGAATACTACTCTATCTGCGCGCCGATTCTTGAGGGCACAAAGGAGCTTATGAACGTTGTGTGGAACAAGCTCAGAGAGCTTCCGCCGATTAAGGAATACGAGAGAGAGGAAATACCCGTTGAAGCAATAATCAAAAGCAGTACCGGCTTTAAAATCAGCGAGATTGAGGAGGGCTATTTCCTTGTTGAAGCGGACTGGTTCCCGAAGGTGCTCAAGGGAATTGACACCGAGGATTACGAGGCGCTTCAGTATATGCAGAGAGTTCTTGAAAAGAGCGGAATTTTTGACGCGCTCAGAGAAAGAGGAATTCAGGAGGGCGACACGGTTTCGCTTTACGACATTGAGTTTGAATATGTTCCGTAATCAGTGCGGAATTTAATTAAGAATTGAGATTTTATGTTTACGGATAAAGAGATTAATGCAAAACAGCTTAGTCCGCTGAACCTTGCGTTTATAGGGGACGGGGTATATGAAATACTTGTACGCGAAATGCTTGTCGGCGAGGCTAACAGACCCGTTAACGACCTGCACGCCGAAAGCATTAAATTTGTGAGTGCTACGGCGCAGTGCGAGGCGTACGAAAAAATTAAGAACGACCTCACCGAAGATGAGGAGGCGGTTTTCAGGCGCGGAAGAAACGCGAAGGTAAGCCACTCGCCGAAATCGGCCAGCCAGGGACAATACCACATTGCAACGGGCATTGAGGCGCTTTTCGGTTATTTATACCTCTGCGACAGAAAAGAGAGAATAAGAGAATTATTTAAAATTATTCTTGACAAATAAATCATTTATGATATAATTGATAACGCTGACGGGAGCATAGCTCAGCTGGGAGAGCACCTGCCTTACAAGCAGGGGGTCACAGGTT